>NZ_CP110257.1:1215714-1519642 GCF_026013905.1 Schlegelella aquatica
TGCCGGCCGGCGAGCAAGCCCAGGCGGTCTCGCCTTCGGAGGCGCGACAGCTGATCCAGGCCCAGAGCGCGGACTTCGCCGCGTACCGGCAGCGGCTCGCTTCCGCCGCCGTCGCCGCGGCAGGCGCCGAGCCGAGTCGCCAGGCTTCGGGCCAACTCCAGGCCGAAGTCCAGGACCGCAAGCAAGCTGCTGCCCCGTCGGCGGATAAGCTGACGCTCAGCAAGGGCGGGGTGGCCGCCAAGGGGGCGCCGGAGGAGGGCATCGCAAAGCAGCGCGAGAAGCAGGAAGCCAGCGCGCGCGTCGCCGAGCTCTCCCGCAACCTGCAAGAGCTCCAAAAACTCTCGCCGGCGGCTTCTGCACCCGCTGCAGCCGCCACCCCGGCGCCTGCGGCTGCGCCGCCGGCGGCGCCCGTCGCCCCCCCGGTCGCTGCGGCGTCCGCCCCGGGTGTGGCGGTGCCGGTCGCCGCGGCCACGGCCCCTGCGGCCTCGGCGGCGGTGGCGCAGGCCGCGGCCTCCGAGGCCAGTGGCCCAGCGGCTGCCGCGTCGGCCGTCGCCGCGGCGAGCGCGCCCGCGCGGGCTGCGGCTGCCAGCAAGCCCACGCTGCCCCAGCCTCCCGTGGTCGAGGAGCCCAGCTTCATCGATGGGCTGCTGGAGAACCCGCTGGCCCTGCCGCTCGCGGGCGGGCTGATCGTGCTGCTCGCGGGTCTGGGCCTGTATCGTCTGAAGGCCAGGACGAAGCAGGACAGCGGGGAAACCTCTTTCCTCGAGAGCCGCCTGCAGCCCGACACGTTCTTCGGCGCGAGCGGCGGGCAGCGCATCGACACCAAGGACGCTTCCGGTACGCCGTCGTCGCTCAGCTACTCGCTCAGCCAGCTCGACGCGATCGGCGATGTGGACCCGGTGGCCGAGGCGGACGTGTACCTCGCCTACGGTCGCGACCTCCAGGCCGAGGAGATCCTCAAGGAGGCCATGCGCGCCAATCCGGAGCGGCTGGCCATCCGCACCAAGCTGCTGGAGGTTTACGCCAAGCGTCGCGATTCGAAGGGATTCGAAGTGCTCGCGACGCAGCTGTATGGCCTGACCGGCGGAGAGGGCGAGGAGTGGCAGCGTGCCCAGGAGCTCGGCCGCCAGATCGATCCCGAGAACGCGTTGTACCGGCCGGGCGGCCAGCCCGCCGAGGCGCGCGTGGCCGAGGGGCCGGCCGAGCCCTTGGGCGCGAGCACGATGCCCCAGTCGGTCATGCCCGAGCCGCAACCCGGGCGCGCTCCGGCCGCGGCGGCACCCGCTGGAGGGGGCATCGACCTGGACCTTGACCTGCCGCTCAGCGAGCCGGCGGTCGCCAAGCCGGTCGATTCCGAGACGACGCAGCCGCTCAGCGCGGCACCGTCGGTGGCCGAGCTGCCCTCGATCGAGTTGGAGCCGGCGGGGGTGGCCCAGGTGGACGAGCCCCTGGCCTTCGAACTGCCGGACCTGGAGCCGCCCGCGCCCGAGGCGCCCAAGGGCACCAGCGCCAGTGACTCCCGCTCGATGGACTTCGACCTGTCCGACCTGACGCTCGATCTCGGGCCCGCCCCGGCGCCGGCGGGGGTGCCTGAGGTCGGGGTGGTCGAGGCGCTGCCGGACCTCGATCTCGGCCCGGCGGAACCGGCAGGGGGAGACCCGCTGGCCCGCAAGCTCGAGCTGGCCGAGGAGTTCCGCCAGATCGGTGACCGCGAGGGGGCGCGCGAGTTGCTGCAGGAAGTGGTCGCAAAATCGAGCGGCGCCCTCAAGGCCAAGGCGCAGAACATGCTGGCGGAGCTCGCGTAGATCCCGCTGGCGGGCGGCGGGTGGGCCCTTGGGGCCCCGTGCCCGGCCCGAGCTCTGGGCGCGTTCGGCGCTGCAGCCCCGCACGGCAGGAGGCTCTGGAAGACCCGCTGGTGGCGGGTCTTCGTTCTTTTGGATCGGCACCACGTTGAGAATCGCCCTCGGAATCAGCTACCGCGGCACCGCCTACAAGGGCTGGCAGAGCCAGCCGGGGGGCGGCACCGTGCAGGACCATCTTGAGCAGGCGCTGGAGCGCTTCACCGGCACGCCGGTGCGCACCGTGTGCGCCGGGCGCACCGACGCCGGCGTGCACGCGCTCAACCAGGTGGTTCATTTCGATACCGACTTGCGCCGCGAGCCGTTCTCGTGGGTGCGCGGCCCCAACACGTTCCTGCCGGCGGACATTGCCGTCGAGTGGTGTCAGCCGGTGCCCGGCGACTTCCACGCCCGCAACGCGGCCCTCGGCCGCCGTTATGCGTACCTGGTGCGCGAGGCACCGACCCGGCCGTCGCTCGATGCAGGTCGGGTGGGCTGGGTGTTTCGTCCCCTCGATGGCGCGGCGATGTGCGAGGCAGCCGTGCATCTGCTCGGCGAGCACGATTTCAGCGCATTCCGCTCGTCCGAATGCCAGGCCAAGTCCCCCATCAAGATCGTCCGGGAAATCCGCATCCGGAGGGTCGGCGCCTATTGGCGGTTCGACTTCGAGGCGAGCGCTTTCCTGCACCACATGGTGCGCAACATCATGGGCTGTCTGATTGCGGTGGGGACCGGGCTGCATCCTCCCGAGTGGGTGGCGGCCGTGCGCGATGCTCGCGATCGGCGCCTCGCGGCACCCACGTTCGCCCCTGACGGCCTGTACTTCCTCGGGCCCCGGTACGATGAACGGTATGGGGTGCCGCAGCGCACGCCCGCTCTGGATTTCCTGCCCGGAACGCCTGCCGAGAACTCGCCATGAACCCACGTACGCGCATCAAGATCTGCGGCCTGACGCGTGAGGAGGATGTCGATGCTGCCGCCCAGGCGGGCGCCGACGCGGTGGGCTTCGTCTTCTACCCGAAGAGCCCGCGCCACGTCACGCTGTCGCGTGCGCGGGAACTGGCGCGGCGCCTCCCGCCCTTCGTGACGCCGGTGGGTCTGTTCGTGAACGCACCGCTCGCGCAGATCGAGGCGGCGTGCGAGGCGATCCCGTCTCTCGTGCTGCAGTTCCATGGCGACGAGACGCCCGAGCAGTGCGCGGCGGTGCGCCGTCCGTACTTACGGGCCGCGCGCATGGCGCCAGGCCTCGATTTGCTACACTTTGCCCATCGCTACGCCGATGCCCAGGCGCTCTTGTTGGATGCCTATGTGGAGGGCTATGGAGGTGGCGGAAAGGTCTTCGATTGGTCACTGATTCCACCAAGCGTTCCCATTCCGGTCGTTTTGTCTGGTGGGTTAACGCCTGCAAACGTGACCGATGGGATTCTTCAGGTACGGCCTTGGGCCGTTGATGTGAGCTCC
The DNA here is from genome assembly GCF_026013905.1 of Schlegelella aquatica. Classification (NCBI taxonomy): domain Bacteria; kingdom Pseudomonadati; phylum Pseudomonadota; class Betaproteobacteria; order Burkholderiales; family Sphaerotilaceae; genus Caldimonas; species Caldimonas aquatica. The sequence goes on from NZ_CP110257.1 coordinate 1,219,014, forward strand.
GGCGTCGAAAGCGCCAAGGGGATCAAGGACCCCGACGCGATACGCCGGTTCTGCGAGGCGGTACGCGAGGCAGATGCCCGCATCGCCGCCGCCGTCGCCTGACACAGCCCCCACCTGAAGTCATGTTCCAGTATCAGCAGCCCGACGCCCGCGGGCATTTCGGACCCTATGGCGGCACCTTCGTCGCCGAAACCCTCATCCACGCGCTCGACGAACTGAAGGCGGCCTACGAGCAGTGCCGCCAGGACCCGGCGTTCCAGGCCGAGTTCCGGCACGAACTGGCCCATTACGTGGGCCGTCCGAGCCCCGTCTACCACGCCGCGCGCATGAGCCGCGAGATGGGAGGGGCGCAGATCTACCTCAAGCGCGAGGACCTCAACCACACCGGCGCGCACAAGATCAACAACACCATCGGGCAGGCGCTGCTTGCTCGCCGCATGGGCAAGCCCCGCGTGATCGCCGAAACGGGCGCGGGCCAGCATGGGGTGGCCACCGCCACGGTGTGCGCCCGCTACGGCCTGGAATGCGTGGTCTACATGGGCAGCGAGGACGTCAAGCGCCAGGCGCCGAACGTCTACCGCATGCACCTGCTCGGGGCGAAGGTCGTCCCGGTGGAAAGCGGCTCCAGGACGCTGAAGGACGCGCTCAACGAGGCGTTGCGCGACTGGGTGACGAACGTCGAGAACACGTTCTACATCATCGGCACGGTCGCCGGGCCGCACCCGTACCCGACGATGGTGCGCGACTTCCAGAGTGTGATCGGCGAGGAGTGCCTCACGCAAATGCCCGAGCTCACCGGGCGGCAGCCGGACGCCGTGGTGGCGTGCGTGGGGGGAGGGAGCAACGCCATGGGGATCTTCTACCCCTACATCCCCTACGAGTCGACGCGCCTCATCGGCGTGGAGGCGGCGGGGCAGGGCCTGGACACCGGCCGTCATGCGGCGTCGATCAGCGCCGGCACGCCCGGTGTGCTGCACGGCAACCGCACCTACTTGCTGCAAGACGAGAACGGCCAGGTGATCGAGACGCACTCGGTCTCGGCGGGGCTCGACTACCCCGGCGTCGGCCCCGAGCACGCGTTCCTCAAGGACATCGGTCGCGCCGAGTACGTCGGCATCACCGACGACGAGGCTTTGCAGGCGTTCCACTACCTGTGCCGCACCGAGGGCATCATTCCCGCGCTCGAATCGAGCCACGCGGTGGCCTATGCGATGAAGCTGGCGCCGACGATGCGGCCCGACCAATCCATTCTCGTGTGCCTGTCGGGGCGCGGCGACAAGGACATCGGCACCGTCGCGCGGCTCGAAGGGGCCACCGATGTGGCGCTGGAGATGGCCGGTTCGGCCTTGGGAGCTCTGCGATGAGCCGCATTGCCCGCACGTTCGACCGGTTGAGGGCCGAGGGTCGCAAGGCGCTCATTCCATACGTCACCGCCGGCGACCCCTATGCCGACGTGACGGTCGAGTTGATGCTGGCGTTGGCGCAGGCCGGCGCGGACGTCATCGAACTCGGCGTGCCGTTCTCGGATCCGATGGCCGACGGCCCCGTCATCCAGAAGGCGTCGGAACGGGCCCTGGCGCGTGGCATCGGCATGGCGCAGGTGCTGGAGATGGTGCGCGGCTTCCGCTCGCGTGACGAGCACACCCCGGTCGTCCTGATGGGGTACGCCAACCCCATCGAGCGCTACGACCAGCGCCACGGCGAGGGGGCCTTCATCGCCGCGGCCCAGGACGCCGGGGTGGACGGGGTGCTCGTGGTCGATTACCCGCCCGAGGAGTGCGAGACGTTCGCCGCTCGGCTCAAGGCCCACGGGCTGGACCCGATCTTCCTGCTCGCGCCGACCTCGACCGACGAGCGCATCCGCGAGGTCGGCCGGGTGGCCAGCGGCTACGTGTACTATGTGTCCTTGAAAGGGGTGACCGGTGCCGGTCACCTCGACACCAGCGCGGTCGCCCAGATGGTGCCCCGTATCCGCGCCTGCGTCTCGGTGCCGGTCGGCGTCGGGTTCGGCATCCGTGATGCCGAGAGCGCCCGGGCCGTGGCGCGGGTGGCGGATGCCGTGGTCATCGGCTCACGTCTGGTGCAGTTGATCGAACAGGAGCCGCGCGACCGCGTCGCGGCCACGGGGGCGCGCTTCATCGCCGAGATCCGGGCAGCCCTCGATTCACTCTCTGCGAAGGAGCCTGCGCATGAGTTGGCTTGAAAAGCTATTGCCCCCGAAGATCCAGCAGACCGACCCGGCCGAGCGCCGCTCGGTGCCCGAAGGTCTGTGGATCAAGTGCCCGTCGTGCGAGACCGTGCTCTACAAGACGGACCTGGAGCAGAACGTCTATGTCTGCCCGAAGTGCGCGCATCATCACCGCATCGGCGCCCGCGAGCGGCTGGACAAGTTCCTGGATCCGGAGGGGCGTTATGAGATCGGCCAGGAGGTGCTGCCGGTCGATGCGCTCAAGTTCAAGGACAGCAAGCGCTACCCCGATCGCCTCAAGGACGCGCTGGAATCCACCGGCGAGACCGATGCGCTCGTCGTGATGGGCGGGGCGGTGCACAGCCTGCCGGTGGTGGCCGCATGCTTCGAGTTCGACTTCATGGGCGGCTCGATGGGCTCGGTGGTGGGCGAGCGCTTCGTGCGCGGCGTCGAGACGGCCCTGGAGCAGAAGACGCCGTTCATCTGCTTCACCGCCACGGGTGGCGCCCGGATGCAAGAGGGCCTGCTCTCGCTCATGCAGATGGCCAAGACCAACGCTGCGCTGACCCGGCTGGCGAAGGCCAAGCTGCCTTACATCAGCGTGCTGACCGACCCGACGATGGGCGGCGTGTCGGCCAGCTTCGCGTTCATGGGCGACGTGGTGATCGCCGAGCCCAAGGCACTCATCGGCTTTGCCGGCCCGCGCGTGATCGAGAACACCGTGCGTGAGAAGTTGCCGGAGGGCTTCCAGCGCTCGGAGTTCCTGCTGGGCAAGGGCGCGCTGGACATGATCGTCGACCGCCGCGAGCTGCGGCAGACCGTGGCCCGCCTGTTGGCCATGCTTCAGCGGCAGCCGGCCGACGCGATCGCTTGACCCCGCTCTTGCCTTTGAACGCCGGCGTCGCTGCGGCTGCACCGGCTCCCGGGCCGGCATCGCGCCGGCCTTCGGCTTTCGAGGCGCTCACGTTTGCGCTCGTTGCCCGGGCTGGCAGCCCCACCGCGGGCATGCCGGCCCGGGCGCACTACCATTGCCATCATGTCCACCCCGACCACGCTTGCCGAGTGGCTCGCGCATTGCGAGCGGCTGCATCCCGCGACCATCGACCTCACCCTCGATCGCGTGCGACGGGTGGCCGAGCGCTTGGCGCTTCGCTTCGATGTGCCGGTGATCACCGTGGCGGGCACCAACGGCAAGGGGTCGACCTGCGCGATGCTCGAAGCGATCCTGCGGCAGGCCGGCTACCGCACGGGGGTGTACACCTCGCCGCATCTGGTGCACTTCGAGGAGCGCTGCCGCATCGATGAGCACAGCGTGGACGCGCACGCGCTCGTGCCGCACTTCGAGGCGGTCGAGGCGGCACGGGGTGGCGAGGCGCTGACCTACTTCGAGTTCACCACGCTGGCGATCCTGCGCTGTCTGTCGCAGTCCCGCCTGGACGCGGCGATTCTCGAGGTGGGCCTGGGGGGCCGGCTGGACGCGGTGAATGTGGTCGATCCGGATTGCGCGGTCATCACTAGCATCGACCTCGACCACATGGAGTTCCTCGGCCCCGACCGCGAATCGATCGGTCGTGAGAAGGCAGGCATCATGCGGCCCGGTCGGCCCGCCGTGGTGAGCGACCCCCAGCCGCCGCGCAGCATCGTCGAGCATGCCGAATCGCTCGGCGCGGACCTGTGGCTGTTCGGGCGCGACCATCGCTATACCGCGCAGCAGGGGGAGTCGGGGGCCTGGCAGCAATGGTCCTGGTCGGGGCGCTCGGTGCGATTCAACGGCTTGGCCTATCCCGCGCTGCGCGGCACGAACCAGCTGCTCAATGCGAGCGGCGTGCTCGCGGCGCTGGAGGCATTGCGCCCGCGCTTGCCGGTGGACGCGCAGGCCGTGCGCCGGGGGCTGGCCTCGGTCCAGCTGCCGGGGCGCTTCCAGATCGTCCCCGGCCAGCCGACGCTGGTGCTGGACGTGGCGCACAACCCGCACGCCGCGGCGACCTTGCTGCACAACCTCGACCAGATGGGCTTCTTTCCGCGCACACATGCCGTGTTCGGCGCCATGTCGGACAAGGACACGACCGAAATCCTGCGCAAGCTGGCGCCGTTGATCGACGCCTGGTACTTCACGGACTTGCCGACACCCCGTGCCGCGCGGGCCGACCAACTCGATGCCCAGTGGCGCGCCTTGCCGCGCACCGCCGGGGCCGCCATGCGGGCGACCAGCAGCACGCATTCCAGCCCCCGGTCGGCGCTCGACGCCGCCCTCGCTGAAGCGGACCCCACTGATAGAATCGTCATCTTCGGATCGTTCTACACCGTGGGCGGCATCCTGCAGGAAGGCCTGCCCCGTCTCGGCGCCAAACACCTCGCGTGACCCTGGGGCCGCCTGCCGGTCGCGGCTCCTGCCTGCGGCGAAGGGCGCGGGGACCAGGCCGCGGCCAACCGCTCGAACGCATGCGCTTGTTATCCTTCCTGAAGCGTCCCTCGCAGGCTTCCTCCGGCGTCCAGGCGGCGGCCGAGCCGCTCGAGCAGGCGCGCACCCGCGCGCGTCAGCGCCTGATCGGCGCGGCGGTGCTGGTGGGCGCCGGGGTGATCGCCTTCCCGTTGCTGTTCGAGAGCCAGCCGCGTCCCATCCCCGTGGACGTGCCCATCGAGATCCCCAAGAAGGAAAGCGCCCCGCCGCTGGCCGCCACGCCCAAGTCGCCGGCCAAGGCGCCCCAGCCCGTCATCGAGGAATCCGCTGCCGAGGCGGGCCGGGAGGTGCCGACTGCGACGGCCGCGCCCAGCTCTGCGGCCTCCGCGCCCGGCAAGGCGGCCCCGGGCGAGGCCGGCGCCGGGCCCCGCAAGGATGGGACCAAAGCCGCGGGCACCGAGAATCGCTCGCCGGACAAGCAGGCCGACACTTCTGCAAAGGGCTCAGCCGCCGACAGGGCGAAGGCCGCGGCGCCGCGCGAGGCCAAGGGTGAAGAGGCCGCCCGCGCACAGGCGCTGCTGGAAGGCAAGGAAGCGAAGCGGCTCGCGGCCGCCGACGCCGGCCGTTTCGTGGTGCAGGTGGGTGCTTTCGGCGAGACCTCCAGCGCAAGCGAAGCGCGCCAGAAGGTCGAGCGCTTGGGTCTCAAGACCTACACTCAGGTGATCGAAACGTCCAACGGCAAGCGCATCCGCGTGAGGGTGGGGCCGTTCTCCTCCAAGGAGGAGGCGGACCGCGCGGCCGCCAAACTGAAGGCCGCGGGCATGCCCGCGGCCGTGCTGAGCCTGTAAGGCAATGGAGCTGGGATGGGTCGACTGGGCGCTCCTGGCGCTGCTGCTCCTCTCGACGGTGGTGGGCCTGGTACGCGGGCTGGCCTTCGAGGTGCTGTCGGTGCTCGGGTGGGTGGTGGCCTACGTCGGCGCCCAATGGGCAACGCCGCGAATCGCGACAAGCATTCCGGTCGGGTCGCCCGGCTCGGCGCTCAACCATGTGGCCACCTTTGCGTTGATCTTCGTCGCTGTGCTGTTTCTGTGGGCGGTGCTGGCCTGGCTGGTCAAGAAGCTGGTCCGCGCCAGTGTGCTGAGCACGGCGGACCGCGCGCTGGGGGCCGCCTTCGGCCTGCTGCGCGGTGTGCTGATCGCCCTGGTCGCGGCCTCGCTGGTGATGTGGACGCCGCTGGCACGCAGCCAGGCCTGGCAGACCTCGCACGGTGCGGCGTGGCTGCAGCAGATCATCGCAGGCATCAAGCCGCTGATGCCGCGCGAACTCGCGCAGCACCTGCCTTGAGTCCTCGGGCCCCCGGCGCATCCGTGGGGCCAGCCATTTCGCGAAGGATGTCGATATGTGTGGGATCGTAGGCGTCATCTCCAAGGCGCCGGTCAATCAGCTGATCTACGACGCGATGCTGCTGTTGCAGCACCGTGGACAGGATGCCGCCGGCATCGTCACCGCGATGGGGACCAAGTTCTTCATGCACAAGGCGCGCGGGATGGTGCGCGACGTCTTCCGCACGAGGAACATGCGAGCGCTGCCCGGCACGGTCGGCCTGGGACAGGTGCGCTATCCCACGGCCGGCAACGCCTACAGCGAGGAAGAGGCCCAGCCGTTCTATGTGAACGCGCCGTTCGGCCTCGTGCTGGTGCACAACGGCAACCTCACGAACGCCCACTCGCTCAAACAGGAGCTGTTCGCGATCGACCGGCGGCACATCAACACCGAGAGCGATTCGGAAGTGCTGCTGAACGTGCTGGCCCACGAGCTCGAGCTGGCCGCGCGCGACCTGCCCTTGACGGCGGAGGAGGTCTTCAAGGCGGTGCGGGCCGTGCACAAGCGCATCAAGGGCTCCTACGCCGTCGTCTGCCTCATCGCGGGCTACGGCCTGCTGGCCTTCCGCGATCCTTACGGCATCCGCCCGTTGTGTTTCGGCGAGGCGGACCTGCCCGAGGGGCGTGAGGTGATGGTGGCCAGCGAGTCGGTGGCTCTGGAGGGCACGGGGCACCGTTTCGTGCGCGACGTGCAGCCCGGGGAGGCCATCTTCATCGACCTCGAAGGCCGCGTGCATGCCCAGCAGTGCGCCGAGCACCCGACGCTCCATCCGTGCATTTTCGAGTACGTCTACCTGGCGCGGCCTGACTCCGTGATCGACGGCATCTCGGTCTATCAGGCGCGACTCAACATGGGGGAGACGCTGGCGCAGCGGGTGATCTCCACGATGCCGCCGTCGGAGATCGACGTCGTGATCCCGATTCCCGAGTCGAGCCGCCCGGCGGCGATGCAGCTCGCGCAGAAGATCGGCAAGCCGTATCGCGAGGGCTTCGTGAAGAACCGCTACGTCGGCCGCACCTTCATCATGCCGGGCCAGGCGGTGCGCAAGAAGTCCGTGCGCCAGAAGCTCAACGCGATCGCTCAGGAGTTCAAGGGCCGCAACGTCCTCCTGGTGGACGACTCCATCGTGCGCGGCACGACCAGCAAGGAGATCGTTCAGATGGCCCGGGAGGCCGGCGCGCGCAAGGTCTACATGGCCTCCGCTGCGCCGCCGGTGCGCTTCCCGAACGTCTACGGCATCGACATGCCGACCAAGGAGGAGCTCATCGCGCACAACCGCAGCATCGAGGAGGTGCGCCAGTTCATCGGTGCCGATGCGTTGATCTATCAGGATCTCGCGGCCATGAAGCGGGCGGTGGGCGGCCTCAACCCCTGCATCGGCGGCTTCGAGGCCTCGTGCTTCGACGGCGTGTACGTGACCGGCGATGTCTCGGCGGCTGACTTCGCCGCGATGGAACACCAACGCACCACCCAGCCCGAAGACGACGAGGGCGGCAGCTCCCGTCTGGCCCTGCAAGGCATCAGCGAGGCCTGAGCCCATCATGAGCGAGAAGAAGATCCCGCGTCGGGAGTTGCCTGCCGACGCCCGCATCGAGACGCTCGCGGTGCGCGAGGGCCTGCCCGCGACGCCGTGGGGCGAGAACTCCGAAGCGCTGTTCCTCACCTCCAGCTTCGTGCACCCGGACGCGGCCACGGCCGCGGCCCGCTTCGCGAACGAGGAGGAAGCCTTCGTCTACTCGCGCTTCACCAACCCCACCGTCATGATGATGGAGCGGCGCCTCGCCGCGCTCGAGGGGACGCAGTCGTGCATCGCGACATCGAGCGGCATGGGTGCGATCCTGCTGCTCGTGATGGGCTTGCTGAGAGCGGGCGACCACATCGTCTGCTCGCGAAGCGTCTTCGGCTCCACCATCAAGCTGCTGGGCGGCGAGTTCGCGAAGTTCGGCGTCGAAACCACGTTCGTTTCGCAGACCGACGTGCAGGAGTGGCGCCGCGCGGTGCGGCCCAGCACGCGGCTCCTGTTCGCCGAAACGCCGAGCAACCCGCTCACCGAGGTGTGCGACATCGCGGCGTTGGCCGACATTGCGCACGGGGCGGGGGCGCTGCTTGCCGTGGACAACTGCTTCTGCACCCCGGCGCTGCAACAGCCCGTGAAGCTCGGCGCCGACCTGATCGTGCATTCGGGCACCAAGTACCTGGACGGTCAGGGCCGCGTGATCGCGGGTGCGGTGTGCGGCCCCACGTCGATCATCGACGACAAGCTCGTGCCGTTGATGCGCAGCGCCGGCATCTGTTTGTCGCCCTTCAATGCCTGGGTGGTGCTCAAGGGGCTCGAGACCTTGTCCATCCGCATGCAGGCGCAAAGCGAGCGGGCCCTTGCGCTCGCCCGCTGGCTCGAGCAGCACCCGGCGGTGGAACGCGTCTACCACCCGGGGCTGGCCTCGCACCCGCAGCATGAGCTGGCGATGCGGCAGCAGAGCGGCTGCGGTGGCGCGGTGGTGTCGTTCATCGTGAAGGGGCAGACCGCAGGCGGTGCCGACCTCGCGCGCCGCCATGCCTTTCAGGTGATCGATGCGACCCGCATCTGTTCGATCACGGCCAACCTCGGCGACACCAAGACCACCATCACCCACCCGGCCAGCACCTCGCACGGCCGGCTGACCGAAGACCAGCGCCTGGCCGCGGGGATCACGCAGGGCATGATCCGCGTGGCGGTGGGCCTGGAGCATGTCGAAGACCTCAAGGCCGATCTCGCCCGCGGCCTGGACGCCATCGCAGCATGACGCAGATCCGCACTCGTTTCGCCCCGTCCCCGACGGGGTTCATCCACCTCGGCAACATCCGCTCGGCCCTGTACCCCTGGGCCTATGCTCGCGCCAACAACGGCGTGTTCATCCTGCGTATCGAGGACACGGACCTGGAGCGCTCGTCGCAGGAGGCCGTCGAGGTGATCCTCGAATCGATGAAGTGGCTGGGCCTCGACCCGGACGAAGGACCGTACTTCCAGATGCAGCGCATGGCGCGCTACAAGGAGGTGCTGGCCCAGATGCTGGAGCAGGGGCTCGCCTACCACTGCTACATGAGCCAGGCCGAGCTCGAGGCCTTGCGTGAGCGCCAGATGGCGGCCAAGCAGAAGCCGCGCTACGACGGCACCTGGCGGCCGGAACCGGGCAAGACGCTGCCGCCCATCCCGCCAGGCGTGCAGCCGGTGATCCGATTCAGGAACCCGACCACCGGCTCCGTGGTGTGGGACGACAAGGTCAAGGGCCGCATCGAGATCAGCAACGAGGAACTCGACGATCTGGTGATCGCCCGCCCGGACGGCACACCGACCTACAACTTCTGCGTGGTGGTGGACGACATCGACATGGGCATCACCCACGTGATCCGCGGGGACGACCACGTCAACAACACGCCGCGGCAGATCAACATCTTCCGGGCGCTCGGAAAGGAGCCGCCGGTCTACGCCCACCTGCCCACCGTGCTCAACGAGCAGGGCGAGAAGATGAGCAAGCGCAACGGGGCCAAGCCGGTGACGCAGTACCGCGACGAAGGCTTCCTGGCCGATGCGGTGCTCAACTATCTGGCGCGCCTGGGCTGGAGCCACGGCGACGACGAGATCTTCACGCGCGAGCAGTTCCTGCAGTGGTTCGACCTCGACCACCTGGGCAAGAGCGCGGGCCAGTTCGACGAGGCCAAGCTGCGATGGGTGAACTCCCAGCACATCAAGATGACGGACGATGCAAAGCTCGCCCCGTTGGTGCGCGAGCAGCTCGACAAGCACGGCGTGGCCGTGAGCGATGGGGCGCGGCTGGCGCAGATGGTGGGTCTGTTCAAAGACCGCTGCGCCACCACCGTCGAGATCGCCGACTGGCTGAGGATGTACTTCGCGCCGGTTTCGCCTGCTGCCGAGGACCTGCAGGCCCACGTGACCGACGCGGTGCGCCCCGCGCTCGCGCGCTTGGCCCAGCGCTTCGCGGCCCTGCCTGCGTGGGAGAAGGGCGCGATCCAGCAAGCGATCAAGGAGACCATCGCCGAGCACGGACTCAAGATGCCGCAACTGGCCATCCCTGTTCGTGTGCTGGTGTGTGGTCGGGCCCAGACGCCGTCCATCGATGCGGTGCTGGAGCTCTTCGACAAAAAAATCGTGCTGGACCGCTTGCAAAGCGTTTGAAAAGCGGTTTATACTCTCGTTCTCGCTTGAACGGCGCGACAAACGAAAACAAAGCGCAAGATCGAACGTCTTGAGGTGGAGTTTTCGTCCCGCACTGAAGAGTGTTTGGGGGTATAGCTCAGCTGGGAGAGCGCTTGCATGGCATGCAAGAGGTCAGCGGTTCGATCCCGCTTACCTCCACCAAAGTCAGGTGGCGCGCGGTTCAAGTCGACGAAGATTTCAGTCCCCTTCGTCTAGAGGCCTAGGACACGACCCTTTCACGGTTGTAACAGGGGTTCGAATCCCCTAGGGGACGCCAAGTTTGGCGGTGCTTGTCGCAGCGATGCGAGAAACCCGCTACCGACGCGGAGTGGTAGTTCAGTCGGTTAGAATACCGGCCTGTCACGCCGGGGGTCGCGGGTTCGAGTCCCGTCCACTCCGCCAAAAATTTGAACGGGTCAGTCCGAAAGGCTGACCCGTTCTGCTTTGGGGCCGTCGGTTTCAGGGGCGAACCGCTCTCGGGGTCCGAGCCGATCACCCGTTGCATCTGTGAGCTCGCGGGCCTTTGTCGCAGCCCGCACAGCTTCGTGTCAGGCACAGCTTCGTCGCAGCCGATATGGCCCGTCAACCGCTGCTCCTTCGGCGGCCCTCCCTTCAGTGTTCGTCCTCGCGCAGCGCCTTGCGCAGCAGGCGTTCCTCGGCCTGGCGTTGGGCCGATCGGCTCTTGCGGTGGGCCCCCGCCTTGCGCTGAGCCGCAGGAGCGACGAGGGGGTTGCGCGGCTTGGGCGCTTTGACGCGCAACTTGTGCTTGCGTGCGGAGGTCATGCCGGGGCCTGTGGAGGGTGGGGCTGTTCTCGCTCGGCCTGCCATTGGCGGATCACCGCCTGGGCCGTGCGAAAGCCTTCGAGGGCGGCCGGGAAGCCGCAGTAGACGGCGCTGTGCAGGAGGATCTCCTTCAACTCGTCCACGGTGACGCCGTTGTTCAGCGCGCCCCGCACATGGCCTTCGAGCTCCTTCTGCCTCCCCAGCGCCACCAGCATCGCGACGGTGATCATGCTGCGCTCTTTGTGCGCGAGCCCGGGTCGCGTCCAGACGGTCCCCCAGGCGAAGCTCGTGACGAGCTCCTGGAGGTCGTCCGTGAACTCGTCGGCCTGAGAAAAGGCACGTTCGACGAACGCATCGCCCATCACCTGGCGGCGGGTGGCGAGCCCCGCTGGAAAGGCTGCGGCGATCGGAGAGCCGGGTTCGAAGGCATCGGCAGAAGGTGTGGGGTGGGTCATGGCAGTCGAGGCGCTGAGCGCAGGACGAGAGGGTTCGATTCTCGCGCAAGGCCCTTGGCCGTTCGGCTCGCCGGGAAGACCCGTTGGGACATCGAGACCAGAACCGGCATGTTCATCGGCCTTGCGATGGCGAGGAGACCCGGCTGGAAGCCGTGTGGGCAGGGCGGGACGGAGCTCGGGGCCACACACCCGTCGCGAGGGCCGTGCCCACGAAGATCACGCCCGCGCCGGCGAGCATCGCGCCGGTGATGCGCTCGCCGAGCCACCACCACCCCCACAACACCGCGAAGGCGGGGATCAGGAACGTGACCGCGATGGCATTGGCGGGCCCGATCCGCGTGATCAGTCGGAAGTAGAGGATGTAGGCGACGCCCGTGCACAGCAGTGCCAGTGCGAGCGTGGCGGCCCAGGCGGTGGGCGACGGCAAGCTCTCGGGGCGCCACCACCAGCCGGGCAGGGCGAGCATCGAGGCAGCGCCGAGCTGGGTGCCTGCGGCCACGGCGAGCGATGGCACGCCGCTCAGGTAGCGTTTCGTGTAGCTTGCCGCGACCCCATAGCACAAGGTGGCCGCCAGGCAGGCCACCACGGCCCACCCGGTGGAAGCCGCTTCGGGCTTGAAGCTGGCTTTGTCCCAGGCCAGCCACAGCACGCCGGCGAATCCGATCACCAGGCCGGTGCCCTTCCAGCGCCCGGGCCGATCGCCCAGCCACCCCCAGGCGATGAGCGCGCCGAACAGCGGTGTCGTCGCGTTGAAGATGGACGACAGACCCGCGCTGATCGACAGCGCCGCGAAGCTGAAGCACAGGAAGGGCAGTCCGCTCGTCAACATGCCGGCCACCAGGAGCCGGCCGCGATGCCGCCACAGAGGGCCGGCGTGGCCGTGCCACCATGCGATGGGCAGCAGGAAGGCCGCCGCGCCCGCGACGCGCACGGCCGAGAGCGTGACCGGTCCGAACTCGGGGGCGCCGACCCGCATGAACAGGAACGAGGCGCCCCAGATGGCGGCGAGCAGAAGCAGGTCCAACAGATCGGAGGTTTTCATCGACGAAAGCGGTAGGGGCAGCTTCGGTGCATGGTGGTGCCATCGGGCCAGGGATCGGCTCTCGTGCAAGGAGCGCTGTGTGACTCGGAGGCTCAGAGGGCGAGCGCGCCTTCCAGTCGCAGCAGCGCGACTTTGCGCTCCAGGCCGCCGGCGTAGCCGGTGAGGTGGCCCGACGAGCCGACGATGCGATGGCACGGCACGACGATCGAGACCGGATTGCGACCCACCGCGGCACCGACTGCGCGTGTGGCGCTCGGCAGGCCGATGTCCCGGGCGATGTCGCGGTAGCTGCGCGTGTGGCCGGCCGGCACCGCGAGCAAGGCCTGCCACACGGCGCGCTGGAACGGTGTGCCGTGCAGATCCAACGGGAGATCGAACACGCGCGACCGTCCCATCCAGTAGGCATCGAGTTGGCGCTGCACTTCGACGAGCAGCGGGTCGTCCTCGACGACGGGCGCGCACAGAGGGCCGGGGTGGTCCTTCTGGCCTTCGAACCAGAGACCCGCGAGCCCCCGGGGCGTGCGAGCGACGAGGATGGGGCCGAGCGGCGAGGCGAGCGTGCGCTGCGCCGTGCAGGCGCTCGAGAGGCTGGCCGCCGGAGGGCGGCGAGCGACAGCGGCATGCGCGCTGGCAAGGGACGTGTTCATCGAGTGACCTCCGACAGGGCAGCGGCCGCGTGCATCTCGGCGGCCTGCGGTGCGGCCCACAACCGGATCACGGCGTAGGACCGCCAGGGGGACCAGCGTTCGCCATAGAGGGCCGCATCGGCCCATCGCGTGGCGCCGCTCAAACGCCGAACGGCTTTCAGCACGGCGACATCGCCGGGTGGGAATGTGTCGGGCCAGCCCAACGCGCGCATCGCGATGTAGTGGGCGGTCCACGGGCCGATGCCGGGCAGCGATTGCAGGGCGTCGATCCAGAGGGCCGCCGCCTGGGGCTGCGCAGCGAGCGCGAGCAGGTGCGGCCACGAACCGGCGAGGGCCTGGATGGCCGCCGCGCGCTGTCGGGTGATGCCGAGCGAGCCCCACTGCGAGGGCGTGAGCGCCTCCAGCACCGCGGGGGCGGGGAAGACGCGATCGACCTCTGCCCATGGGGAGACGAGCGGCTCTCCGAATGCCGCCACGAGCCGCAACGCCAGAGTGCGGGCGGCCGCGACGGTGACCTGCTGGCCCAGCACCGCACGCACCGCGAGCTCGAACGGGTCGATGGCGCCTGGCAGGCGCATGCCCGGGCACGCGAGGTCTTCCAAGGCCGAGTCGATCACCGCCGGTACCGCGTCCAGGTCCAGCCACCGGCGGACGCGATGCACGACGGACGGGCTCCAGCGCTCCAGAGCGGGCGACAGATCGAGGCGTACGCAGGCCTCCTGCGAGACGAACCGCACCGCCACCCACCCCACGGCCTCGCCCTCGCGGCCGTGCAGGCGCACGGTGCGCCGCACCTCACGCCGATCGCGGTCGACCCATTCGACCCCGGGGATGGCGCGCTGCTGGAGAAAGCGCATCAGGGCATCGACGTCATAAGGCGGCCGCCATCCGAGGCGCACGGCGCGCATGGGAGGCCCATCGACGTCGCGCGCCGAACGGCGCAACTGTCCCGGGGCGAGGCGGTAGTGAGCGAGGAAGGCCGCGTTGAATCGCCGCACGCTGCCGAAGCCGCTGGCGCTCGCCACGTCCGTCATGGGCAGGTGGGTGTCCGTCAGCAATTGCTTGGCGAGCAGCAGGCGCCGGGTCTGGAGGTACTGTTGCGGCGTGACGCCATGCTCGGCGGTGAAGATGCGGCGCAGATGCCGGTCGGTGATGCCGAGCGCGCGTGCCCAACCGGCTACAGAGACGGTCACCTGCTGGGCCAACTGCTCGTCCAGCCAATGCGCGGCCTGCCGCGCCAGGGTCCGGGAGGCGTCCATCACGCTCCACGCCGGCCCGGCCGGTGCCAACTCGGGCCGGCACTTGAGACAGGGGCGGAAGCCCGCGGCCTCGGCCCGCGCGGCGCTCTCGAAGAACATGCAGTTCTCGCGCCGGGGCGTACGGACGCGGCAGATGGGTCGGCAATAGATACGCGTCGACGCCACGCCCACGAACAACTGCCCGTCGAAGCGGGCGTCGCGGGCCCGCAGGGCGAGATAGGCAGCGGCGTCGTTCCAGGTCATGCGGCCATTATGGGCGCGGGCTCCCGCGCGTCTGGCCGTTTTCGGACATGTGGACGGGCGACCGGCCGCTGCCGTAACAGGCGCCTACAGCTGCGAGAGAGCCGCTCCCTACAATGACCCGAGTTTTGCGTATCGGGAGCTTGGATGAAAGTCGCAGCATCGATCTTCAAGGCCTATGACGTGCGGGGCATCGTCGGGCAGACGCTCGACGAAGCGGTCGCCGAGCACCTGGGCCGGGCATTCGGCAGCGAAATGAGGGCGCAAGGGGAGCGGCTGGTCGCGGTGGGCCGCGATGGCCGGCTGTCGGGCCCCGCGCTCTCGGCGGCTGTCGTGCGGGGTCTGCGCGCGGCAGGGGTGGACGTGATCGACATCGGCCCCGTGACCACGCCCATGACCTATTACGTCGCCGCTACCCGGTGCAATTCGGGCATCCAGGTGACGGGAAGCCACAACCCGAAGGACTACAACGGCTTCAAGATGGTGCTCGCCGGTCGTGCCATCTATGGCGATGAGATCCAGAACCTGCGGCGCCGCATCGAAGAGGAAGACTACACGCAAGGCCACGGGGCACTCACCACACTCGACGTGCTGCCCGAGTACCGCGAGCGCATCGTCTCCGACGTCAAGCTCGCGCGCCCGATGAAGATCGCCGTCGACTCGGGCAACGGCATTCCGGGCGCATCCGCCCCCGGCATCCTGCGGGCGTTGGGCTGCGAGGTGGTCGAGCTGTACTCCGAGGTGGACGGCAGTTTTCCCAACCACCACCCCGACCCTTCCAAGCCCGAGAACCTACGGGACGTGATCCGCGCGATGCAGGAGACGGGGGCCGAGTTGGGCCTGGCCTTCGACGGCGACGGGGACCGGCTGGGTGTGGTCACGCGCCAGGGCAACATCATCTATCCCGACCGGCAACTGATGCTCTTTGCCCAGGATGTCCTTGCGCGCAACCCGGGCGCGTCGATCATCTATGACGTCAAATGCACGCAGCGCCTGGCACCCGCCATCCGCCAGGCGGGTGGCGTGCCGCTGATGTGGCGCACCGGCCATTCGCTCATCAAGGCGAGGCTCAAGGAAACCGGGGCCCCGCTGGCTGGCGAGATGAGCGGCCACATTTTCTTCAAGGAGCGCTGGTACGGCTTCGACGATGCGACCTACACGGCGGCGCGTCTGCTGGAGATCCTGTCGCGCCACGACGACCCGAGCGCCGTGCTGGACGCGCTGCCGACGAGCCACAGCACGCCGGAGCTCAACGTGCCGTGTGCCGAGGGCGAGCATCACGAGGTGATCGCGCAATTGAAGGCGTTGCACGAACGCGAGTCCATCTTCCCCGGGGCGCAAGAGGTGGTCACCATCGACGGCCTGCGTGCCGAGTATGCCGACGGGTTCGGGCTGGTGCGCGCGTCCAACACCACCCCGGTGCTCGTGTTGCGCTTCGAGGGCCACACGCCCGAGGCGCTGCATCGCATCGAGCAAACGTTCATGGAGGCGCTGCGGCGGGTGAAGCCCGACGCGCAGGTGGCCGCCTCGGCGCACTGAGGGCATCGCAGGGGTTGCTCCCCCGCGTGTGCCGGGCGCGACCGCGCTGGGTCAGGGCCTCGGCGCGCGGCAGCGGGCCCGGGCGAGGGCACGCTGTCCACGGGGGCCCGTCTGCATGGACAATCGCGCCGTGCGATCCGTCCATCGAGCTTTCTCCAGCCGCGTGCCTCGCAGGCACGCCCCTTCACCTTTCATGCCCCGTGGTGCAGTCGCGCCCTCGGCGATAGCGCTGCGCCTTGAGCGGGCGGCCTCCCGGCGGCGCGGCCCGGTACTCGTCCACGGGAGGGCTGCGGCGTGAGCAGTGCCGGGCGCACCGGGGCGGGCTCGCGCCTGCTTTCGTCACGATTCTGGGCGCGCGGCGCCTATTCCGTGTTGCTGGGTCTGCTGAAGCCCGCATACCTGGTGAAGCTCTGGTGGCGTGGCCGCCACGAGCCCTTGTATCGCCATGCGGTGCTGGAGCGACTGGGCCGCTACGCCGGCGCTCCCACGACGGGGTGGGTATGGGTGCACGCCGTCTCGCTGGGCGAAACGCGCGCCGCGGCCAGCCTCGTCGAGGCCTTGCGGGCCGAGCTGCCCGGCATGCGGCTCCTGCTGACGCACGGCACGGCCACCGGCCGTGAGGCCGGACAGTCGCTGTTGCGCCCGGGCGACGAGCAGGTGTGGCTGCCCTATGACACGCCGGGCGTCGTCCGCCGCTTTTTCGAGCAGTTCCGCCCGGCCGTCGGTGTGCTGATGGAGACCGAGATCTGGCCCAACCTGCTGCACGGCGCGAAGCGGGCCGGTGTGCCCATGGTGGTGGCCAACGCCCGCCTGAGCGAGAAGAGTCTGCGACAGGCGCAGCGGCTGGAAGCGGTGCTGCGGCCGGCGGCCCAGACCTTGCGCGTGGCGCTGGCCCAGACGGCGGCCGATGCCGAGCGGCTGCGCCATGCAGGTGCACCCGAGGTGGAGGTGTGCGGCAACCTCAAGTTCGACATGACGCCCGATCCCGGCTTGCTGGCACGGGGCCGGGCGTGGCGTGCGGGGCTCGACCGCCCCGTCGTGCTGGCCGCCAGCACGCGCGAGAACGAGGAGGCCGCGCTGCTTGCCGCGTGGGAGGGGCTGGCGGGGCCGCGACCCTTGCTGTGGATCGTGCCCCGGCATCCTCAGCGGTTTGCGGAAGTGGCGGCCGCGGTCCACGAGCAGGGGTGGCGATGGGCGCGCCGCAGTTCGTGGGGCGAGGGGCAGCCCTCAGAGGGCGATCGCGCGGCCGACGTGTGGCTGGGGGACAGCATCGGCGAAATGCCGGCCTACTACGCGGCGGCCGACGTGGCCTTGTTGGGCGGCAGCTTCGCCCCGCTGGGCGGGCAGAACCTGATCGAAGCGGCGGCCTGCGGATGCCCGGTGGTGATGGGCCCCCACACGTTCAACTTCGCCGACGCCGCCGAGCTCGCGCTCCAGGCGGGGGCGGGCTGGCGGGTGGACACCGCCGCCGAGGCGGTGGCGCGTGCCGTGGAAGTGATTGCCTCCGGGCAGGCGCGCGAGGCCGGCGAACGGGCCTTGGCGTTCGCGGCGATGCACCGGGGGGGCGCCCGCGCCATGGCGGCCCGCATTGCCGCCATCGTGCGCGAGCAGGGCGGCTGAGGGGTGGAGAGGCCCTCGCGGGGGCCACGTCTCCTCGACGCCGCCCGGGCGCGCTTCAGGGAGCGAGCAGGGCGTTGATCTGCTGCAGGTCGGCCGGGTCGAGTTGGCCGGCCGCCTGCTCCAGTCGCAGCCGGCCGAGCAGCGCGTCGTAGCGTGCGCGGGCGAGGTCGCGCTGGGTCGTGAACAATTGGGTTTGGGCGTTGAGCACGTCGAGGTTCACCCGCACGCCGACCCGGTAGCCCGTGAGCGTGGCCTCCAGCGCCAGACGGCTGGACGCCTCGGCTGCTTCGAGGGCGCGAACCTGAGCCAGACCGGATTGCAGCGCGAGGAAGGCCTGGCGCGTTGCCTGGTCCGTGCCGCGCCGGGCCGCGGCCAGGTCGTTGCGGGCCTTCTCTTCGAGGAGCAGGGTCTCGCGGATGCGGTTCTGCACCGAGAAGCCGGCGAACAGCGGCATCTTGAGTTGCACGCCGACGGTCGCGCTGCCATAGGTGCCGGAGGGCTGCGTCATGCTGGGCGGATCGCTCGTCTGTCGGCTGCGGCCCACGTCGCCGACCAGATCGACGGTGGGCAGGTGTCCGGCGCGCGCGCGCTCCGTCTCGAGCGAGGCGATCTCGAGCCCGAGTTGCGCCCGGCGCACCGTGGGCGAGGTTTCCGCGCGGCTCACCCAGACGTCGACCGACTCGGGGTGGATCGGGGGCAGCGTGACAGGGGCGGTGAGCGGCCGGGGAATCACCCCCGTGCGGCCGACCAGTTGATCGAGCGCCACCTGCGCGGTGCGCAGCTGGTTCTCGGCGGCGATCTCCTGGGCCACGGCGAGGTCGTACCGCGCCTGCGCTTCCCGGGTGTCGGTGATGGTGGCGGTGCCCACCTCGAAGTTGCGCTTGGCCGAGGCGAGCTGCTCCTCGATGGCCTTCTTGTTGGCGCGCGCCGTGCCCAGCGCATCCTGAGCGGCCAGCACGTTGAAGTAGGCTTGCGCCACGCGCACGATCAAGTCCTGCTCGGCCGCTTGCAGGTCGGCCTTGGCGATCTCGAGCGAACGCTCGGCCTGCTCGATGCGCACGCTGTTGGCGCGGTTGAAGATCGGCTGCGCGGCGGAGACGCCCACCTGTCGGTTCGTCGTGGTGCGGTCGCTGCCGACCGGCGGGTCGAGCTCGCTGCGGGTGACGGCCGCGCTCAGGCCCACGCTGGGGCGGCGCAGCGCGTAGGCCTGCTCGGTGGCGAAGCGCACCGACTCGGCCTGCGCACGTGCAGCGAGGTAGGTGGCGTCGTAGCTGCGGGCGGCCTCGTACACCTCCATCAGCGTCTGCGCCTGCGCGTGCCCCGCCGTCCACAGCAAGACGCAGCCGGCCGCCAAGCCCCCGACGAGCCGACGAGAAGCCCGCCCCCAAAGGGCGGACAGCGTGGCCGCCCATGCCGGCGCATCAGGGCCGGATGCGGCAAGGCGCGAGGCACGGGGGGCGTCACGCGAAGCGTCGGTCGAGGGCGCAAGGGGAATCCGCTCAGCCATGGAGTTCCTTCTGGTCGGGAGGGCGCTGCGATGAGTGGGCACGTGCTCTGCGTCAGTAACGGGGCACGGACGGGTCGACCTCACGGGACCAGGCGTCGATCCCACCTTGCAGGTTGATCACGTCGATGTAGCCGCGCTGCACGAGGAAGTGCGCCACCTGCAGGCTGCGGCCGCCGTGGTGGCAGACGCACACGATGGTGCGGGCCGGATCGATCTCGGCCAGGCGCGAGGGGATCTCGCGCATGGGGATGTGCAGCGTGTCCGCCTCGGCCAGGCGGACGGCGGCCTGTTGGAACTCCCACGGCTCCCGCACGTCGAGCAGCACGGGGCGGCGCTCAGGCGCAGACGATTGGACGAGTCGTTGGACGGCGGATGGTGGGAGTTGCTGCATGGGTCAGAAGCGGAACTTGGGCGGCTCCTCGAATCCGAGAAGCCGCGGGGCCAGGGTGTCGAAGATCTCGACGGTGCGAAATTCGCGTTCCCCGGTACGGGTGACGATCACGGCGCGCATGATCGGCTCCTCGCCGACGATGCCGCAGAAGCGGCCGCCCACCTTGAGCTGGTTGAGCAGATGCTGCGGCACGGTTGCCACCGAGCCCGAGGCGACGATGGCATCGAACGGGCCTTCGGCTGGCACGGCCTTGGAGCCGTCGGCCAGGCGCACCTCGGCGTTCATCACGCCGGCGCGCTTCAGGTTCTCGGCCGCGAAGCGGGCGAGTTCCTCGTCGATCTCGAGCGAGAGCACCCGCTGGGCCTTGTGGGCCAGCAGGGCCGCCATGTAGCCGGAGCCGGCGCCGATCTCAAGCACCTTCTCGTGCTTGGCGGGGGCCAGTTCCTGCAACAGCCGGGCCTCGACCTTGGGCTGAAGCATCACCCGGCCGCGCGAGCCCCCGTCCTTGAGCGGCACTTCGAGGTCCATGAACGCCATCGAGCGGTAGGCCGCGGGCACGAAGTCCTCGCGCTTGACGACAGCCAGCAGGGACAGCACCGACTGATCCAGCACCTCCCAGGTGCGGATCTGCTGCTCGATCATGTTGAAGCGCGCTTGTTCGATGTTCATGGCGGCCATCCTCGGAAGGCTTGAGGCGTAGTCAGGACAAACGAGCATTTTATTTCGCCTCACCCGTCCCGAGCCCCACCGCCGCCGGCACGGGGCGACGTCCGCGCAGCTTGCGCTTGATCCACGTCGAGAAGTCGTCCAGATAGCAGTAGATGACCGGCACCACGACCAGGGTCAGCAGCGAGGAGGTGACGACGCCGCCGATCACCGCCTGCCCCATCGGCGAGCGCTGCTCGGCGCCCTCGGACAGCGCGAAGGCCAGCGGCACCATGCCGAACACCATTGCCAAGGTGGTCATCAGGATCGGCCGCAAGCGCACGCGGGCCGCCAGCAGCAGCGCGGCCTCGCGGTCGAGTTTCTGGCCGGCCAAGCCCTCGCCGCTGGCGCCTTCGCGCGCCCGGTTGGCGAAATCCACCAGCAAGATGGCGTTCTTCGTGACCAGGCCCATCAGCATGATGACGCCGATGATCGAGAACATGTTGAGCGTCGAGCCGAACATCAGCAGGATGAGCACGACGCCGATGAGCGTCAGCGGCAGAGACGACATCAACGCGATGGGCTGCAGGAAGCTCTTGAACTGCGACGCTAGGATCATGTAGATGAAGATCACTGCGAGCGCGAGCGCGGAGAGCGCATAGCCGAAGGACTCCTGCATGTCCTTGGTGGAGCCGCCGAACTTGGCCCGATAGCCGGGCGAGAAGGCAGTGGTGTCGAGCACCTGCCGGATATCGGCGGAGACTTCGCCCAGCGAGCGGCCCGAGACGTTGGCCGTGATCTCGACCTCGCGAGCCAGGTCGCGGCGGTTGATCTGGTTGGGACCGAACGAGGGCTTCACGTCGGCGACCTGCGCGAGCCGCACGATCTTCGGCGTGCCGTCCGGGCCGATCACCGTCAGCCCCAGTTTCTCCAGGTCGGGCAGCGTGGCTCGGGCATCGGGGGCGAGCCGCACCTTGACGTCGTAGCTCTGGTCATCCGGGGCGCGCCAGTTGCCGACCGTTTGGCCCGCGATGAGGCCGCGCAGGGCCTGGGTGACGCTACCCACGCTGAGGCCCAGATCGGAGGCCGCTTCGCGGTGCACGACGACGTCCACCGTGGGCTTGTTCGGCTTCATGCTGGTGTCCAGGTCCACCAGGCCGGGGATTTGCCGCAGTCGCTCGGTGATCTGGCTCGTCAGCCGTTGCAACTCCTGCAGGTCCGCGCCTTGGATCGATACCGAGATCGGCTTGGTCCCGCCCACCGGGTCGAGCAGGCCGACATGGGTCACGGTGATGCCCGGCACCCGGGCCAGTCGCTCGCGCAGCAGGGCCGACATTTGGTCGACATTGCGCTGGCGCTCCTTGCGATCCACGAGCCGCACGTAGACGGTGGCGTAGTTCCTGCCTTGCGCCTGTCCGGTGTTGATCGTGGTCAGCGTGTACTTGACCTCGGGAAACTCGCGCAAGATGGCATCCACCTGGCGCGCCTTGGCCTCCGTCACCTCGATGGAGGAGCCGGTGGGCGTGTAGAAGCTGATGGACGTTTCGGAGAAGTCTGCCTTGGGCACGAACTCGGTGCCCATCACCGGTACGAGCGCGAAGCTCACCACCAGGCTCGCCGCCGCGATGCCGAGCGTGGCCCGTTTGTGCTTGAGCGACCACGCGAGGATGGCTTGGTAGACGTCGCCCAACCAGTGCGTGAAGCGATCGACCGCGGCGGTGAACCGCCCGATGGTGCGGTCGTACCACGACCGCCGCTCGGCAGGCCGACCCTCGGCATGAATGGCCGGGTCGTGCCACACGCTGGAGAGCATCGGGTCCAGCGTGAAGCTCACGAACATCGAGATCAGCACCGCTGCGACGATCGTGATGCCGAACTGGTGGAAGAACCGCCCGATGATGCCGCCCATGAAGCCGATGGGCAGAAACACCGCGACGATGGACAGCGTCGTGGCCAGCACCGCCAGGCCGATCTCGTGCGTACCGTCCAGCGCGGCTCGGTGGGCGTCCTTGCCCATCTGCACGTGGCGCACGATGTTCTCTCGCACGACGATCGCGTCGTCGATCAGCAAGCCCACGCACAGGCTGAGCGCCATCAGCGTGATCATGTTGATCGAAAAGCCGAACCAGTACATGAAGAGGAACGTGCCGATCAGCGCGATTGGCAACGTCAGGCCGGTGATGACTGTGGAGCGCCAGGAGTTGAGGAACAGGAAGACGATCACCACCGTGAGGACCGCGCCTTCGATCAGCGTCTGGCGCACGTTGCTCACGGCCACCCGGATCGGACGCGAGTTGTCGCGCACCACGTCCACTGCGACGCCGGAGGGCAGTTCGGTGCGCAATTCGTCCACCACCCGGTTCAGCCCGTCCACCACGTCGATGGTGTTCTCGCCTTGGGCCTTTTGTACGTCCAGCGCGAGGGTGCGCGTGCCGTTGTAGAGGGCGAGGCTTTCCACTTCCTGCGGGCCGTCGACCACGTCGGCGATCTGACCCAGCTTCACGGGGGCGGTGCTGCCCGCCGGGCCGCGTCGCGCGACGATGATGTCGCGGAACTCCTCCGGCCGCTGGATGCGCCCGGTGATCTGGACGATGCGCTCGTTCTCGCTCGATCGCAGCGCGCCGGCCGGCAGATCCTGGTTGTCGGCGCGCACGGCTTGCATGACCTGATCGACGCCCAGGCCGTAGGCCTCCAGGGCCTGCGGCTTGAGGTAGATGTTGATCTCGCGCGCCACCGCGCCGACGAGCGTCACCGATCCCACGCCGCGCACGTTCTCGAGGCGCTTCTTGACGACCTGGTCGGCGTAGGTCGTGAGTTCGACCGGGCTGCGGCTACCGTCGGGGGAGGTGAGGGCCAGGGTGTAGATCGGGCGCGAGGCGGGGTCGAAGCGCAGCACGCGCGGCTCCTCCACCTCGTCACGCAGCAGCGGGCGGATGCCCGCCACCTTCTCGCGCACGTCCTCCGCGGCCTTGCGGCCGTCCACATCCAGGTTGAACTGGATGATGACGACCGACTGGCTGTCGTAACTGCGCGAGAAGAGCTGGTTGATCCCGGCGATCGAGTTGACGGCCTCCTCGACCTTCTTGGTCACTTCGGTCTCGACGATCTCCGGTGAGGCGCCAGGGTATTCGATCTGCACCACGACGACGGGAAACTCGACGTCGGGGAACTGATCGACCTTGAGCCGCTGGTAGGAAAAGAGTCCCAGCACCACGAAGGCGAGCATCACCATCGTGGCCATCACGGGATTGGCGATCGAGACCCGGGTAAACCACATGGGAGCCGTCCTCAGTGGCCTGCCGCGGAGGCGCCGATCACCGGGGTGAGCTTCACGCGCGTGCCTTCGCGCACGATGCCCACCGTGCCGGCCAACACCCGGTCGCCCTCGGCCAGCCCGCTGCGCACGATGCGCACGGCGCGCCCGCCCACCTCGCCGCGCGGGCCGAGTTCGACAGCACGGCGCACGACCTGTTCACCCTGCACGAGCAGCACGTACGGGCGCGCCTCGTCCAGCCGCACCGCGCTCTCCGGCACGGCGATGCCGGCTTGCCGGTCGAGCTCGATGCGCCCGGTCGCGAAGAGTCCGTGGCGCAGGCCCTCGTGGGGCGCCACGGCCAGGTACACGGGCACTGCCCGCGTGCCGGCCTGGGTGCTCGGGTTGATCCTGGCCACACGCGCGGTGACCGCCGCGTCCACTCCGTCGACGCGCAGGGTGGCCTTCGCGCCCACCCGCACTGCCCCGACCTGGTCGGGGGGCACGGCCGCCTCGAGCTCGAGCTCTCGCAGGTCCACGATTTCGACGATGCGGCCATCCACGCCCACCCGCTCGCCCGGTTGCACCAGGCGCTGCGAGACCGAACCTGCAATCGGGGCCCTGAGCACGGCATCGTCCATGGCCTTGCGCGCCACGTCGGCAGCGGCCTGGGCGGCCAGCAGATTGGCACGCGCTGCGGCCGCGTTGGACACCGACGTGTCCAGTGCGTTCCTCGAGATGAAGCCTTGCTCCACCAGGGCCCGGTTGTTCTGCAGCGTGCGCTCCGCGATCTCCAACTGGGCGCGGGCCGACTCGGCTTGCTGCTGTGCCTGGCGCAGCCGGGCCGCGTACTCGGTGGCATCCAGTGTGGCGACGACCTGTCCTGCGCGCACCGCGTCGCCTTCGCGCACGTGCAGCTCGCGCACTTCGCCGGCGACCTTGGCCTTGACCATCGCGGTGCGGACCGCCTCGATGGTGCCCGAGACCTCCAGCGTACGCACCACCTCCAGGCGGGCGGCCGTCACGACGTCGGACGGGGCCAGCTCGAGGGCCACGGGCGCTCTGGGAGCCGCTGCGCGGGCCTGCTCGGCGCGGCGCTGGGTCACCCCACGCACGGCCAACGCGACGATGAGGAGGGTGGCCAGCAGGGGCAGCAGCCACTTGAGATGTAGTTTCATGGGGTGAGGGGGGTGGTGGGGCGCTGCAGGCCGTGCAGCACCAGGTCGATGTGCCGGTCGATGAACGCTCGCGGGTCGGCGGTGACTTCGTCGCCGGCCGGGCAGGCGCCCACGGAGTGCTTGTGCAAGCACAGCATCAGCATCGGAAAGATCAGCGCGTGCGCCGTGTCCAGCAGATGCACCTGGCGGAACTCGCCGCGGTCGATGCCGCGCTGGAGGAGCTTGACGATGAGCGCACGGCCCGGCTCGATCACCTCGGCCGCGTAGAACTCGGCGAGGTCGGGGAAGTTGCGCACTTCGGTGATGATCAGTTTGAAGATGCCGGCGGCAGCGGTCTCCCCGACGCGCTCCCACCATCGACGTGCCAACAGGTGCAACAACTCCGAGGTGGGCCCGTCGTAGCGAGAGAGCACGTCGTCGCCCTCGGCGATGGTCAGCGACAGGTTGTGCCGGATCACCGCCTTCAGCAACTCCTCCTTGCTCGGGAAGTAGAGGTAGACGGTGCCTTTCGAGACGCCGGCGCGGGCGGCCACGTCGTCCATCTTGGTGGCGGCGAAGCCTTTCTCGACGAACATCTCGAGGGCCGCGTCCAGCAACTCCTGCGGTCGCGCGTCCTTGCGCCGACGCCGCGGGGCGTCGGCTGCGGCCAAGGTGGCGGAGCTGGGATGGAGCGTGCGCGGCATGAGCGATACTGACTGACTGGTCAGTAATGTATCTGGGGGCGGGGCGCGGGGTCAAGTCGCGCGGAAAGCGTAAGGCCGTCCGGGGGGCGATGGGGCCCCGCAGCCGCGTAAAGATAGTTGAAGTTGGGGGTCGATGCGGCCCTGCGGGCCCAGTCGGTGATGCGGGGCCTTTCTACTTTCTAGAATGCCGCGGATGAAACGAGTCACGATCTGGGGCGCGATCCTCGCGCTCGCGCTGCTGTTGCTGGGCGCGCTTGCCTGGTGGTGGAAGGACCGTGCGCCGGAAGTGCACTACCGCACCGCGCCGGTGGAACGCGGGCCCTTGCGCGCGACCGTCTCGGCCGCGGGCACGGTCACGGCCGTGTCTCAGGTGCAAGTCGGCAGCCAGGTGTCCGGCCAGATCAAGGAAGTGCTGGTGGACTTCAACACCGAGGTGCGTGAAGGCCAATTGCTCGCCCGCCTCGACCCGCAGAGTTTCGAGCACCGGGTGCGCCAGGCGCAGGCCGACCTCGAGGCCGCACGAGCCTTCGTGCTCAACGCGCAAGCAGCGGCCTTGGCGGCACAGGCCAGCGCCGGCCGGGCGACGGTGGAGTTGCAGCAGGCCGAGCGCGACCTGGCGCGCAGCCGCGATCTGGTGGCACAGAACTTCATATCGCCCGCCGAACTGGAACGCGCCCAATCGACCGTGAATGCGCTGCGCGAGGCGCTGAAGGTGGCCGAGGCGCAACGCAATGTGGCGCAGGCCCAGGTGCGCTCGGCCGAGGCCACCGTGCGGCAGCGCGAGGCGCAACTCGCCCAGGCGCGGGTGGACCTGCGCCGCACCGAGATCCGCTCGCCGGTGGACGGCATCGTCATCAAGCGCAGCATCGAACTGGGCCAGACGGTGGCAGCGAGCCTGCAGGCGCCGGAGCTTTTCGTCATCGCGCGCAACCTCGACGACATGCAGGTCGAGGTGCCGGTGGACGAAGCCGACATCGGCCGTGTGCGCGCCGGCCAAGAGGCGCAGTTCACCGTCGATGCCTTTCCGGGGCAGCGCTTCCAAGGTCGCGTGCGGCAGGTGCGCAAGGCGGCGACCAACACGCAGAACGTGATCACCTACACCGTCGTCGTCGCGTTCGACAACAAGGGCGGGCGTCTGCTGCCCGGCATGACGGCCAACGTGCGCATCGTCACGGACGAACGCGCGGACGTGCTGAAGGTGCCGAACGCGGCTCTGCGGGTGAAGATGCCCGAGGCGGAGGACGACGGCGCGAGCGCCTCGGGGGGGCCGTCGCGCGGCGGGCCGGGCGGGCGCGCGGCCGGCAAGGGGCGGCTCTATCTGTTGGCCGAGGGCGGCTCGCCACGCGCACTCGAGGTGGAGGTGGGCATCAGCGATGGGGCGATGTCCGAGGTGCGTGCGCCCGAACTGCGGGAAGGCCAGCAGGTGGTGGTGGCGGTGCAGTCGCCGCGCGCGGGCGGCGCGGCCCGGCCGGCCGGCCCGCGCTTCGGCTTGTGAGCGCGGCACCGCAGGCACGGCGATGGCGCTGATCGAAGTCCGCTCGGTGAGCAAGACGTACCAGACCGGCTCGCATGCCGGCACGGCGGTCATGGCCCTGCGCGGCGTTTCGCTCGACATCGATGCCGGTGAGTTCGTCGCGGTCATGGGCGCGTCGGGCTCCGGCAAGTCCACCTTCATGAACATCCTAGGATGCCTCGACCGTCCCACGAGCGGCACTTACCGCCTCGCGGGCGAGCGCGTGGACGAGCTCCCGGCGGACCGGTTGGCCTCGATTCGCAACCGGCAGATCGGATTCGTCTTCCAGCACTTCAACCTGCTGCCCCGCACCCCGGCGGTCGAGAACGTCGAGCTCCCGCTGGTGTATGCCGGCGTCGGGGCCCGCGAGCGTCGTGAACGGGCCCTGGGGGCCCTGGCTCAGGTCGGCCTCACCGACCGGGCGCATCACTTGCCGTCGGAGCTTTCGGGGGGCCAGCAGCAGCGCGTGGCGATCGCCCGCGCGCTGGTCAACGACCCTCAGCTCATTCTGGCCGATGAACCCACCGGGGCGCTGGACACGACCACGTCCGAGGAGGTGATGCGGCTCTTCGCGGCCCTGAATGCGCGAGGCATGACGCTGGTCGTCGTCACCCACGAGCACGACATCGCCGCCTGGGCCGCCAGACGCATCGTGTTTCGCGATGGTCAAGTGGTCGACGATCGGCGCCAGCCGCCGCACCAGGGGAGGGAGGCGCGGTGAGCCTGCTCGTCGCGGTGCGGGCCGCCTGGCGCGCCCTCGTCACGCATCCCACGCGCAGCCTTCTCACGATGCTCGGCATCGTGATCGGCGTGGCGGCCGTCATCACGATGGTCGCGGTGGGTACTGGCGCGCAGCAGCGCGTGTCGCAGCAGATCCAGGCGCTGGGCTCGAACCTGATCACCGTCTCGCCCGGCTCACGCACCGCCACCGGTGCACGGCTGGGCAGCGGGGCCACCAACACGCTCACCGAGGACGACGCCGCCGCCCTCGCCCGCGAGGTGCCCGGCGTGCGGGCGGCCAGCCCGCTATCGCGCGCCAACGTGCAGGCCATCGCGATGAACGCGAACTGGCCCACCACCGTCATCGGATCGACCAACGACTACTTCGTGGTGCGCGACTGGACTTTGGTGGCCGGCCGCTTCTTTGAGCCGGCCGAGATCGGTGCGGCCGCCAAGGTGGCCGTGATCGGGCAGACGGTGGCGCGCGAGCTCTTCGGCGACGGCGACCCGCTCGACCAGGTGATCCGCGTCAATCGCGTGCCCCTCGTGGTGATCGGTTTGCTCGAGCGCAAGGGGCAGAACGCGTTCGGTGCCGACCAGGACGACGTCGTGGTGGTGCCCATCGGCACCCTGCACAAGCGCATCCAGGGGCGAGCCACCAGCCGGCTGCGCAGCGTCGGCAGCATCACCGTGAAGGTCGAAGCGGGTTACGACATGGCGCTCGCCGCAGCCGGCGTGCGCGAGGTTCTGAGGCAGCGGCACCGCCTGCAACCCGAGCAGGACGACGACTTCACGGTGCGCAACCTCTCCGAGGTGCTGTCCGCGCAGGAAACCTCGGCCCAGGTGATGACGCTGCTGCTCGCCGCCGTCGCGGGCGTGAGCCTGGTGGTGGGCGGGATCGGCATCATGAACATCATGCTCGTCAGCGTCACCGAGCGCACGCGGGAGATCGGGCTGCGCATGGCGGTGGGCGCGCGCGGGCGCGACATCCTCGCGCAGTTCCTGATCGAGGCGCTGACCCTCAGCCTGATCGGCGGGGTGCTCGGCATCGCCCTCGGCGCCGCAGCCACCTGGGCGGTGGCCGCGTTCGCCGGCTGGGAAGTGGTGCTGAGCGTGCGCTCCATCGCGCTGGCCGCCGGTTTTGCCGCGGCGGTCGGCATCTTCTTTGGCTTCTACCCGGCCCGCCGGGCGGCCTCGCTCCAACCCATCCAGGCCTTGCGATATGAGTGATCGTGGTGTTCGTTTCGACCGTCGTCGGTGCGTGATTCTGGGCCTCGGCCTCGGGGCGGCGGGCGTGCTCGCCGGCTGTGCGACCATCGTCCCACGCAGCATCGACATCTCGGCGGCCCAGCTGCTCGATGCCCTGGGCCGGCAGTTTCCTCTCAACCTGCGGGGGCTCGATGCCCTGGAGCTGATGGTGGCGACCCCGCGTGTGCGGTTTCTGCCCCAGGAGAACCGACTGGGCACCGAACTCGATCTGCGCGTGGGCGAGGGGTGGCTCGCGCGTGCAGTGCAGGGCACGATCGGCTTCACCTACGGCCTGCGCTACGAGCCCTCCGACCGCAGCATCCGGATGACCGACCTGCGCGTCGAACGCCTGGAGGCCGGGGCCTACTCTCTGTCCCAAAGCCGCGGCTCGCGCTTGGCGGCAGCGTTGGCGCAACAGCTCCTGCGCGATGTGACCGTCTATCGGCTCCAGCCCGAGCAGGTCGATCTGCTGCAACGCCTGCGCGTGCAGCCGGGCCCCGTGCGCGTGTTGCCGCAAGGCCTCGCGGTCGAACTGCGGCCGATGGGCTGAGCCCCGCCAGAGCCGGGCAGTCGGTGCGCCCGCGCAGCCGCCACCGCGGCGCGCCTGCCCGGGCGCTTGCTTGCGAACCCACACAAGTGCGCCGCGCGTCATCGCTATCATGCCGGGCGCGTTTCGCACCGAAGGGGTGTTCTTGGATATCGAGCTGTTGCTGAAAGCCGCCGTGATGGGCGTGGTCGAAGGGTTGACCGAGTTCCTGCCCATCTCCTCCACCGGTCACCTGATCCTCGCCTCCTCGTTGCTGGGCTTCACCGGCGACAAGATCAAGGTATTCGAAATCGCCATCCAGACAGGCGCGATGCTCGCGGTGATCTGGGAGTACCGCGCGCGCCTGTGGGGTACGGTGCGGGGCCTGGGCCATGACCCGGTCGCCCAGCGATTCGCGCTCAACGTGGTGATCGCCTTCCTGCCTGCAGCCGTGTTCGGCCTGATCTTCGGCTCGCTGATCAAGCAGCACTTGTTCAATCCGGTGGTCGTGGCGGCTGCTTTCATCGTCGGCGGCCTGATCATCTTGTGGGTCGAGCGCCGTCACAAGCGGCTCTACGGCGAGCGCGACCTGCAAGGCCGCCGACATGCGCGAATCGAAACGGTGGACGACATCACGCCTTGGGATGCGCTCAAGGTGGGGCTGGTGCAATGCGCCGCGATGATCCCGGGCACCAGCCGCTCCGGTGCCACCATCATCGGCTCCGTGGTCTTCGGCTTCTCGCGCAAGGCCGCCACCGAGTTCAGCTTCTACCTCGGCATCCCGACGTTGGTGGGGGCGGGGGTGTACTCGCTGTGGAAGCAACGCGGGCTGCTGGAATGGTCGGACCTTCCCATGTTCTCGGTCGGGCTGCTGTTCGCCTTCGTGAGCGCATGGCTGTGCATCCGCTGGCTGATCCGCTACGTCTCCACGCACGACTTCACCATCTTCGCGTGGTATCGCATCGTGTTCGGTGCGGTGGTGTTGCTCACCGCCTGGACGGGCTGGGTGGCGTGGCGCGCCTGAAGCGCGCCATGGCGCGTCAACGCTTGCGGAAGACCAGATCCCACACCCCGTGGCCGAGCTTCAGGCCCCGGTTCTCGAACTTGGTGAGGGGACGGTACTCCGGGCGGGGCGCGTAGCCCTCGGCCGTGTTCTCGAGCAGCGGCTCGGCCGACAGTACGTCGAGCATCTGTTCGGCATAGGGCTGCCAATCGGTCGCGCAGTGGATGTAGCCGCCCGGCGCCAAGCGGCTCGCCACGAGTGCGACGAAGGGGGGCTGGATCAGCCGCCGCTTGTGGTGCCGCTTCTTGTGCCACGGGTCGGGGAAGAAGATGTGCACGCCGGCGAGCGAGCCGGGTGCCACCATCTGTTCCAGCACCTCCACCGCGTCGTGACGGATGATGCGCACGTTCGACAACCCCCGCTCGCCGATGCGCTTGAGCAGGGCGCCGACGCCCGGCTCGTGCACCTCGCAGCCGATGAAGTCGTCCTCGGGGCGGCGGGCCGCGATCTCCGCCGTCGCTTCGCCCATTCCGAAGCCGATCTCGAGGATGGTGGGCGCGCTGCGCCCGAAAAGCGCCACGGGATCGAGCAGCCGGCCCGGCTCGTAGGGCACCAGGAACCGGGGCCCCAGCGTCTCGATGGCGCGGGCCTGGCCCTCGGTGGTGCGGCCTGCGCGCATCACATAGCTGCGAACCGAGCGGGGATGGGGGACGCCGGCCGGGACGCCGGCCGCTGCCGGCACCTGTGCGCCATCCTGCGGGCGCCCCGCGCCCGAGACGTCCTCGCTGCCCTGCGGCTGGTGCCCGGAGCCGCTCATCCTTGCACCAGCTCGCGGTAGTAGTTGGGCAGGGCGAAGAGGGCGCGGTGCACGTCGCCGTTGTAGTACTTCAGGTCGCGGATGCCGCGGCTCGCCAGGCGCCGCTCGACTTCTGCCGGTTCGAGCGAGAGCGGGTCCAGCGCGTCGGACGCGCAGGCCATGCCCCAGTACGTGCCGTACAGCGGCACGTACAGACCGAAGGGCCGCACGATCGAGAACACGCTCGTGAGCGAGGAGGTCAGTTGCTGCACGCGAGCGGGTGTGAAGATGGGCGAGCTGATGTGCAAGGTGATCGCCCCGCCCGGACGCAGGAGCTGCTTGACTTGCGCGAAGAACTCTCGCGTGTACAGCTGCTGCGCCGGCGTGTCCGGGTCGGTGAGGTCCAGGACGATCAGGTCGAAACGCTCGCCGTCCGCCCGCGCGGCCTGCTCGGCCACGAAC
Source organism: Schlegelella aquatica (assembly GCF_026013905.1). NCBI lineage: Bacteria > Pseudomonadati > Pseudomonadota > Betaproteobacteria > Burkholderiales > Sphaerotilaceae > Caldimonas > Caldimonas aquatica. Next base: position 1,250,691 of record NZ_CP110257.1, read on the forward strand.
TGCGCTCCGTCGCCGAGGCGCAGCGCCACACGCGGGTCGTCGAGGGCCCCCTGGTGGATCGACTGCAGGTGCTTGCGCGACATCTCCACCACGTCGCCATCGAGTTCGGCGAGCACGAGCCTGCCGACCGAGGGGTGCTTGAGCATTTCCTCCGCCGTGCCGCCGTCTCCGCCGCCGACGACCAGCACCGAGCGCGGCTGCTCATGCGTGATCGCGGCCACGTGCACCATGGGCTCGTGGTAGAAGAACTCGTCGCGCTCCGAGGTCATGTAGCGGCCGTCCAGCCGCAGCAGGCGGCCCCACTGGGGCGTCTCGAACACCTCGAGCTGCTGGTAGCGGGTGCGCATCGTCTCGAGCCGGCGCGCAGCCTGGAAGCCGAAGGCGCTGTGGTCGTTGAGCCACTCGAGCAGCAGTTCGTCCGAACGCGTCTCAGGGTCCTTGGAGCCGCGCAAGATGCGGTTGGTGATGCGCTGCGCCGGGGCGAAGGTCGACATCAAGTCGTTGAGCAGCCGCTCGGCCTTCGAGGAGTTGTCGGTCGAGAAGTTGCACACGTAGACGTCCAGCGTCACGCCGGCGCGCTCCGGCCAGGTGTGCACGGCCAGATGCGACTCCGCCAGCAGCACGGCCCCGGTCACGCCGCCGGGCTGGCCCTGCCATTCGGGAAACGTGTGGTACTTCTCGTCGACCAGCGTGAGCCCGGACGCCTGCACGGCGCTGCGGCACACATCCGCCAGCGTCGCGGCATCGGTCATCAATGCCGCCTCGCACTGGCATCCATACAGATCAGCGGTGAGGTGCAATCCCTGCATACGACCCCCTTGTCCTCGGCTTCCTCGCCCCGACCCCTTGGCGTGACGGCGCACGCCCGTGCGGGACCCTGGAAAGGTGGCGGTGCCCTTGCGGCACCAAAAAACGCAAGATTTTACCGAACGGTGGGCGCCGGCCGGCGCGGCGGGGCCACAGGCAAAACAAAGGGCCGCTGAAGTGCGGCCCTGGGATCTGGAGCGGGTGATGGGAATCGAACCCACGCTATCGGCTTGGGAAGCCGAAGTTCTACCATTGAACTACACCCGCGTCGTTCCGCATTCTAGCGCGCCTGCGGCCGATCTTCACGCCCCGGCGGCCCGGCACGTCCGTTGCCGCGAAAGGGGTAGACAAGCCAGCGACCGGGCGGCCCCACCCGCCCGTGAAGGAACGGAAAGGAGAACGGTGATGCGAAATCTGACGTCGACCCTCCTCGGAGTCGCCGCAGGGGCTGCCGCGATGTACTACCTGGACCCGGAGATGGGACGCCGGCGGCGTGCGATGGTGCGCGACAAGTTCGTCTCGGCGTCGCACGACCTGGGCGACCTCGCCGAGGCCCGCAGCAAGCGACTGGGCGACCGGCTGAAGGGTTGGATCGCCCACACGCGCTCGCAACTCACCGGCACTGCGCGGCCCCACAGCGATGCACAGCTGTGCGAGCGCATCCGGGCTCAGTTGGGCCGCCTGGTCACGCACCCCGGTGCGATCCACGTGGACGCGACCGAGGGACGCGTGTGTCTGCGCGGCCACGTGTTGCAGCACGAAGTCGACGGGCTCCTGTCGGCCGTGTCCGCGATGCAAGGGGTGCACGCGGTGGACAACCAACTCTCGGTGCACGCATCCCCGCAGGGGATTCCCGAGTTGCAGGGGACGCACCGCCTCCAGGGCGAACCGGCGCGGCACCGCCCCGTCTTGCCGATGATCGCGCTGGCCGCACCCGTCGCGGTGGCTTGGCTCGCGGCACGCCGAGGCGCGCAACACGCGCGCTCGCACGTCCACGGGATGTGACAGGCGCCGAAGACGTCGAGACCTGGCGGCAGCAACTCGTTGGAACGGCTGCCGCCTGCGCCGCGGCCCTGGCTCACGCTGGACCGCACTGGCGCGAAAGCTGCCCGCGCAGGCGGCGCGCGAGAGCGCTCTGGCGTGCCAGCAGAAAGCCGCGCAGCAGCTCGGGATAGTCCGCTCGAACGGCATCCGCCACCGAAGGCCGGTTCGCCAGCGCCGAGCGCCACTGCGCCACCCTGGGCAGTCCCCTCCAGAAGCCGAAGTCGGCGATGGAATCGAAGACGTCGAAGTAGCGGAACACCGGCCCGAACACCGCGTCGACGATGCTGAAAGCCTGTCCCGCAAAGTAGGGCCCCGATCCCAAGGCCTCCTCGAGCCGTTCGAGCCGAGCGCGGATCTCGCCCGCACGCCCCGCCAGGGCGGCCTCGTCCGCCGCGTTGTAGAACGCGCCGATCACGTTCAGCAGGGCCGAGCCGAACTCGACCCAGGAACGGTGCCGCGCCCGCTCCAGCGCGCTCAGCGGGTGCAGCCGGGGCCGAGCGGTTTCATCGAGGTATTCGCAGATCACGGCAGACTCGAAGATCGCCACGTCGCCGACCAGGAGCACGGGTGTCTTGCCCAGCGGCGAGACTTTCAGGAACCAGGACGGCTTGTCCGCGAGGTCGATGTCGCGTCGCTCGAAGGGCACGCCCTTTTCCGCCAGGACGATGGCCGCCCGCTGCACGTAAGGGCACAGTGCATGCGAGACCAGAACGAGCGGTGCGCTCACTTGGCAAGCCCTCCGGCGCGCGGGGCCTCGCTCACCCGGCTCAGCTCCCGCAGCGGCACGAGCCATTCGCTGCGCTTGATCGCCGCCGCGCCGTCGCCGATCAGCCACAGCGCGATGGATGCGGCGATCAGGAACACCGGGTATTCCCAGCCGCCGCCCGGGCTCGTGTGAACCCAGCCGTTGGGCAGATGCACCCACGCCGCCGCGGCCATCACCGGCACCAGGGCCAGCGCCGCCTGTCGTGCGTACAGACCGAGCACCAGCGCGATGCCGCCCAGCAGTTCCGCCGCGAAGACGGGATAGGCCAAGAAGCCGGGAAAACCGACGCTGGCGAAGAACTGCGCCGTGCCCGGCAGCGTGAACACCAGCAGCTTGAGCAGTGCATGTGCGATCCACATGACACCGAGGCTGACCCGCAGCAGGGCAATGCCGAGCTGTGCGGACGACGAGGAAGGGTTCATGAGCGACTCCGGTTCGTTGAGGAATGGAGGCACTCTAAGATTGCGTCACCGAAACAAAAATAGGCGCAGAGGCAAACGATGGTTGCATCCACGCAATACCAAGTGACTCCCCGCGACCTCGACGTACTGCTCGCGCTGGTGCGCGGCGGCACGCTCGCCAGCGCCGGGGAACGCCTCGGGGTGGACGCTTCCACGGTGTTCCGCTCGCTGCAGCGCATCGAGCGCGGCCTGGGGCGGGCGTTGTTCGAGCGCACGCGTTCCGGCTACGCCCCTGCCGAGCTGGCGCTGGAACTGGCGGGCCATGCCGAGCAGATGGAAGCAGCGCTCGAGGCCGCGCGTTCGTCTGCCGAGTCCACGCCGTCACAGGTTTCGGGCACGGTGCGCATCACCACGACCGACACGGTCTTGCACGGCCTCGTCGCGCCGGCCCTGCGCAGTCTGCGCACCGTGCACCCGCTCTTGGGCTTTGAACTCCACACGGGCAACGAACTGGCGAGCCTGACCCGGCGCGACGCCGACATCGCCGTGCGGGCCACCAAGCGTCCGCCTCAACATCTGGTGGGCAAGCACATCGGGCCCATCCGGGTCGCGCTGTATGCGGCCAAGCGAGGCGGTGTGCGCAAGTTCAGCGACGTGCAGGCCGGCAAGGCCGATTGGATCGCGCCCGACGATGCCCTGCCGGATCATCCGTCGGTCGTCTGGCGCAAACGCCACTTCCCCAAGGTGGTTCCGCGGTACCGCGTGAACAGCATCCTGTCGGTGCTGGAACTCGTGGCGCTGGGGCTGGGCGTCGGCGTCGTGCCGCTGTTTCTTGCCGAGGGGCGCCGCGACGTCGTCCGGCTGAGCGAACCGTTGGCCGAGTGCGAGACCGACCTCTGGCTGCTCACCCACCCCGAATCCCGCCACCTGCGCCGCGTCGGCGCGGTCTACGGGCATCTGGCCAAGACGCTGAACCTGCCGTAGGGCCCGGCCCGCCATCCATGCAGACCGGTCACCGAACCCCACGGGGTGTCGCCGAACCCGGAAACGAAAACGCCCAACCGATAGAGGTTGGGCGTGTGGGATTCTGGTGGTGGAGCGGAGGAGGATCGAACTCCCGACCTTCGCATTGCGAACGCGACGCTCTCCCAGCTGAGCTACCGCCCCAAGAGCCCTCCACTATAGCAGAAATCGGTGTGATGGTGTGGGGCCATAGCGCGAAGGGGTGCGAAGCCGCCTCGATCTCGCTGGCTACCGCTGCTGCCGGGGCACGGCTCTCGTCTGTCGGCGGGTCATCGAAGCGGGCTGTTGCGTCGGGCGAGTTCGCAGAAGAGGGCGCTGTGATCCAGATCGGCAAAGCCATGCTCGCTGGCGCTGGCGTACAGCTGCTCGAACAGTCTCGTGATGGGCGCGTCGATGCCGAGTTCGGCCGCGGTGTCGAGCGCGTTGCGCATGTCCTTGAGCTGCACGGAAAGCGCCGCGCGCTTGGCGAAGTCTTGCTCGACGATGCGTTGGCCGTGCACCTCCAGGATGCGGCTTTCCGCGAAGCCGCCCCGAATGGCCTCGCGCACCTTGGCCATGTCGGCGCCGCCTCGGGCGGCCAGCAGCAAGGCCTCGCTGATCGCGCCGATGGTGATGCCGACGATCATCTGGTTGGCGAGCTTGGCCAGCTGCCCTGCGCCGTGGGGGCCGACGTGCGTGGCGCGGCCCAACGGAGCGAAGAGCGGCCGGGCCCGTTCGAAGTCCTGGGCGGTCCCGCCGGCCATGATGGCGAGGGTGCCCGCTTCGGCGCCGACGGTGCCGCCGGAGACGGGCGCGTCGAGGTGGGCGATGCCGCGCTCGGCCAGCCGCCGCGCGTGTTCACGTGCTTGTGAGGGCTTGATCGAGCTCATGTCGATCACCAGTGCGCCAGGCCGCAGGGCGTCGGCCACGCCGAGGTCGAACAGCACGTGCTCGACGGCCTCGCCGTGCTCGAGCATCGTGATCACCACTTCGGCATCGCGCACCGCGTCGGCCGCGGTGTCGACGACACGCGCGCCGTGGGGGGCGAGCTGTTCGGCTTTGGCGCGCGTGCGGTTCCAGACGGTGAGGGGCCAACCGGCTTCGCGCAGGCGCCGGCCCATGGGCCGGCCCATGAGGCCGGCACCGAGGAGGGTGACTTGCATGGCGACGATCTCCGTGCACGGGGGCTGGGCCGAGTATAGGAAGCGGGAGCACCGAAAGCGAAAGGGCGGCAGGCAGCTCCCCATCTACTGCCGATGACCAGACCGTGCCGTGATGGTTTGAGAGGGATCAAGGCGGCGATGTGCGAGAGGCGACGTCTGGTGCTGCGCATGAGCCGGGGCGACTTATGATCAGCCCGTGGCTCGGCGCACAGCCGCTGGAGCTCGCGCGACGTCACCCCCAGGCACAAGGAGCAGCGATGAAAACCGTGGGCGACCGGCTGGAACCCTTCTCGGTGGTCGGCGTGAAGCCGGGCTTCAACCATCATGAGGAGGGCGGGCATTCCGCTTTCGAGGCGATCACCGAGGAGTCCTTCCCGGGCAAGTGGAAGATCCTCTACTTCTATCCGAAGGACTTCACTTTCGTCTGCCCGACGGAGATCGTCGGCTTCGCGAGGCTGGTGAAGGACTTCGCGGACCGCGACGCGGTGCTGCTGGGCGGCTCGACGGACAACGAGTTCTGCAAGCTGGCCTGGCGCCGGGAGCACAAGGACCTGAATTCGTTGAACCACTACCAGTTCGCCGACACGACCGGGGCGTTGGTCGATCAGCTCGGCGTGCGCGACCGGGAGTCTGGCGTGGCGTTGCGAGCCACCTTCATCATCGACCCGGACAATGTCATTCAGCACGTCTCGGTGAACAACCTCAACGTCGGCCGCTCGCCGGAGGAGATCCTGCGCATCCTCGACGGCCTGCAGACGGACGAGTTGTGTCCGTGCAATCGCAGCGTGGGCGGCGCCACGCTTTGATCTTCCCTTGAAGGCCCGCGCCCCGCGGGCCTCCTTTCTGCGCCTGCGCGACGGCTCAGCCTCGCAAGGCGTCCTGCATCGTCGGCTCGTCCCAGCTCCATCCTGCCCGGTCGAACAAGGCTTGCCAGTCGTGGCCCAGCGGCGCGACGAGTTCGAGTTCGTGACTCCGGCCCGGGTGGGTCAGGCTCAGACGGTGTGCATGCAGCCACAGACGTTGCAGGCCGAGCTCGGCGGCCCACCAGCGGTTGTGCACGCCCTTGCCGTAGGTGGAGTCGCCGATCAGCGGATGGCCCAGGTGCTTGAAGTGGCGACGGATCTGGTGCTGACGCCCGGTGAGCGGCTCCACGTGCACCAGCGCATACCGGCTGGTGGGGTGCGGCCCGAGGACGACGGGCTCCTCGCGTCGCGCGAGCCGGCGCCAGTGCGTGATGGCGGGCTGGGGCTGGGTCGCACGCCCGCGGTCGTCTCGGGGCGGAGCGGGGTCCAGCCGCCTGAGCGCATGGTCGAGCGTGCCGCTTTCCGGGGGCCAACCGCGCACCAGCGCCAGGTACTGCTTGCGCACGCGGCCCTCTTCGAACTGCAGGCCGAGAGCGCGGGCCACCGGTGCCGTGAAGGCGAACACCAGCACGCCCGAGGTGCCGCGGTCCAGCCGGTGCACCGGGTACACGTAGCGGCCGCAGTGGTCGCGCACCCATTGCAGCGCGGCGGGCTCGTGGGCCGGCATTTCCGGGGAGCGATGCACGGCCAGTCCCGGCGGCTTGCACACGGCGACGAGCCATTCGTCCGCGTAGAGCAGGAGCGGGGTGGAGGGCTCGGGGGTCATGCGCGGATGTCGCCGTCCACGTAGTACCAGCGGCCGTGCTCGCGCACGAAGCGGCTCGTCTCGTGCAGGCGGTGCGCCCGGCCGCCCAGCTTGCTGCGCGCGACGAACTCCACCACCGCACGGTCTTCGCTGGTGACTTCGTGGCGCCGCACCTCGAGCCCCAGCCAGCGCAAGCCGGGCGGGTCGGGCTCGAGTGCGGCGGGGCGCGTGCCGGGGTGCCAGGTGTCGAGCAGGTAGTCGGCAAGGCCCAGCACGTAAGCCGAGTAGCGCGAGCGCATCAGCGCCTCGGCGTCCGGTGCCTGCAGGTGCTCGGCGCCTCGGTGCCAGCGGCCGCAGCACGCTGCATACAGGGCGCCCGAGCCGCAGGGGCAGGGGGTGACGGAGGGGGAGGCCAAAGAGCTTGTCATGAGCTTCGATTCTCGCGCGTGGCTCTGATAACCTTGCGGCCGCCGATTCTTGCCTCGCGCGCCATGCTGTTCCTGCTTTCGCCCGCCAAGACGCTCGACTACGACACGCCTGCGCACGTGCAGGAGCACACGTTGCCGCGCTTCGCGAACGAAGCGGCCGCCCTCGTCGAGATCCTGAGGGGGAAGACACCGCCCGAGATCGCGGGCCTGATGAGCATCAGCGACGCGCTGGCCCAGCTCAACGTGGGCCGCTATGCGGCCTGGAGCCGGGAGTTCACCGCGCGCAACTCCAAGCAGGCGCTGCTGGCTTTCAACGGCGACGTGTACGAAGGCCTGCAAGCGCAGACGCTGGAGGCAGCGCAGCTGCACTGGGCCCAGGAGCACCTGGTGATCCTGAGCGGGCTGTATGGAGCGCTGCGGCCGTTGGACTGGATGCAGCCCTATCGGTTGGAGATGGGCACCCGCCTGGCGACGCCGCGCGGGAAGGATCTCTACGACTACTGGGGCTCGACGATCGCCGAGTACCTCAACGAGCGCCTCACCGCCGATGCGTCGCCGGTGGTGGTGAACCTCGCCTCGCAGGAGTATTTCAAGGCGGTGGACCTGCGCGCGCTCAAGGCGCGGGTGGTGCACTGCGTCTTCGAGGACTGGAAGGGCGGCACCTACAAGATCGTCAGCTTCCACGCGAAGCGGGCGCGCGGGCTGATGGCGCGCTTCGCGATCGAGAGGCAGGCACTGCACCCCGACGAACTCAAGGCCTTCGATCGCGAGGGATACCAGTACGACGAGGCCGCCTCACGGGCCGACCGGCTCGTGTTTCGTCGCAAGCCCTAGCAGGGCCTGGGGCCGTCGCCCGGCCCTTCCCCCGTTTCGGGGTAGCCCTTCCTGACGCAGTGCGGGCCTTCCTGCACAATGGCCGGCATGAGTGTGCAGACCATCACGCCCGAGCTTCGTCAGTGGATCGTGGAACAGGCCACCGCCGGTTGCTCGCCCGATGCCGTGCTCAAGGCCATGCTGGCCAGCGGCTGGCAGGAAGACGTGGCGGTGCAGGCGATGGAGGAGACGCTGGCGACTTACCTCCGCGAGCGAGGCGTCTCGCCCGATGCGGCCGTGGCGGCCGCGGATGTCGATCCGCGGCCCATGCCGGCCCCCGACCTGCGCGATTCGCCCAATGTGCTCTGGGCCGGGGACCGCGAGGTGAGCGTCGTGATGACGATGCAGGAACCGCGGGTCGTCGTCTTCGGGGGGCTCCTGAGCGACGACGAATGCGACGAACTGCGCGCGCTGGCGGAGCCGCGACTCGCGCGGTCGGAGACGGTGCGCACCGACACCGGCGGCAGCGAGGTGAGCGACGCACGCACCAGCGAGGGCATGTTCTTCCAGCGCGCCGAGCACCCTTTGTGCGAGCGCATCGAACGGCGCATCGCGACGCTGCTGCGCTGGCCGATGGACCACGGCGAGGGCCTGCAAGTGCTGCGCTATCGGCCGGGGGCCGAGTACAAGCCGCACTACGACTACTTCGATCCTGCGCAGCCCGGCACGCCGAGCATCCTCAAGCGCGGCGGGCAGCGCGTGGGTACCGTGGTGATGTACCTGAACACACCCGAGCAGGGCGGTGCGACGACCTTTCCCGACGTCAAGCTCGAAGTGGCTCCCGTCAAGGGGAATGCCGTCTTCTTCAGCTACGACCGTCCGCACCCGATGACGCGCACCCTGCACGGCGGGGCGCCCGTGCTCAGGGGCGAGAAGTGGGTGGCGACCAAGTGGCTGCGCGAAGGCCGCTTCGACTGAAAGGGATCATGAGCTTCTACGACGAGCGCGCCCTGGAGGGCGTCAAGGTGCTGGACCTTTCGCGGCTGCTGCCCGGGCCCTTTGCGACCTTGCACTTGCGGCGCATGGGTGCCGACGTGCTCAAGATCGAGGATCCGGGCGCCGGCGACTACGCACGCGAGTTCCTGCGCAGCGAGGCCGAGGTGAGCGCGGGCGAACCGAGCCTTTTCTTCCGGCTGCTGAACGAGGGCAAGCGCTTGCACCGCATCGACCTCGCCCAGCCCTCGGGGCGACAGGAACTGCTCGCCCTCGTGAGAGAGGCCGACGTGCTGGTCGAGGGCTTTCGGCCTGGCGTGATGGACAAGCTGGGTGTGGGCTGGGAGCGGCTGCGGGCCGTGCAGCCCCGGCTCGTGATGTGCTCGATCAGCGGCTATGGCCAGCGCGGCGTGTTCGCGCAGCGGGCGGGGCACGACATCAACTACGTCGGCTATGCCGGCGTGCTGGAGCAGATGGCCACGCGCGAGGGGCGCCCGGTGCTGCCCAACTTCCAGATCGGTGACCTCTTCGGCGGCACGATGGCCGCGGTGGCGGGCATCCTCGCCGCTTTGGTGGCCGCACAGCGCACGGGCGAAGGCAGGCATGTGGACGTGTCGATGACCCATGTCGTGCATGAGCACCACTTCATGGCCTGGCTCGCGGTGCGGCGCGAGGGGCGCGCGCCGGCGCCCGGCGCCGATCTGCTGACCGGCGGCGTGCCGTGCTACCAGCTCTACCGCACGCGGGACGATCGCTGGATGGCGGTGGGCGCGCTGGAGCTGAAGTTCTGGCGCAAGGTCTGCGAAGTGCTGGGCCACCCCGAGTGGGGCGAGCGGCACTGGTCGCTGGGGCAGCCAGTGGGCGGCGAGGACGCTCGCGCCTTGGAGGCCGAGGTGGCGGCGGTCTTTGCCCGGCGCACGCAGGCCGAATGGACGGCGCTGTTCGAGCCGGCCGACTGCTGCGTGAGCCCGGTGCTGCGCATGGACGAGGCCATGCGCCACCCCTTGTTCGCCTGAGCGGGCGGTCAGTCCTCGCGACGCTTGCCGCTGTACGCTTTGCCGGCCGGCCGTCCGGCAAAGGACGGGCGCGCGGGCTTGCCGCCGTAGGCCGGGGCACCGGTGCGAGGGCCGCGCGAGCCTTCGAACGACTTCTCGCCGAACGAGGGGTGGGACGGCTTCTCGCCCCGGGAAGACCAGGTCTTGCCCCCGGACGGTGCGGCGGTGTGGGCCCCGAAGCCCTCGCGGCGACCGGCGTCACGCCGCGGCTTGAAGCCGGCCTTGCCCATGCCGGGCCGCCAGCCGTCGGGCTTCTTGCGCTCGACCGGCGCGGGTGCCTTCGGCTCGAGCCCCGGGATCACGGCCGCCTCGATGCGCTGCGTCGTGAAGCGTTCGATGCGGCGGATCATGCCGGTGTCGCGCCGTTCGGCGAGCGTGATGGCCAAGCCGTCGCGACCGGCCCGGCCGGTGCGGCCGATGCGGTGCACGTAGTCTTCCGCCTTCATCGGCAAGCCGTAGTTGATCACGTGCGTAATGGTGGGCACGTCGATGCCGCGGGCGGCCACGTCGGTGGCGACGAGCACCCGCAACTCGCGCCGACGCAACCCTTGCAGCACGCGGTTGCGGCGGCCCTGCGGCATGCCGCCGTGCAGAGCGGCCACGGCGTGACCCATGTCGGCCAGGCGTTCGGCCAGCCAGTCGGCGTCGCGCTGCGTGCTGGTGAACACCACCGCCTGGTCCAGCTCGCGCTGCGTCAGGATGTGCTCCAGCAGCGAGTTCTTGTGGCTCACGCTGTCGGCCCAGTGCAGCCGCTGCTCGATGTTGGTGTGCGTGTCGGTGTGCGACGCGACTTCGATGCGCTGCGGATCGCGGGTGAGACGCGCCGCCAGCCCGCCGACGTGGCCCGCGAAGGTCGCGCTGAACATCAACGTCTGCCGCTCGGCGGGCAGCGCCTCGGCGATGGCATGGATGTCGTCGATGAAACCCATATCCAACATACGGTCGGCCTCGTCGAGGACGAGCACCTGCACCTGCGACAGCACGGCAGCGCCGCTGCCGAGGTGGTCGAGCAGGCGCCCGGGGGTCGCGATCAGCACGTCCAGCGGGCCGCGCAGGGCCTTGAGCTGTGCGCCGTAGGGCACGCCGCCCACGACCGTCGCCACGCGCAGCCCGGGGATGTGTCGGCCGTAGGTCATGCACGCCTTGGAGACTTGGATCGCCAGCTCGCGGGTGGGAGCCAGCACCACCACGCGCGGGCCCGCCGTGCGCCGTCGTGGCGCGGCTTCGCCCGCCTGCTGACGGGCCGCCAGCACGCCTTGCAGTGCGGGCAGCACGAAGGCCGCCGTCTTGCCGCTGCCGGTGGAGGAGGAAACGAGCAGGTCGCGGCCTTCCAGCGCTGCCGGGATGGCGCGGGACTGCACGTCGGTGGGCTCGCCGTAGCCTGCATCGGCCACGGCCTTGAGCAGGGCGGGCGCAAGGCCCAGGGTGTCGAAACTCATGAACAGCTCTTTCAAGCAAGGGCGCCGCGATGCGCGCGAACGCCTGCACACGGCACCGACGCCGTGTCGCACGTCAACAAGTCGCAAATCGGGAGGTGATCGCCGCAAGCGATCGGCCTCGAGTCGGTGTGTTGCGACGGCATCGCCGCCAACCGGAACTCAAGGCGCCAGAAGAAGCACTGACGTGCCGCGCTTGGAAAGGTCAGAGGGGATGAACGACAACGCCGCACAGCGTGCGGCGAAGACATCCATTATGCCTGAGGATCGCGGGCCGTGCCAAAGGCCGTGCCGGCGCACGGTCGGGGCACTGGCAATCCGCAGCGCGATCAGGCGCTGGCCGTGCGGCCCGAGGAGGCGGAGGCGGGCGCGAAGGCGAGCAACAGTGCGCCGGCCAACACCAGCGCGCCGCCGACGAACTGCATCGGCGCGAGCCGTTCGGCGAGGAACAGCGCGGCCAGGAGCACGGTGAGCACCGGCTCCAGCGTGGAGATGAGCGCCGTGCGGGAGGCCCCGAGGTGCTTGAGCCCGACGACGAAGAGGCCGACGGCCAGCACGGTGGAGACGAGGGCGATCGCCAGCACGGCCGCCCAGCCCGAGACGCTGTGGGCGAAGCGCGCAGGCTCGCCCAACGCGAAGCGCACGGCGACGATGACGACGAGGCCCGCCGCGGCACTCGCGAGGATCACGGTCGTGGAGGCCATCGGTTCCAGGCCTCGGGTTGCCCGGCTGCCACCCACGATGTAGACCGAGTACACGAGGGCTGCCCCGATGGCCAACGCCACGCCTCGCGGGTCGAGCGCGCTGGAGCCGAGGTCGCCCGGGCCCAGCGTGAGTGCGGTGCCCACCGAGCACACGGCGAGCGCCACGAGTTTGCGCGGCGTGAGCGCCTCCTGGCCGAGGAGCCACGCCAGCAGGACGACGAAGATCGGGTACAGGTACAGCAGCAGTGCGACCATGCCGGCCGGGATGTAGCGCAACGCGGTGAAGAAGCAGAACGACTGCGCCACGTAGCCCAGACCCATGAGCGCGAGGCCCGGCCAGCGGTGCGCGGGCGGCAGGCGTTCGCCGCGCCAGCGCAACAACCACCACAGCACGGCGGCGGCGATGACGAAGCGCGGCATCAGGACGCCGTAGACGTCCACGCCGTCGGCATAGGCGTAGCGGGCGAAGATCGCCATCGCGCCGAAGCCGGCGGCCGACAGGGCGACGAGGGCAGAGGCAAGCAGGGGATTCATCGCGACGCTCGGTGGGGACGAGCGCGCCACTATGCCAAAGCCTGCAGCCTTGCGCTGAACCCCGCGACGAGCCAGGCGAGCCCGGTGCCTGCGAAGAGGCCCGCGCTCACCCGCCACCCATAACGCCAGCCTCCCGCGGCGTGCGCGATGACGGCACGCGTGACGGTATTGACCGTCACCGCCAGCAGCGCGCCTTGCACCAGCGCGGCGGCGTCGATGCGCCCGCCCGCGAAGAGCGCGCCGACCGACGCCACGGCGGCGTGGGCGTCCACCGCGGCGCCGATCAGGAGCCCGGCGTACAGGCCCGTATCGCCGTGGCGTGCCTGGGCCCAGGAGACGGCGAGCGCGACGCCCGAGAGGACCGCCGCGACGATCGCGGCCTCTCGCAGACGCAACGCGCGCACCGGGGTGTCGACGGGGATCGGCTCCGGGGACAGGCCCCTTGCCGCCACCGAGACGGCCCCGGCCGCGGCGAGGGCGCCCGCGACACCAGCCGCGGCGCAGGGGGCGAGCCACTGCACGGCCTCGGCCCTGAGGGCGGCCACGATGGCCATCAGCTGCAGCCAGGTGGCGGCGCTGGACAGCAGCGCGGCCGCCGCCAGCGGCGCAACCGCCTGCGGATGCCGGCGGGCGTGTGCGCCCAGCGTGGCGACCATGGCACTGCTGGAGACGAAGCCGCCGAAGAAGCCGGTCGCCGCCCATCCGGCGCGGGCGCCGAGGGCCCGCGTGGCGAGGTGACCGGCGGCTTGCAGGGCCAGGATCAGCACGGCGAGCGTCGCCAGGGTGCGCAAGTCGAGCCCGCCGAGCCACGGCTGCGGCCCGCCGGGCACCAGCGGCAAGCCGATGAGGGCCAGCGCGGCCAGCAAGACCAGGTCGAGCATCTCGCGCTCGCTGAGCCATTGCTGCGACAGCCGATGCAACGGGGCGCGCCACGCGAGCAGGGCCGCCAGCCCCGCCCCGCACGCCGCCCCCAGGGCGGGCGAGGCCACCGAAAGGGCGCCGATCAGATAGATCGCCAGCAGGGCCAGCTCGGTCGTCAAACCCGGGTCCTGCGAGCGGCTCTTCCAGTAGGCCACCGTGCACAGCCCCCCGACCGTGAGCGCCCCCGCGGCGACAAGGAGCGGGGCCTGCTGCAATTGAGCGATCGCCCCCATCGACCCGGCCAGCGCGAAGCTGCGGATGCCGGCGGGCTGGCGGTCCGGGCCCTGGCCCTTGCGGCGCTCGCGCTCGATGCCCACCAGCAGTCCGCAGCCCAGGGCCACGGCCAGGCCGGTCCACCCGGCGCTGTCGAGCCCCACGCTCACAGCGCGACGGTCGACCCGTGCTCGGGCACGTGTGCGCGCCAGCCGAGCTCGTCCTGGATGCGGCCGCGCAACGCGTCGGAGGCCCCCGGCTCGCCGTGGACCACGTACACCTTCGACGGCGCGCGGTCGAAGCTGCGCAGCCAGGCGATCACCTCGTCGGCGTCGGCATGGCCCGAGAAGCCCTCGAGCTGGGTGATGCGGGCCCGCACGGGCCAGTATTCGCCGTGGATCTTGACGTCGCGGGCGCCGCCGACCAGCTTGGCCCCTCGCGTGCCGGGGACCTGGAAGCCCGGGAACACGATGTGATGCCGCTCGTCTCCCAGCATGGCCTTGAGGTGGTGCAAGACGCGCCCCCCGGTGGCCATGCCGCTGGCCGCGAGCACCACGGCCGGGTAGGCCGATCGCGTGACGTGGGCCGACTGTTCCGCCGTCTCGACGAAGGTCACGCCCTCGCACATCGCGTCGATCTCCTCGGCCGGCACGCGCATCAGCGACCGATGCTTGGCATAGACCCGGGTGGCCTCGCTGGCCATCGGGCTGTCGAGGTAGACGGGCAGCTGGCGGGGGATCTCGCCGGCCTGCTTGAGCCGGTGGAGCACGAGCATCAAGGCTTGGGCGCGGCCTACGGCGAAGGTGGGCAAGAGCACCTTGCCGCCACGTTGCACCGTCTCGCGCACGATGCGGGCCAGTTCGGCCGCAACGTCCTGGGCCGGATGGAGGCGGTCGCCATAGGTGGACTCGACCAGCAGCACGTCGGCGTGCCGCACGGCCGACGGCGGCGGCATCAGCATGTCCTCGGCACGGCCGAGATCGCCGGAGAAGAGGACGGTGCGTCCGTGCACGGTGACCCGCACGATCGCCGCACCGAGCAGGTGCCCCGCGGGCAGCAGTTCGCAGTGGACATGGCCGTTCAGCGGCTGCGTGCGTCCGAAGGGCAGGGGCTTCAGGTGCCCCAGCGCCCGGTGCGCATCGCGCGTCGTGTACAGCGGCAAGGCCGGGTGATGCTTGGAGTAGCGGTGCTCGTTGGCGTGCTGAGCGTCTTCTTCCTGGAGCTTGGCGCTGTCGAGCAGCATCAACTGCGCCAGGTCGCAGGTGGCGGGGGTGGCATAGACCGGCCCCCGAAAGCCGTGCTTGACCAGCGCCGGCAGGTAGCCGCTGTGGTCCAGGTGCGCGTGGCTGAGCACCACGGCATCGATGTCGCGCGGCTCCACGGGCAAGCGGGCCCAGTTGCGCTCGCGCAGGTGCTTGAAGCCCTGGTACAGCCCGCAATCCAGCAGGATGCGGTGCTCGCCGGTGTCGAGCAGATGCTTGGAGCCGGTGACGGAATCCGCCGCGCCGAGGAACGTGAGTTTCATGCCTTGCCTTTCGTCGGCAGCATGCTACGACGCCCGCGCGGCGCTGCGAACCCGTCGTTGTTTCAACGGCGCGGCGGCTTGACGCTCGTCAAGGCGGCTTGCTGGCCGCTGCGGGCCGGGCGGGCCGGCGCCGGCTCCCGGGGGGCGCTGCTTCGCGCAGCCCCGTGAGCATGCGCCGCCCGCGTGCCGGCCCCTGCGGGGGGCGGCTCGTGGGAGCGCGGGCCCTGCGGGCGCCCGTGGCCGTCGTTGCGGGCCGACGGCCGGGGCGGCTCGGCGCGCGCAGCGCCTCCTTCGCGTCGGCTGGGGGCGGGAGCGCTGCGGCCTGCGCGGCCGCCACGGTCGCGCGGCTCGTGCGCGGTGCGGGCACCCTCACGCTTGAGGCCGCCGTGCAAAGTCATGCGGCCCAGCTTGATCGGCTCGGGCTTGGCGTTCGGGTCGGGCTCGAATCCGGGCACCGTCTCGCGTGGAATCTGGCGCTTGATGAGCTTCTCGATGTCGTGCAGAAAGCCTTCCTCGTCCACGCAGACGAGCGAGATCGCCTCTCCCTGGGCCCCCGCGCGGCCGGTGCGGCCGATGCGGTGCACGTAGTCTTCCGGCACGTTGGGCAGCTCGAAGTTCACCACGTGCGGCAGTTGGTCGATGTCGATGCCGCGCGCGGCAATGTCGGTCGCCACCAGCACCTGCAACTCTCCGCTCTTGAACTCAGCCAGGGCGCGCGTGCGGGCCCCTTGGCTCTTGTTGCCGTGGATGGCCATCGCGGTGATGCCTTCCTTCTGCAGGAACTCGACCAGCCGGTTGGCGCCGTGCTTCATGCGCGTGAACACCAGCACCTGGTGCCAGTTCTCGCGCTTGATGAGGTGGGCGAGCAACTCCTTCTTGCGGTCGCGGTCCACCGGGTGGACCCTTTGCGCGACCGTCTCGGCGGTCGTGTTGCGGCGGGCCACCTCGATCACCTGCGGCTTGTTGAGCAGCCGCTCGGCCAGCGCCTTGATCTCGTCGGAGAACGTGGCCGAGAACAGCAGGCTCTGCTTGTGCGGCGGCACGATCGCGAGGATCTTGCGGATGTCGTGGATGAAGCCCATGTCGAGCATGCGGTCGGCCTCGTCCAGCACGAAGTACTGCACGTGGCGCATGTCCAGCGTGCCCTGCTGGTGGTGGTCGAGCAGGCGGCCGGGCGTGGCCACCAGGATGTCCACGCCACGGCGCAGTGCGTCGATCTGCGGCTGCATGCCGACGCCGCCGAACATCACCATGCTCTTGAGAGGCAGGTACTTGCCGTAGGTGCGCACGCTTTCCTCGACCTGCGCGGCGAGTTCACGCGTCGGGGTGAGGATCAATGCGCGGATCGCGACGCGGCCCTTGGCGTCGCGCACCGGCTTCTCGGCCGCGAGCCGGTGCAGCAGCGGCAGCGTGAAGCCTGCCGTCTTGCCGGTACCGGTCCGGGCGCCGGCCAGGAGGTCGCCGCCTGCGAGCACGGCGGGGATGGCCTGACGCTGAATGGGGGTGGGGGTTTCGTAGCCTTGCTCACGCACGGCACGCACGAGGGGCTCGGCGAGGCCGAGTTCTGCAAACGTCATTGCTTGGATTTCTCGCCCCCGGACGGGGGCACGGATCGGCCTGTTGCCTCTCGCCGAGCGAGGGCACCAGTCGGAAAGGCAGATGCGGTGGAAGGAAGTGTCTGAAGCGACTGCGGCGCCCCGACTGGATGGGCGCCGCGGCAGCCAGTGTACCCCAGCCGTGCCAGACGCGCTCGATGCGTCCGCCTGCGCCCGCGGCAGGGCCGCCTCAGGACGCCATCGACGAGGCGGCGCGCGGTGGCCGCGGCCGACCGAAGGGCAGTGTGGCCAGTCCCGCCACGGCGAGCGGCACGCCCAGCCAGGAGAGGTGGTCGAAGCCGATGCGCGAGCTCGCCGCTCCGCCCACCGCGGCACCCAAGGCGGTTCCGAAGTACAGCATCGACGTATTGAGCGACAAGAGCAGCGGTGCCTGCGCCGGCGCCGCGGCCGCCAGCCGCGACTGCTGCGGCGTCATCATGCCGAAGCCCGCGACACCCCAGACGACGAACACCGCGACGATGGCCGCGTAGTGGCCCTTGGTGAAGGGCACCAGGGCCATCATCGTCCCGAGGGTGGCCAACTGGAGCGCCAGCGCGCGGCGGGGGCCGAAATGGTCGTTCGCCCAGCCGCCGACCAGCGTCCCCACGACGCCCGACAGGCCGAACAGCATCAGCGTGAGCGACAACCGCTCGCGCGACATCGGCAGCAGCGCCTGCAGCACCGGCCCGATGTAGGAGAACACGCAGAAGATGGCGACGAAGTACAGCAGCGTCAGGAGCAGCGGCAGGAACACCTGGGGCCGACCCAGCAGCGCGGTGACTCCGGCGAGGTTCGCCCCCGGGGCCTCGATGTCCGCCGGCACCTTGCGCGTCACGAGCACCAGCATCGCCAGCGACAGCAGGGTGACCAGCGAAATCGGCACCCGCCAGCCGAAGCGCAGACCGAGCCATGCGCCGAGCGGAATGCCCACCACGTAGCTCAGGCTGATGCCGAGAAAGACGACCGAGAGCGCGCGCCCCCGCCGGGCGGGCTCGGTGGTCGCGATGGCGATGCCGGCGGCGATGGGGGTGAACACCGCGCCCAGCCCCATCACCACCCGGCCCGCCAGCAAGGTGGGCAGATCGGGGGCCACCGCGCAGATCGCATTGCCCACGGTGAAGATGGCGAGCGCCAGTTGGATGGCGCGCTTGCGCGGCCATCGGCCCGTGGCCACCAGCAGCAGGGGGGCGAGCAGGGCGGTCGCCAGCGCGTAGGCACTCGTGGCTTGACCGGCGGCCGCCACGCTCACGCCGAGCGACTGCGCGATGACCGAAACGATGCCCGCCACGACGAACGCGGCGGTGCCGATCACGAGGTTGACGGCGCTGAACAGGAGCAACAGGGCAGGCATCGAGCCGTCGGGCAGGTGGACCAGCGCCCACCGTAACAGGAAGCCGCGCATCCTGCACAGCAGCCCCGAAAAAGCGGGGGCCGCGGGCATGCTGCACTGGATTGCCGGGCGGCGCTTCGGCCCGGTGGGCCCGGGGCGGCGATAATCGGCGCTGTCGCGTGTGGGTGCGCCAGCTCCCACACGCTTTTGCTTTCACGCATTCAGCACTGTAGGACAGGCGATGGCTCAATACGTGTTCACGATGAACCGCGTCGGGAAGATCGTTCCCCCGAAGCGGCAGATCCTCAAGGACATCTCGCTCAGCTTCTTTCCCGGCGCCAAGATCGGCGTGCTGGGTCTCAACGGCGCGGGCAAGTCCACGCTGCTGAAGATCATGGCCGGCATCGACAAGGACATCGAGGGTGAGGCCGTGCCGATGCCGGGCATCAAGATCGGCTATCTGCCGCAAGAGCCCGAACTCAACCCCGAGCAGACCGTGCGTCAGGCCGTCGAGGAGGGCATCGGCGGCGTGCTCGCCGCCAAGAAGCGGCTCGACGAGGTCTACGCCGCCTATGCCGAGCCGGACGCCGACTTCGACAAGCTCGCGGCCGAGCAGGCCGAACTGGAGGCGATCATCGCTGCGGCCGGCAGCGAGAACACCGACTTGCAACTCGAGCTCGCGGCCGATGCGCTGCGCCTGCCGCCGTGGGACGCGCTCATCAAGAACCTCTCGGGCGGCGAGAAGCGCCGCGTGGCCCTGTGCCGGCTGCTGCTCAGCCAGCCCGACATGCTGCTGCTGGACGAGCCCACCAACCACCTCGACGCCGAATCGGTCGATTGGCTCGAGCAGTTCCTGCAGCGCTTTCCCGGCACGGTGGTGGCCGTCACGCACGACCGCTACTTCCTCGACAACGCGGCCGAGTGGATTCTCGAGCTGGACCGCGGTCACGGCATCCCGTGGAAGGGCAACTACAGCTCCTGGCTCGAGCAGAAGGAAAAGCGCCTGGAGCAGGAGCAGAAGGCCGAGGACGCCCGCATCAAGGCGATGAAGAAGGAGCTCGAGTGGGTGCGCCAGAACCCCAAGGGCCGCCAAGCCAAGAGCAAGGCGCGCCTGGCCCGCTTCGAGGAGCTGTCCGACGTCGAATACCAGAAGCGCAACGAGACCAACGAGATCTTCATTCCCGTGGCCGAGCGCCTGGGCAACGAGGTGATCGAGTTCAAGAACGTCACCAAGAGCTTCGGCGACCGGGTGCTGATCGACGACCTGAGCTTCAAGGTGCCCCCGGGCGCGATCGTCGGCATCATCGGCCCCAACGGCGCCGGCAAGTCCACGCTCTTCAAGCTCATCACCGGCAAGGAGCAGCCCGATTCCGGCGAAGTGGTGATCGGCCCGACGGTCAAGATCTCGGCCGTCGATCAGACCCGCGAGAGCCTGGAGGGCGACAAGACCGTCTGGGAGGACGTCTCCGGCGGCCTGGACAACCTGGTGGTCGGCAAGTTCGTGATGCCCTCGCGCGCCTATCTGGGCCGCTTCAACTTCAAGGGCAACGATCAGCAGAAGCTGGTCAAGAACCTCTCCGGCGGTGAGCGCGGGCGCCTGCACCTGGCCAAGATGCTGGCGACCGGCGGCAACGTGCTGCTGCTCGACGAGCCGTCGAACGACCTGGACGTCGAGACGCTGCGCGCGCTGGAGGAGGCGTTGCTGGAGTTCGCCGGCTCGGTGCTGGTGATCAGCCACGACCGCTGGTTCCTCGACCGCATCGCCACGCACATCCTGGCGGCCGAGGGCGACTCGAAGTGGTTCTTCTTCCACGGCAACTACCAGGAGTACGAGGCCGACAAGAAGAAGCGCCTGGGCGAGGAGGGCGCTCGCCCGCACCGGCTGCGCTTCAAGCCGATCACGCGCTGAGCGAGCGGGCGGCAAGGGCCTGGCGCCCGATCCTGGGGAGACTGCGGCCGGTTGTGGCGTCTTCCCATCGGTCGGCGTGCCGGCCCACCCCTCTTTGGAGGGGGGCGGACACCTGCATGGCGATGCTGGTGTTACAAGAGCCGTAACGTACCCGCCCGGCTCGCTTCGTGAACCGCTCGCCTTCTTCGCCCCCGTTCCCCGCGTCCGACCTCCCCCCTGTTCCCTACAGTTCGCTGAACGCCTTGTGGCCCGCCTTGGAGGGCGCCGAACACCTCGTGCTCGTGACCGACGCGCACGACCGGGTGGTGTGGTGCAACCGGGCCTGCACGTTCTTCGGTCGCGCGGTGCCGATGCTCGAGCAGCCGTGGAAGGCCTGGTGGGCGGGTGTCGCACACGCCTGCTTCGCCCCCGAGCAGTTGCAAGCGTTCGAGCATCGGCTACCGGTCCGCGCCGACATCGCCGTGCGGCGCGCCGACGGCTCGGCCGCCCGGCTGCGGGTGGACGCCAACCCCCTGCGTGACGACCGCGGTGCCTTTGTCGGGTACCTGTGCTTGGCGCACCCGAAGGAGGAGGCCGCCGCGACCGCCGCCACACCGCCCGTGTCGAACGACCCGCTGGCGGCCACGGGGACGGACGTGGTGGAGGCGTTGCGCGAGTACCAGGGCCAGCTCGAAGCACTGGTGCGTGAGCGCAGGGCCAAGCTCGAGGCCACGCGGCGCGAGGCCGAGCGCGCCAATCGGGCGAAGGCGCTGTTCCTCGCCCACATGAGCCACGAGATCCGCACGCCGCTCAACGGCATGTTGGGCATGACCGAGCTCGCCTTGCGCGTCGCGACCGACGACGCGCAAAGGCGTTACCTGGAACTCGCCCGCGGCTCCGGTGAACGGCTGCTCGCGATCCTCAACGACGTCCTCGACTTTGCCAACGCCGAGGCCGGCAGGCTGAAGCTCGAGGCCGCCGAGTTCGACTTGTGCGAGGTGATGACGCAGACCGCGCGCTCGGTGATGCCGGCCGCGCACGACAAGGGGCTCGAGTTCCTGTCCGACTATCGCGGCGAGCTGCGGCGGGTGGTCGGCGATGCGGCCCGCATCCGGCAGATCGCCGGCAACCTGTTGTCGAATGCCGTCAAGTTCACGGCGCGCGGCCACGTCAGGCTCGTGACGGAGGTGAACTCCCTCGACGAGGGACGGTGTCTCGCGGTCATCGAAGTCGCGGATACCGGCATGGGCATGGACGAGGCGACTGCGCAGCGCGTCTTCAAACCCTTCGAGCAGGGCGATTCGTCCATCTCGCGCGCCGCGGGCGGCGCCGGACTGGGGCTGTCGATCGTGCGTTGCCTGGCCGAGGCGATGGGCGGGCGGGTGGGCGTGCAAAGCAAGCCTGGCGAGGGCTGCACGTTCCGGGTGGTCTTGCCGTTGTCGATACCCGCGTCCGACGAGGAGAGGCCCGCTCCCGCTCCATCGTCGGACATCGCCGAAGGGCGCCGCGTGCTGGTCGTGGAGGACAACGCGGTCAACCAGTTGCTGGCAGCCGAGATGCTGGGCCTGTTCGGGCTGGAGGTGACCGTCGCCTCGGGCGGCGAGGAGGCCATCGCCTCGTGCCTGCAAGCTCCGCCCGATCTGGTGTTGATGGACGTGCAGATGCCCGGTGTGGATGGTCTCGAGACGACACGCCGGCTGCGGGCGCTCCAGCGTGAAGGGCGGCTGCCCGGCTTCCCTATCATCGCCGCCACCGCTCATGCGAGCGAGGCCGACCGCACCGCATGCTTGGCCGCCGGCATGGACGGCTACCTGGCCAAGCCGCTCGACTCGCGCGGTTTGCGATCGGAGATCGCCCGCGTGTGGCACGGGGCGCTTGCCGGCGACGGCGAAGCCACCAGCACGCGCGACTGAACCCCGCGGCCACGGGGTTGAGGCACACGGCCTACACTGTCGGCCCATGAATGCGACATCCCATGCCGCCGCCGACGAGCGCCGCGTGATCGAGCAGACGCGCCACTGGGTGGAGCGGGCCGTGATCGGCCTGAACCTCTGCCCGTTCGCGAAGGCAGCGCAGGTCCGGGGCCTGATCCGCTATGCCGTGAGCGATGCGAGGACCGAGGAAGCGCTGCAGGACGATCTGATCCGGGAACTGCAGCGTCTGGCCGCGGCCGATCCCAGCGAGGTCGAGACGACCCTGCTCGTGCACCCGCACGTGTTGCAGGACTTCCTCGCGTTCAACGACTTCCTCGACGTGGCCGACGAGGCCGTGCGCTCGCTGGGGCTCGAAGGGGTCCTGCAGGTGGCGAGTTTCCACCCGGACTACCGGTTCGCGGGCACTCGGGCCGACGACATCGAGAACTGGACCAACCGCTCGCCGTACCCGACCTTGCACCTTCTGCGCGAGGACAGCATCGCCCGCGCGGTCGAATCGATGCCCGACACGGACGCGATTTACCGCGTCAACATCCAGACGCTGCGGCGCCTCGGTCACGAGGGCTGGGCCAGATGGATGGACGGCGACGCGCAGTGAGAGGGCGCCGGCGATGAGTCTGCTGCTCGATGCGTTCTGGCGCGCGGTCGCGTACTGTCTGCACCCTCGCGTCATGATCCTCTCGCTGCTTCCCCTGGTGGGCATCGCGGCGCTCACCTTCGTCCTGGGGTGGTTCTTCTGGGAGCCGGCCGTCGATGCGGTGCGCCTGCAGCTGGAGCAGTGGGCTCTGGTCGAGGCCGCATTGGGCTGGCTGGAGTCCATCGGCGCCCACGGGCTGCGCGGCGTGCTCGCGCCGCTCATCGTCGTCGTGCTGGCCGTCCCGCTCATCGTCATCGCCTCGCTGCTCGCGGTGGGGCTCTTCATGACGCCGTGGCTGGTGCGGCTGGTGGCGGCGCGGCGGTTCCCGGCCTTGGAGCGGCGCCAGGGCGAATCGTGGTGGCGCAGCGTGGCCTGGGCGCTGGCTTCGACGGTCGTCGCGCTATTGGCCTTGGTCGTGAGCGTGCCCTTGTGGCTCATTCCGCCGCTCGTCTTCGTGCTGCCGCCGCTGATCTGGGGGTGGCTCACCTACCGCGTGATGAGCTTCGATGCCTTGGCAGAACACGCGACGCGCGAGGAGCGCCTGCGGCTCACGCACGAGCACCGCTGGCAGCTGTGGGCCATGGGCGTGTTGAGCGGCTATGCGGGGGCGGCTCCCTCGCTGGTGTGGGCCTTCGGCGCGGTGAGCTTCATCTTTGCGCCCCTGTTGATCGTGGCCTCGGTGTGGATCTACACGGTGGTGTTTGCGTTCTCGTCGTTGTGGTTCGTGCACTACTGCCTGGCCGCGCTGCAACTCCAGCGGGCGCGGGAGGCAGTGCCCGTCGCGCAGGGCCCCGACGACGACGCCGGCGGCGGGGCGAGTGGCACCGCCGTCGGCGGCATCGAACACAGGGGGGCAGCGCCGGCTCTGCCGCCTTCGGCCTCGAATCCCTGATTCTCGAAAGGAACCCGCTGTGCAGTTCGGCCTTGTGATCGTGGGCGACGAGATCCTCTCCGGCAAGCGCGAAGACAAGCACCTGCCGAAGGTGATCGAGCTCTTGCGTGCTCGCGGCCTTGCGCTCGCGTGGGCCCGGTACGTGGGCGACGATCCGGCGCGGCTCGAAGCGGCGCTGCGCGACGCCTTCGCCAGCGGCGACGTGGTGTTCTCCTGCGGCGGCATCGGGGCCACGCCCGACGATCACACGCGTCAGTGCGCCGCGCGCGCCCTGGGCGTGGAGCTGCGACTGCATCCCGAGGCCCGCCGCCTCATCCTCGAGCGCATGGCCGATGTCGCGCGCGAGCAGGGGCTGCCGTTCGAGCCGGATCGACCCGACAACGTGCGCCGGCTGAACATGGGTGTCTTCCCGGCCGGGGCCGAGATCATCCCCAACCCCTACAACAAGATCCCGGGGTTCTCGGTCGGGCATGTCCACTTCGTTCCCGGCTTCCCGGTGATGGCCTGGCCGATGATCGAATGGGTGATCGACACCCGGTACGCCCACCTGGCGCCTCACGCGCGCCGCGTCGAGCGCTCGGTGGTCGTCTTCGGCGCGATGGAGGCGACGCTCACCCCTTTGATGGAGGAACTCGAGCGGCGGCACGGCGCCATCAAAGTCTTCTCGCTGCCCAGCGTGGACCACCCGGTGCACGGCCGGCACATCGAACTGGGCGTCAAGGGCGAGCCGGCAGCGGTCGAGGAGGCCTACACCGACTTGCTGCGCGGCCTTCGTGAGCAAGGCGTGCGGCTGGGCCCCGAGTTGGTGCGCTGAGTTGCACCGTTTATGTGCGTCCCGGTGTCCAGTTTGGGGCGCGCGCGGGGCGGAAGCCGGGCCGGCGCGGTGATCTGCCGCTGGTCCTTGCATCAAAGCGGGGCGCCAGCGCGAGCGATCGCTGGCATGGGTTCTGCTAAATTGCCCTCCACTTGCCGGCCGGGTACCCCGGCCGACTCTCATTCCTCTCAAACGTCCCCTAGGAGCATCTGATGACCAACAAGACGGTCGCCGACGTGATGAAGATGGTGAAGGAGAACGAAGTCAAGTTCGTGGACTTCCGGTTCACCGACACCCGTGGCAAGGAGCATCACGTCACCGTGCCCATCTCCGCGTTCGACGAAGACAAGTTCACGTCGGGCCACGCATTCGATGGCTCCTCGATCGCCGGCTGGAAGGGCATCGAGGCCTCGGACATGCTTCTGATGCCGGACCCCAACACCGCCAACATCGACCCGTTCTTCGAAGAGCCGACGCTGTTCCTGACCTGCGACGTGATCGAGCCGGGTGACGGCAAGCCCTACGAGCGCGATCCCCGCTCGCTGGCCAAGCGGGCCGAGGCGTACCTCAAGTCGTCCGGCATCGGCGACGTGGCCTACTTCGGGCCGGAGCCCGAGTTCTTCATCTTCGACAGCATCCGCTGGAACGTGGACATGTCCGGCTGCTTCGTGAAGATCGAGTCCGAGGAAGCGGCCTGGAACACCGGCAAGGAGTACGAGCACGGCAACACCGGCTACCGTCCCACGGTCAAGGGCGGCTACTTCCCGGTGCCCCCGGTCGATTCCGGGCAGGATCTGCGTTCCGAGATGTGCCTGATCCTCGAGTCGCTGGGCATTCCCGTCGAGGTGCACCACCACGAGGTGGCCAACGCCGGCCAGATGGAGATCGGCACCAAGTTCTCCACGCTGGTCCAGCGCGCCGACTGGCTGCAACTGCAGAAGTACGTGATCCAGAACGTCGCCCACGCCTACGGCAAGACGGCGACCTTCATGCCCAAGCCCATCGTGGGCGACAACGGCTCGGGCATGCACGTGCACCAGTCCGTCTGGAAGGACGGCAAGAACCTGTTCGCCGGTGACGGCTACGGCGGCCTGTCGGAGTTCGCGCTCTACTACATCGGCGGCATCATCAAGCACGCCCGCGCCCTCAACGCGATCACCAACCCCACGACCAACAGCTACAAGCGGCTGGTGCCCGGCTTCGAGGCCCCGGTGAAGCTGGCCTATTCGGCCAAGAACCGCTCGGCGTCGATCCGCATTCCGTACGTGGCCAATCCGAAGGGCCGCCGCATCGAGGCCCGCTTCCCGGACCCGATGGCCAACCCCTACCTGTGCTTCGCCGCGTTGCTGATGGCGGGCCTGGACGGCGTCGAGAACAAGATCCACCCGGGCGAGGCCGCGACCAAGGACCTCTACCACCTGCCGCCCGAAGAGGACGCGAAGATCCCGACCGTCTGCCACAGCCTGGACCAGGCGTTGGAGCACCTCGACAAGGACCGCGCCTTCCTGACCAAGGGTGGCGTGTTCACCGATGCCTACATCGACGCCTACATCGAACTCAAAATGCAGGAGGTGACCCGCTTCCGCATGACCACCCACCCGGTCGAGTTCGACATGTACTACAGCCTGTGATCTTCACGGGCGGCCCTGCCGCCCGGCGATCGCCTCGAGGGACGGCCCGGTGCCGTCCCTTTTTCGTTGTGCAAACGCCTGCGGTGTGCGGGATTTGGTCAAAATCCAGGATTGCTCGATACTTTGCCGCCTTTCCCGCCGAACCGGTGGCTGCCGTTGCGGTCCAATCTGCGGGTACGACCATTCCACGGGATCATCGACCATGCGTTGCCTTGCCGTTTCTGCCGCTGCTGTCGCCCTCGCCACGGCCGCGGGCGCTGCGCTGGCCCAGGGGCAGGTGTACCGCTGCCCGGGCAACCACTTCACCAACGCCCTCACGCCGAAGGAGGCCGAGTCGCGCGGCTGCCGCCCGGTCGAGGGCGGCAACGTGACGGTGGTGCAGTCTCGTGCTCCCAATGCCGGCGCCAGTGCACCTGCGAAGGCGCCGGCGGCTGCCGCGCCCCGTCCGGCGGACTCCAAGGTGAGCCCCGGAGTGCAGCAGGAGCGCGACAACGAGGCGCGCCGCATCCTGGAGGCCGAGCTGCGCAAGGAGGAAGAGCAGCTTGCCGCTCTGAAGAAGGAATACAACAATGGCGAGCCCGAGCGCCGCGGCGACGAGCGCAACTACCAGAAGTACCTCGACCGCGTCTCGGAGTTGAAGGCCGGCATCGCTCGCAAGGAAAGCGACATCGCCGCGATCAAGCGCGAGCTGGCGAAGCTGCCGCCGCCTTCCAACTGAGGAGCGCGCCCGAGCCCGGGCGGCGACCGCGTGCCTCGATGACACCGCGCGATCCCGTGACGATGCCTGCGCCGCAGGGCCCCACCCCCGAGGCGTATGCGGCATTCGATCTGCTGCCCACGATGGTGGCGCTGGTGCATATCGACGGTCGCCCCGTCTTCGTCAATGCGGCATTCGAGACGGTGCTGGGCCTGTCGCGCCGCAGCGTGCTGCGCGGCTCGCTCTTCGAGTGGTTCATCGAGCCCGAGGTGATCCGCGACACCGTCGCGGCCGTCGCACGCAACGAGTTCGCCATCAGCCGATTCGAGGGGCAGCTGCGGCGTCCTCCGGGGGCACCGGGCGAGCCGCTGCCGGCGCACGTGGTCGTGACGCAGACCGACATGCCCGATGTGGTGCTGGTCGAGTTGCTCGAGATCGAGCAGCAGACGCGGCAGGACCGCGAAGAGCGCGCGCTCGACCAGGCGCAGGCGACCAAGGAGCTCCTCCGCAACCTGGCGCACGAGATCAAGAACCCATTGGGCGGCATCCGCGGCGCGGCCCAGTTGCTCCAGATGGAGCTCGAGTCGAAGGAGCTGACGGAGTACACGCAGGTCATCATCCACGAGGCCGATCGCCTCCAGGCGCTGGTGGACCGCCTGCTTGCGCCGCACCGCAAGCCGCACCTCGTCGGCGACGTGAACATCCACGAGGTGTGCGAACGGGTGCGCTCGCTCATCCTCGCCGAGTTTCCCCGGGGCCTCAAGGTGGTGCGCGACTACGACGCGTCGATTCCCGAGTTCCGGGGCGACCGCGAGCAGCTCATCCAAGCCGTCCTCAACATCGCCCGCAACGCTGCCGAGGCGCTCGCCGAACGCATCGCCGCGGGCGATGCCTGCATCCGGTTCAAGACGCGCGTGGCCCGGCAGGTGACGATCGGGAAACAGCGTTATCGTTTGGCATTGGAATTGCATATTTCCGACAACGGGCCGGGCATCCCCGAGTCGATCCGGGATCGCATCTTCTATCCCTTGGTGTCGGGACGAGAGGGCGGGTCGGGCTTGGGATTGACGTTGGCGCAGACCTTCGTGCAGCAGCACATGGGCACGATCGAATGCGAGAGCGTTCCGGGCAACACGGAGTTCAAGATCCTGATCCCGTTGCCGTGACGCCTCGAGCGCCGCGGCAAAGGGCCGAGGACTTGGGGCAGACGACAGGCGGCGCATGAAACCCATCTGGATCGTTGACGACGATCACTCGATTCGCTTCGTACTGGAGAAGGCGCTGGCGCGCGAGGGCCTGGCGGTGCGCAGCTTCGCGCACCCGCAGGAGGTTCTGGCCGCGCTGGAAACCGACGAGCCCCAGGTGCTCGTCTCCGACATCCGCATGCCCGGGGGATCGGGCATCGACTTGCTGGCCCAGGTGAAGGAGCGTCACCCGGGCCTGCCCGTGATCATCATGACCGCCTACTCGGACCTCGACAGCGCGGTCTCGGCCTTCCGGAGCGGCGCGTTCGAGTACTTGCCCAAGCCGTTCGACCTGACCAAGGCGGTCGAGCTGATCCGCCGCGCCGTGGACGAGAGCCTGCGCGAGGCCGTTCGCGACGAGCGCATGTCCCAGGTGCCCGAGATGCTCGGGCAGGCACCGGCGATGCAAGACGTCTTTCGCGCGATCGGACGACTCTCGCAGAGCAACGTCACCGTGCTCATCACCGGTGAGTCGGGTTCGGGCAAGGAACTCGTCGCGCGTGCGCTGCACCGTCACAGCCCGCGCGCCAGCGGCCCCTTCGTGGCCATCAACACCGCCGCCATCCCCAAGGACCTGCTGGAGTCCGAACTCTTCGGCCACGAGCGCGGAGCCTTCACCGGTGCGCAGACGATGCGACGCGGGCGCTTCGAGCAGGCCGACGGCGGGACGCTCTTTCTCGACGAGATCGGCGACATGCCGCTGGATCTGCAGACCCGACTGCTGCGCGTGCTCTCGGACGGCCAGTTCTACCGCGTGGGGGGGCACCAGCCGCTGCGAAGCAACGTGCGCGTCATCGCGGCCACGCACCAGAATCTCGAGGAGCGCGTCAAGCAGGGCGTCTTTCGCGAGGACCTGTTCCATCGGCTCAACGTGATCCGCTTGCGGCTGCCGCCGCTGCGGGAGCGGCGCGAGGACATCCCGGCGCTGGCCCGCTACTTCCTCCAGAAGAGCGCCAAGGAGCTGGGCGTGGAGCCGAAGCGCATCTCCGATGCGGCCATGGAGCGCCTCGTGGCCTTCGACTACCCCGGCAACGTGCGACAACTGGAGAACGTGTGCCACTGGCTCACAGTGATGGCGCCAGCGCAGCTGATCGAGGACAAGGACCTGCCGCCCGAGCTGCTGGGGGAGGCCACCGTCTCGCCCAAGCCCGCGGTGAGCGTGGAGCCGGCGGTGCCCGAGCGCGAGGCGCCGCCCGGCGAGCGCTCCTGGCTGGACGACCTGGAGCGCGAAACGCGCGAACGGCTGCTGGCGGGCGAGGCGCAGGTGTGGGACGCGCTGACGCGCCGCTTCGAGGCTCAGCTCATCCGCACCGCGCTCGACATCACCCACGGGCGCCGCATCGAGGCGGCACAGAAGCTCGGCATCGGCCGCAACACCATCACTCGCAAGATCCAGGAACTCGGCCTGGAGGACTGAGGCGGACGAGTGCCGCGCCTCGCGGGAGGGTCAACCGAGCGCCGCGTCTGCAAGCGTGAGCACGACTGGCGCGTGGTCGCTCGGACGCTCGTTCTTGCGCGGGGCCTTGTCGATCCCGCACGCCTCGACGGCAGGCCGCAAGGCGTCGCTCACGAGGATGTGGTCGATGCGCAGCCCCTGGTTCTTGCGGAAGGCGAGGTTGCGGTAGTCCCACCACGACCAGCTCTTGGGCGGCTGCTCGAACAGCCGGAAGGCGTCGTGCAGGCCGAGCGCGAGGAGTTCGCGGAAGTGATGCCGCTCTTCGTCGGTGCAATGGATCTGGCCTGTCCACGCGACGGGGTCGTACACGTCGCGGTCCTCCGGGGCGATGTTGAAGTCGCCCATCAGCACGAGCTTCGGATGCCGCGCGAGCTCCTCGCGCACCCAGTCGCGCAGCGCGCGCATCCACTGCAGCTTGTACTCGAACTTGTCGGTGCCCGGCGCCTGTCCGTTGGGGAAGTACGCGCCGATGACGCGCAGCCCCCGCACAGAGCCGGCGATCACGCGCGCCTGCTCGTCGGCAAAGCCGAAGATGTTCTTCACGACGTCGTCCACCGGCTCCCGGCTGAGCAGGGCGACGCCGTTGTAGGTGCGCTGGCCGAACCAGCAGGCGTGGTAGCCGGCATCTCGCAGGGCCTGGTGCGGGAACTTCTCGTCCGTGAGCTTGGTTTCCTGGAGCGCGACGACGTCGGGCTGATGCTGGGCCAGCCAGTCCATCAGCTGAGGCAGGCGCACGGCGAGGGAGTTGACGTTCCAGGTGGCGAGTTTCATGGGCCGGTTTCGGACGACAGGAGGCGGGCCCGGCGGCGCCCTTCGTGCGCGCCGAGTCCGGGGCAAAGAGGGCATTTTGCCTGCCGCGGGCGACGTGGGGTCATCGGCCGGGGCCGCGCGCCCCTCGGATAGCATCGCCTGCGTGAAGAGGCCCGTCTCGATCCCGGCAGTCGTTGGCGGAGTGCGCGCTGCGTCGGCTCTTTCGCCGGCTCGTTCACGGCGCTGCCTCGTGCTGGGCCTTGCGGCCCTGGCCGCTGCCGGGGCTCCTTTGCAAGCGGATGCTGAGGGTGACGAACTGCCCACCGTGGTGGTCCGTGGCGGCGGTGCTGAAGCAGATGGGTTCCAGCTTCCTCATGCCTACGGCCGCGTGAATGCCGAGGAGCTGCGCGAGGCCGGGCCGATGGTGAGCCTCTCCGAGGCACTCGTGCGCGTGCCCGGCCTGGTCGTCTCCAACCGGCACAACTACGCGCAGGATCTGCAGATGTCGTCCCGCGGTTTCGGCGCGCGCGCGGGCTTCGGCGTGCGCGGGATGCGGCTCTATGCGGACGGCATCTCCGCCCACATGCCCGACGGCCAGGGGCAGGTGGGGCATTTCGACCTCGCCTCCGCCGAGACCGTGGAGGTGCTGCGCGGGCCGTTCTCCGTCTTGTATGGGCCGAACTCCGGGGGGGTGGTCGCGGTGCATACCGCCCCCGTGCAGCAGCCGCAGGCGGAAGGCGGGCTCGACGCCGGTCGCTTCGGCGCGCGGCAAGTGCGGGCGGGCATGGGTGTGCGGCTCGGGGCGGAGGCCGGTGGCGCCCGGAGCGAGGGCCGGCCCGGATGGCAGGCCCGCCCCGCGTGGCTGCGTGCGTCGGTGTCGCGGTTCGAGATCGACGGTTTTCGCCCGCATGCCGCGGCGCAGCGCGACTTGCTCCAGGCCCGGCTCGGGTGGGGCTGCTGCGTGCCATCGCCCGGCGGGGCATTGCTCCAGCCTTTTTGCGCTCGCTTTGGCTGCTGTCAGCGCTCGCAGCGTCGGCGAGTCGACTCGCTACTCTTGCACGTCCGGCGCTTCTCGTCGGTGCCGCGAGATGAATTTTGCAGGGCCGACTCTTTCACTGAAATCCAGGGCGTTGCACTTCGTATTTGAGTCCGCCCACCGTGTGCGAATGCACGTTGTGATTCTGCAAGCCCGAGACTGACGGGAAGATGTTTCAAAAATTACATTTCTGTCAGGTAATTTTTGGGGCGTGACCTATCAGGCTGCTGAAATCCCGAGGTTAGCCAGGCCGACGCGCGATCCCACAGAATGGATTCAACGTGCTCTGCTGGAGCCCCAATTGGGGGCTATCAACCCGGGGAGTAGAGACGCAGACGCTCGGAGCGTTCGGCAGGTGACTCGTTCAGCATTTCGTTGATCACTTGCTGACGAGTTTTCCCTGGGCCCACATTAGGCACAGGCATTGGGTAGTTGCTCTCACCATAAGAAAGGCGGCCTTGCCGCATCGCAGCCTCGGTCTCCGCCTTGACTTGGGCGCGGGTTTTCTCGCTCTTGAAGTGTTCCGGGTGAACGATTACGCCCTTTTCATTGTTGGCAGGATGCTCGTAGGCTGCCGAAGCCATCCCTGGAAGGCCCAGAGCAACCACTGCGGTTGCGGCTGCGATCATGGAAGAAAGGGAGAGGCGTTGTTGGATCATGGTTGAAGCTCCTAAGGAAGAAGGTGGACGAAACTTGCATCTCTCATGCCTTGGTCGGCGTTGAGGAGATGTGTTCATCTTAGGGAGCGCACCCCAACAGAATCTGGACAGCCAGATGACATTGTTGTCAGCTTGATGGCTGTGAGCCACGGTGAGGAAACATCAAGGTGAAGCAGGTTCGCCCGTCGCCCGACGTCGCCGTGACGCTACCGCCGTGGGCCTCAGCGATGGCACGTGTGATGGCCAGGCCCAGCCCGGAGCCATCGGAGTCCGGATGGGCCCTGGAAGCATCGGCTCGGTAGAAGCGGTCGAACAGCCGGGGCAGGATCTTGGCATCGATGTCGGTTCCAGTGTTCTCCACGGCCACTGTCGTGGTTTGTGCCGTGCTGGTGATACGGATGGTGATGTCGCCGGCCTCGGGCGTGTAACGCAGGGCATTGGACAGCAGGTTGCTCACCGCACGGCGGAACATCAGGCGATCGCCTTCGACCTCGCCGTCTCCTTTCAACTGGAGCCGGATGCGTTTTTCCTCGGCCACGGCCTCGTAGAACTCCAGCAGCGCCAGCGCGTCCTGGCGGGCGGAAAACCGCTCCTTGTGCGGCAGATCCACGCCGCGCTCGGTCTTGGCTAGGAACAGCATGTCGGACATCATGCGTGCCAAACGCTGAAATTCCTCGGCATTGGAGGCCAGGATGTCGCGGTACGTCGCGGCATCGCGCTTGGTCGTCAGCGCCACCTGCGTCTGCGTCAGCAGGTTGCTGATGGGGGTGCGCAGCTCGTGCGCGAGGTCCGACGCGAAATCGGTAAGGCGCTGGAAGTCCTCCTGCAGGCGGTCCAGCATGCGGTTCAGCTCTTGCGCCAGATCGGCCATTTCCACCGGCACGGCCCAGAATCTCCACATCATGAGATCAAAGATTCTTTTAGAGTGGCTAACAAAACGCTGTCATCGCGCGGGTCGGCTGAGCCGTTTGACGCACCATGGGACAAAGCAAGAACAAGCAGATCAGCGCGGCGCTATGGAAGAAGATCAAGCCGCTGCTGCCGCAGGTCAAGCCTTCGCCGAAGGGCGGCCGGCCTCGACTTGACGACGAACTGGCACTCAACGGCATCCTGTTCGTGCTGCGCACTGGCATTCCTTGGGAAGATCTACCCCAGGAACTGGGCTTCGGCAGCGGCATGACGTGCTGGCGCAGGCTGCGTGAGTGGCAAAAAGCCGGTGTATGGCACCGCCTGCACATGCTGTTGCTGGCCGACCTTCGCGGCGCGGGCCGCCTGGACTTCAGCCGCGTCAGCCTGGATGGGGCCAGCGTCCCCAGCCCCCGGGGGGCGGCACACGGGGCCCAATCCCACCGACCGCGGCAAACTCGGCAGCAAGCGCCACCTCGTCACGGATCGCAAAGGCATCCCGCTGATGTTCTGTGTCACCGGCGCCAACCGGCACGACTCGGTGGTGTTCGAGGACCTTGTCGATGCGATGCCGGCAGTGGCTGGCCGGCGTGGTCGCCCGCGTGCGCGTCCCGACAAGCTGCATGCCGACAAAGGGTACGACTTCCCACGCTGCCGGCAGCACCTGCACCAACGTGGCATCAAAGTCCGCATCGCTCGCAAGGGCCGCGAGAGCAAAGACCGGCTCGGCCGCTATCGCTGGGTGGTCGAACGCACTCATGCCTGGATCGCCTCCTTCGGCAAGCTTCGTATCCGCTTCGAGCGCAGCATCGATACCCATCTGGCTCTGCTGTCCCTGGCCTGTTGCGTCATCTGCCTGCGTAGCCTCGCACCGTTTTGTTAGCCGCTCTTACTCTTCGGCCGGCTCGGCACCCGCCGCGCGCAGCGCACCAGGGTGGACCGGCACCTTGCGGCGGTAGGTGACGAAGTGGTAGTCCCACCCGGCAGGGGAGCGGTGCGTCTCGCGCGACACCTCGGTGAAGTCGTCTCGGTTCCAGGCCGGGAAGTAGGTGTCGCCCTCGAAGTCGTGGTCGATCTCGGTGAGGACCAGTTCGTCCACGAGCGGTAGCGCCTGCTCGAACACCTGCGAGCCACCGATGATGTACACCTTGGTGGCGTGCTTGAGCAACTCCAGCGCGGCGGCCAGCGAGGGCGCTTCTTCCACGCCGGGCGCCGTCCAGTGTGGGTCGCGGGTGATGACGACATTGCGGCGGCCGGGCAGCGGCTTGCCGATGGAGTCGAAGGTCTTGCGCCCCATGAGCACCGGGCAGCCGAGCGTGGTGCGCTTGAAGTGCTGCAGGTCCTCCGGCAGGTGCCAGGGAAGCCCGTTGGCGTGGCCGATCACGCCGTTGCGCGCCACGGCGGCGATGATGCTGAGCTGGGGCAGGTCGGGCAGGGTCATGGTGCTATTGTGCTGCGCCGCGCGCCGACGTGCTGCCTGCGCGTGTGCGGCGGGGTAACAGCGCGCTGGCGATGGCAGCCATGATGAGCACCGCGGCGGCCCAGTCCTGCCAGTGGGGCACCTCGCCCACGATGAAGGTGGCCGAGGCAGTGCCCACCAGCGGCACCGCCATGATGGAAAAGGCGCTGGCCGAGGGCGGCAGTTGCCGCGCCATGCCGAACCAGATGATCTGCGCAAAGCCGTAGTTGATCGTCGCGCCCCAGACGAGCGACCACCACATGGGCGCGCTGAACTGCCAGGCGGGCCAGGGCTCGACCGCAGCCGCGATGGACCAGAACGTCACCGAGCCGAGCAGCATCATCCATACGGTGAGCGCCTCGGTGGGCAGCGGCGAGGTGGTGCGGCGCATCAGGACCGTGCCCAGTGCCCAGCTGAAGGCGGCGATCTGCATCCAGACGATGCCGAGCGGACGGCCCGCCAGGGCGGAAAGCTCCTCCATCACGAGCAGACCCACGGCCCCGGCGGCGCAGATGACGCTCACCAGCATGCGGCGCGACAGGCGTTCGCCGAAGAGCGCGACCGTGATGAGCACCGTCCAGATCGGCATCGTGAAGCCGAGGATCGCTGCCCGGCCGGAGGCCAGCTCGCGCACGCCGAGGATGGAGAAGAGATGCCAGCCGAGGATGTTGGGCAGGGCCAGCGCCGCGACCTGGCCGGCCTGCCTCAGACCCAGGCGCATCGGCACTCCGCGCGCCGCATAGAAGGAAAACAGCATCAGCGCGCCGCCCGTCATCGTCACCGCCCGGAAGTACAGCGGCGTGAGCTCACGCAGCGAGAACTTCATCATCGGCCAGTTGAGTCCCCACATCAGCGTGAGGAACACCAGTGCGCCGAGCTGTCGCCCCGTCAGCATGGCACCGAGCCTCGCGGGCTACACCGCCACGGGCGCCTTGATGGCCGGGTGGTGCTGGTAGTCGATGAACTCGAAGTCGTCGAACTCGTACTCGAACAGCGACGACGGCCGACGCTTGATGCGCAGTTCCGGGTAGGGGTGGGGCGTGCGCGAGAGTTGCAGTCGGACCTGCTCCACGTGGTTGTTGTAGATGTGGCAGTCCCCGCCGGTCCAGATGAAGTCGCCCACGCCCAGGTCGCACTGCTGCGCGACCATGTGAGTCAGCAGCGCGTAGCTCGCGATGTTGAACGGCACGCCGAGGAAGATGTCGGCGCTGCGCTGGTAGAGCTGGCACGAGAGCTTGCCGTCGGCCACGTAGAACTGGAAGAGGGCATGGCACGGCGCGAGCGCCATCTTGGGCAGGTCGGCGACGTTCCAGGCGCTCACGATGATGCGGCGCGAGTCGGGGTTGCTCTTGAGCGTGCGCAGCACCTCGGCGATCTGGTCGATGTGGCCGCCGTCGGGTTTGGGCCACGAGCGCCATTGCACGCCGTAGATGGGTCCGAGGTCGCCGTCTTCGCGCGCCCACTCGTCCCAGATCGTCACGCCACGCTCCTGCAGCCACTTCACGTTGCTGTCGCCGCGCAGGAACCACAGCAGCTCGTAGATGATGGACTTGACGTGCAGCTTCTTGGTGGTGACCAGCGGGAATCCCTCCGACAGGTCGAAGCGCATCTGGTAGCCGAACACGCTGCGGGTGCCGGTGCCGGTGCGATCGGTCTTCGGCGTGCCGTGCTCGAAGACGTGGCGCATGAAGTCTTCGTACTGGGAGCGGATGGGGCGTGAAGTCATGGCTGGAGCAGGGCGGCCGGCGAGGGGCAGGGCTGGCCTTCCTGGGCGGCAGCGCCCGGCCGGCGGTTCCGGGCCGCCGATTATTCCATGGCGGCCCGGCTTCGGGCGGCCGGGCGCCGGGCGGGGTCGTGTGCCCCCGGGGCTGCGCCCACCCCCCCCAGGGGGGTGTCGGCCCGGCTTCGGGCGGCCGGGCGCCGGGCGGGGTCGTGTGCCCCCGGGGCTGCGCCCACCCCCCAGGGGGGTGTCGGCCCGGCTTCGGGCGGCCGGGCGCCGGGCCTAGGGCCTGTTAACACTACGTGCTAACATACTGCGCATGGAACTGACGCCTGCGCAATTCGCGCGTATCGAGGATTGCCTGCCGCGGCAGCGGGGCAATGTGTCGCTGGACAACCTTCAAGTGCTCAACGCGATCCTGTTCGTGGCCGAAAATGGCTGCAAGTGGCGGGCCCTGCCCAAGCGGTTCGGCAACTGGCACACGATCTACACGCGGATGAACCGGTGGGCCAAGGCCGGGGTCCTGGATCGGGTCTTCGAGCGCATGCAGGCCGAACAGCTGGTCCGGGTGCGGCTGGAGGCGGTCAGCCTGGACAGTACGATCGTCAAAGTCCACCCGGACGGCACCGGCGCACGAAAAAAACGGCCCGCAGGCCATCGGCCGCTCCCGCGCAGGCTGGACCACCAAAATTCATATGGCTGCCGCGGATTCCCGCTGCGCGTTAGCCTTCTCGCTTTCGCCGGGCCAGGCGGGCGATGCCCCAGCCGGTCGCGCCCTGCTGCATGCCCTGCCACCCCTGAGCGCGCGCTGCCATCTGGTCATGGATCGCGCCTACGAGGGCAATGAAACCCGGCAGCTCGCGCTGGATCTGGGCCTGGATCCGGTCGTGCCCCCGCATCCGCTGCGGGCCCAGCCATGGGCGTACAACACCGAGATCTACAAGCGCCGCAACGAAATCGAGCGCCTGTTGCGCCGTCTGAAAGGGTTCCGCCGCATCTTCAGTCGCTTCGACAAGCTCGACGTCATGTTCGCGGCCTTCATCCACTTCGCACTGATCGTCGAATCGTTGCGATAGTGTTAACAGGCCCTAGTCCACCGACGGCAACGGCAACCAGTCCTGCCACAAGAGTTTTCATTGGGTCACTCCCGGGTTACATGAGTTGGCCGCCCGCAGCGACGCGCTGCGGGCAAGCGGACGACGTCACTTCAGCGTGAAGCGCGCGGTGGTGGAGGGCTTGCCCGGCAACGTGACGACGGCCACCAACTTGGTGCCAGCGCCCACCTTGAAGCTGCCCTTGGCCTCCAGCCGGTCGCCGGCCGGCTTGAGTTCGACTTCCTGTTTGTCGGTGCCAGACAGGAGCGTGAGCTTCGCGCTGCCGTTGGTCACATCAACCGGCTTGCCGTGATCGCGCAGGTGCAGCTGGATGACGTCCGGCTTGGCGACGAGCTCGAGGTCGACATCCTTGACCTCGACCACCAGGCCGCCGTGCATGGACTCATGTTCGTGGGCGTGGGCGTGCTTGTCCGCCGCGAAGGCGGGACCGACGGCCACCAGGGCGGCAAGGGTAATGAGTTTCGAGAGTTTCATGTTTTCTCCTTTCAGGTTCGGTGTCGTGAATGGGTCAGGATCAGAACGCTTCGGCGTTGCGGTCGTTGAGCAGGCGCTCGACGTCACGACGGCCGAAGAGCCAGAACATCGCGGGCGTGAGGAAGGTATCGAGCAGCGTCGAACTGATGAGCCCCGAGAAGATCACCACGGCGACCGGATGCAGGATCTCGGTGCCCGGGCGTTCGGCCTCGAACAGCAGCGGCGCCAGCGCGAAGGCGGTGACCAGGGCGGTCATCAGCACCGGTGACAGTCGCTCCAGTGAGCCGCGCAGGATCATTGCGTGATCGAAACCTTCGCCTTCGATGCGCATCAGGTTGATGTAGTGGCTGACCTTCAGGATGCCGTTACGCACCGAGATACCGGCGAGAGTGATGAAGCCGATGAGCGCCGCGACCGACAGCGGCTGGCCGGAGATCCACAAGCCGATCACTG
Organism: Schlegelella aquatica; assembly: GCF_026013905.1. Lineage (NCBI taxonomy): Bacteria > Pseudomonadati > Pseudomonadota > Betaproteobacteria > Burkholderiales > Sphaerotilaceae > Caldimonas > Caldimonas aquatica. The sequence goes on from NZ_CP110257.1 coordinate 1,288,794, forward strand.
CACCGACCAGCGCGAGCGGAATGTTGGCCATGATCAACGCCGAGAGCCGCACGGACTTGTAGCGGCTGTAGAGCACGACGAACATCAGCACGAGCGACACGATAGAGAGCAGTCCCACGAGGCGCGAGGCTTCTTCCTGCGCCTGGAATTGCCCGCCGAGCGTGATGAAGTAGCCCTCTGGCAGCTGCATATCGGCCACCACGGTGCGGATGTCCTCGACGATCTGCGACAGCGGGCGCTGCTGCGCGTTGGCCGACAGCACGATGCGGCGCTTGCCGTCGTCGCGGCTGACCTGGTTCGGCCCGTCGCCCTCCTCGATGGACGCGAGTTTCGACAGCGGGACATGCCCGGTCGGGGTTTCGATGAGAATCTGCGCGAGCCCCTCGACCGACCGCGCCGACTCGGGCAGGCGCACGACGAGCGCGAAACGCCGACCGCCTTCGACGATCTGCGTCACTTTCTCGCCCTCGACGAGGTTCTGCAGCGCGACCAGGATCTGCGGTGCCGGCACCCCGTAACGCGCCGCCGCCGCATAGTCGATGCGCACCTTGATCTGCGGCGCGAGCACCTGTTTTTCGATTTCCAGATCCGCGAGACCGGGAATGCCGGCGAGCCGCGCCCGCAGCGCATCGGCCTGCCCCCGCAGTGTGTCGAGATCCTCACCGAAGATCTTGATCGCGATCTGCGAACGCACGCCCGAGAGCATGTGGTCGATGCGGTGCGAGATCGGCTGACCGATCGCGATCGCCGCGGGCAGGTTCACGAGCCGGGCGCGGATGTCGGCGGCGATCTCCCCCATCGAACGGGTGAGTTCTGACGCCGGCTTGAGCCCGACATAGAGCTCGCTGACGTGCACGCCTTCAGCATGTTCATCGAGTTCCGCACGTCCGCTGCGGCGCCCGACGTAGGTAACTTCGGGCACCTGCTTCACCAGCACCTCGGCCTGCTGCGCGAGTGCCGTCGATTCGGCGAGCGTCACCCCAGGGTTGAGGCGCATACCGATGAGCAGGGTGCCCTCGTTGAACGGCGGCAGGAAGGTCGTCGGAAAGAACGGCACGGCGGCCGCCGCGACGACGACCGCGATCGCCCCGGCGGTCACGGCGGCCCTGGGGCGATTCAGGACGGCCTGCAAGCTGTTGCGGTAGCGCGCCTTGAGCCACGCGAGCACGCGCGTGTCGCCATGTTCGAGCGATTTCATGCGCGGCAGCAGGTAAAACGACAGGACCGGCGTGACAGTCACCGACACGACCAGCGACGCCAAGGTCGACACGATGAACGCCACGCCGAGCGGTACGAAGAGCCGCCCCTCCATGCCGGGCAACGCGAACAACGGCAGGAATACCAGCACGATGATGATCGTCGCGTAGAGGATGGCCGAGCGCACTTCCATCGTCGCGTGCGCGACCAGTTCGATCGGGTGCAGGCGGTGATCGTGATGTTTCGCGCGATCCTCCTTCAGCCGGCGCAACACGTTCTCGACGCCCACCACCGCGTCGTCGACCAGACCGCCGATCGCAATCGCCAGCCCCCCGAGCGTCATCGTGTTGACCGACAGACCGAAATACTTGAACACCAGCGCCGTCATGAAGATCGACACGGGGATCGCGGTGAGCGCGATCACCGTCGGGCGCAGCGTGCCGAGGAAGAAGAACAGGATTGCCGCGACGAATACCGAGGCCCCGATCAGCTTGCCCTGCAGCGTGCCGATCGACGCCTCGATGAAGCTTGCCTGCCGGAACGTCACCTGCGGCGCCTCCATGCCGGCGGGCAGCGATTTCTTCATCTCGTCGAGCGCCGCCTCGATCGAGCGGGTGAGGTGAATGGTGTCCGCGGTCGGCTGCTTCTGGATGCCGAGGATCACCGCCGGTTTGCCCTCGAAACCCGCATCGCCGCGGCGCAGCGCCGGTGCGAACGTCACGGAGGCAATCTGGCGCAGCAGGATCGGCTGACCGTCGCGTGCCGTGATCGCGAGATTCTTCAGATCCTCCAGGCTCGAGGTGCGTCCGAGGTTGCGGATCAGGTATTCCCGCCCGGTGAGTTCGAGGAAGCCGCCCGAGGTGTTCGACGAGAACCCGCGGATCGCCGCCTCCATCTGCTCCAGCGAAATGCCGAGTTCCGCCATGCGCCGTGTATCCGGCTGCACCTGGAACTGCCGCACTTCGCCGCCGATCGGGATGACCTGCGCGATGCCGGGGATGGCCATGAGACGCGGACGCAGCACCCAGTCGGCGTACTCGCGCACCTGCATCGGCGAGATCTTCGCGGTATCGATCGGGATCGCGATCTGCATGATTTCGCCCATCACGGAGCTGATCGGCCCCATGCGCGGGATCACGTCCTCCGGCAGGCCTTCCTCCATCGCGGACAGGCGCTCCGACACCATTTGCCGGGCGCGAAAGATCTCCGTACTCCAGTCGAAGGTGACGTAGATGAAGGACAGCCCCGCGCTTGAGATGGAGCGCACCGACTCCACGCCGGGCAGCCCGTTCATCGTCGTTTCGAGCGGGATGGTGATGAGCTGTTCGACCTCCTCCGCCGCCATACCGCCGGACTCGGTCATGATCGTGACCGTCGGCTTGTTGAGGTCCGGGAACACGTCCACGGGCGTGCGTGTGAGCGTGAATGCGCCGTAGGCCATCAGCACCAGGCTGGCGATGATCACCAGCAGCCGGTTGCCGAGACTGTTGTCGAGTAGCCACTTGAACATCGATCGGGCTCCCCGTCAGCGGATCTGGTTGATCAGGGTGGCCGCGTTGGTGACGACCCGCTCACCGGCCGCGAGGCCCGACGTCACGGCCACGTTCGCCCCGTCGAGCGGCGCGGTCGTGACGGTGCGCGGCTCGAAGCGCTCCGGCGCGGTCTTGACCCACACGATGGTCTGGTTCGCGGGATTCTTCAGCACCGACGCGGCGGGAACGCTGACGCCCTGCAGCGTGCTGCGCGTTTGCACGAACACCTCGACCGGTTGCCCGACGGCGAAACGCGCCAGAGAATCGCCCGCGGCACCGAACGCGAGCGGCAGCGCCTGCTCGCGCAGACTGCGCGCCGCGCCGAGAAAGTCGAGCGTCACGCGTTGCTCGCCGACCGCGAGGCTCGCGCCGGCGACATCGATGGCGGTGTCGACATCGTAGGCCAGCGCCTCGACGCGCAGCCGCTTCGGATCGACGATCTCGAACACCAGTTCGCGCGCGTCGACGACCTGGCCGGCGACCGCATTGCTCGACGCGATCACGCCCGCGACGGGCGCCACGAGCGCATCGCGATTGCTGAGCCCCGCCCCCACCGCCGTCACGCGGGCCGCGAGACTCGCGAGTTCGCTCTCGGCGGCTTCGATCTCCTTGCGCGGCACCGTGTCGGCGAGCTCCTTCAGCCGCGCCACGCGCTTCTCCGCGAGCGCCTTGGCGGCCTGCAACTCGGCGAGCAGCGCCATCTGGTTCGAGCGTTCGATCTGTCCCGCCGATGGCACGACGTACGCCAGCACCTCGCCCTTCTTCACCGCCTGCCCGATTCCGGGCAAGCCGCGGGGCCCGGCTTCGAGGCGGCCGGCGACCAGCGCCTGCACTTTTCCGCCCGCGTTGGGGTCCATCACCACTTTGCCGGCGAGCGCCACCGTGCGCGGCAGGTTGCCGGCTTCCGTGACCTGGGTGCGCACGCCGATCTGGCGTTGTGCCGGCTTGGGCAGAAATACGCTGCCATCGGGCAGCCGTCGCGGCCCGTTGCCGCCGACGGGCGCCGAACCTTCGTCGCCGTGATCGTGCCCGTCGCCAGCGAATGCGTTCCACAATGCACCGGCAGTGACGAGGCACAGCATGACCAGCAGGATTCCCGGTTTCATGCGACACCTCCGGCCGAACGGTTGCGGGCGTTTCCCTTGCGCAGCGCGGCCCAGCCGACGAGTCCGAGCACGAGAACGCCGCCGCCGAGCCATCCCGCGTAAGAGTTCAAGCCTGGTCCGGCCGTTTCGTCGTGCGCCTCGGCGGCTTCTTCATGCAGATCCAGCTCGCCGGCTAGGAGATCCGAGTCCTGTCCGGCGACGACCGTGGCCGTCACGGACACGACCCCGGGCTTGAGTGCGTCCTGCAACGTGGCTTCGAATTCGCCGTCGGCATGGGTTTCGAGGGGGATCGCGTTGCCGTCGAGTTGCAGCTCCAGCGTCGCGTCCTTGACCGGGCTGTTGTCGGTGAAGCGGTCGAGATAGAGTGTGATGCGCTTGCCATCGACCACGCCCACCAGCTCAAAGAGCTCCGAAACGGCGGTGAATCGCGGCAGCGCCGGGCCCGCCACGGGCGCCGGGGCGTCGCCGTGGTCGTGGCCTTCGCCGGCCAGGGCCTGGGGCGTGACGCCCGCAAGGACGGCGGCAAGGCTCCACGCCGCCAGAGTAAGAGAAGCTTTCATGTTCGGGTTCCTGGTGTTCATTCGGGAAGAAGTCCCATGGCCTGCCGCAGCGCGGACACGGCCGCGGCCAGTTCGATGCGGGTGCGCGCCACCTGGCGCTCGGCTTCGGCGGCTTCGAGTTCGATGCGCAGGCGGGTCGGCAGATCGGTTTCGCCGAGGCGGAACGCCTTCTCGAAGAAGCCGCGCGACTCGCGGGCCAAGTGCGCGCGCTGTTCGGCAGAGGCGACCAGGGTGCGCGCCGATTCGACGCGGACGCGCGCCGTATCCACTTCGGCCGTCAGGCGTTCGCGTTCCAGCCTCAGCTGGGTTTCGGCTTCGATCGCCTCGGCGCTGGCATTGGCAACACGGGCGCGGTTGCGGGTGTCGGATCCGAAGGGAATGCGTACCCCGATCGTCACTGACTGTTGCCAGGATTCGCCGGATGCGCCGCGCTCGCGCGTCGTCGCCAGGTAAAGCTCGGGATTGGCGCGACCCTGAATCCCGGCGAGGGTCATGCTGCGTTGTGCAAGCTCCGCCCGATCGCGCAGTTCCGCGAGGGCCGGATGCCGCGCCTCCAGGGGGACGGAGTTGCCGCCTGGGGCGGGCTCGGCTTCGGCCACGGAGAGTCCTTCCGCGGCAAGCGCAGGTGTCATGCCAGTCAGGGCGCGCAATTGCTGTTCCGCACCCGCGAGCGCGCCGCGGGCTTCGGCGAGCGACGCTTCGGCAGTCGCCACCGCTCCGTCCGCCTGATGCTGGTCGGCGCGTGCGAGATCGCCGGCCCGAACCCGTTTCGACACATCCGCGGCGAGTTCGCGGGCGCTGGCAAGCCGCTCGCGGGCGACCAGGATGTCGATCCGCGCGCGCTGCCAATCCCAGTACGCGGCCCGCACCGCGGCGGCCGTGCGCAGCTGTGCCGCAAGCGTGCGGCTCGTACTCGCACGCATTTCGGCATCGGCGAGAGCCGCGGTCGCTGCGCGTTCGCCGGGCAACCACAGCGGCACCGCGAGGCCGATCTCGTATTCGCGGCTGCCGTCGTTGCGGTGGAGTTGGTCGGTCTTGCCCGACACCTCGAAGGCCGGCGGTTCGGCCGACCAGCTGTCGGCACTCTCGCGTCGCGCGAGCGCCGCCGCCCGGCGCATGTCGAGCGACTGCGCCTCGGGCTGACGCGCCCACGCGGCGTCGAACGCCTGCCTGAGCGTGGTTACGGCAGGTGATGCAGGGGCCGCGGCTTGCGCCCACGCCCCGCTGGCCGCGAGTCCGAGCAGCAGCCCCGGCAGCCAGTTGATGCAAATTCTTCGAAACATCCAATTCTCCGTTGATGACGAGACACTGAAAATCGGCAAGGCGCGATCAGCTCGATCGCAATGGACGCACGGCAATGCCGTTCAGAACGGTGAAACTGCCGGAAAGAGAATGGATGCGACCGCCCTGCCGATCAGGCAGGGTGTCGCCACTTGGGGCGCTCTGGTTCCGAGAAATGCCCGGCAAGGAGCCACGCTTGGGCTCCCCCGCGGGTCGTCGCAATCACGAGGTCGAGGGCCGGCAATCCCGTGCCGCTCGGCAACGCGGTGCAACTGGCCGCATGGCAGAAACTGCAGTCGACATCGATTCCGCCGGCCTTGGGCCAGGACTCGCCGTCGACCTCGCCCTGATGCTTATGCTCGTGGTGGCCGAGATGGTCCGCCGCAACACCGGCTTCATGCTCGCAATACGCACTCACTGCCGCCCAACTGAGTTGGATTGGCAGAAACAGCAGGAAGAGAATCGCGAACCAGCGGCGCATGGGGACGGATTGTCCGCCTTGGCCTGCTCGAGCTCACGCAACACTTCGGCACGCGTTTTGGTGCTTTTCACATGATCGGGAAAAGAGGTGTAACCCACCTCGCCGCCGGTGAAATGCCATTCGGAGTTCGCTTGAGCGACGCTCGGCACGATCAGGACGACAGCGAGGATAGGGAGGACGGTGGCGGTTCGGATTTTTGACATGATGCGGCTCCTATCGTTGACACGGGACATGCGTCCCGGCGGTGGCCGCTGCATACGCCATCGGCCGGGTACGCCATCGGCCGGGTACGGGGCGTACTGTAGAAAACCGTCCACGTCGAATCGCGAACAGCCCGATTACGAATTCGTAATGCCGACGCGCCGCCGCCTCCGCGATAATTCGCGCATGAAGATCCTGGTCGTCGAAGACGAGCCGAAGCTCGCCGAATACCTGCGCAAGGCGCTGACCGAAAGCAGCTACGTCGTCGATGTCGCGCGCAGCGGCACCGAGGGCCGCTACCTCGCGATCGAAGGGCATTACGATCTCGTCCTGCTCGATGTCATGTTGCCGGGCCTGGATGGTTTCGCCGTCCTGCGCGAACTGCGACGCGACAAGCACGTACCGGTGCTGATGCTCACCGCGCGGGACAAGGTGGAGGATCGCGTGAAGGGGCTGCAGGCGGGCGCGGACGACTATCTCGTAAAGCCCTTCGCCCTGTCCGAACTGCTCGCACGCGTGCAGGCGCTGTTGCGGCGTGGCGCCATTCCGACGCCGGGTCAGGATTCCACCGTTCTCAAACTGGCCGACCTCGAGCTCGATCTGGTGCGGCGCAAGGCGTCGCGCGCCGGTCAGCGCCTCGATCTGACGGCCAAGGAATTCACGCTGCTGACCTTGCTGTTGCGCCGGCCCGGGCAGGTGCTGTCGCGCACCGCGCTGGCCGAGCAGGTGTGGGACATGAACTTCGACAGCAACACGAACGTCGTCGAAGTGGCGGTGCGCCGCTTGCGCAGCAAGATCGATGATCCCTTCGAGAAGAGACTGCTGCATACCGTGCGCGGCATGGGCTACGTCCTCGAAGACCGGGAACCCTGAGGATGCGCAATCCGCGTTCGCTCGGTCGCTGGCTGTCGTGGTGGCTCGCAGTGCAGACCTTCATCGGGCTCGGACTGGTCTGCATCATAGTATATGGAGCGACCAGCCTCAACTTTTCCGCCAAGCAAACCGAGGAGCTGCGGCACAAGCAGGAGGTGATCCGCCATCTCGTCCGGGAAATCGCCACGCAGGAGGATGTGCCGAGCCTGCGCCACAAACTCGATGACTTCTTTGTCGGGCACACCGATCTGAGGCTGCGGCTGACGGGGTCCGCCGACACGCTCATTTATACGACCACAACCGCACCGGAGACGCGGGCCGATCTGCGGCGAGTCGAGTTCGAAATTCCTTCGCCGTGGCGACCCGAAACCGTGCTGCATGCGGAGCTGACCCTCGACGGCAGTTCCGATGCCCGGCTGCTGAAGCAGTTGGCATGGACGCTGTTCGCAAGTGCGCTGGCCGGTGCGGTGGTGGTCTCCGCCGGCGGCGCATGGCTCGTGCGACGTGCGTTGTTGCCCGTTCGCGACCTCGCTCGACAAGCGGCCGCGCTCAGTCCGGAAAACGTCGGACAGCCGCTGGACGGTTCCGCGCAGGCGCAGGAACTGCAGCCGCTGGTCGTGCAGTTCAACGCGCTGCTTGTACGGCTGGACAACGCATACCGGCAACTGGAGGGCTTCAATGCGGACGTCGCCCACGAACTGCGCACGCCGCTGGCGACACTGATCGGCGAGACCGAACTCGCCCTGAGCCGCGAACGCGGCATTCCCGAGTTGCGGGACGTGCTGGGATCGAACCTGGAGGATCTGCACCGCTTGGCGGGCCTCATCAACGACATGCTGTTCCTGTCGAAGGCCGATCGTGGCGAGCGTGCCCGTCGGAGCCCTGTCGACAGTCTCGCCGGACTTGCTGCCGAGGTGGTCGAATTCCACGAGGCCGCGTTGCAGGAGGCGGACGTGAGTGTGCGCGTGCGCGGCGACGGCGGGGGCGCCTTCGACGCGGCGTTGTTGCGGCGGGCCCTGTCAAACCTTCTCGCCAATGCGACGCGCTTCGCGGAGCGCGGGTCGGTGATTGACATCGACATCGAGCCGGACGCTTTCGGTGGCATCCGCTTGTCCGTCAGCAATGACGGGCCGGTGATCCCTGCGGAACATTTGCCCCGGCTCTTCGACCGCTTCTATCGGGTGGACCGGGCACGCGAACATGGGGACACCCATCACGGACTCGGGCTGGCGATCGTGGCAGCGATCGCGCGCATGCATGGAGGCACCCCGTTTGTCCGCTCCACCGGCGGCACGACAACCGTCGGTTTCAGTATTTCCGTTGCGTGCGCAAGGCCTTGACCCGTCCCCACGTGGCGGGTAGCGTGGGCGAGTTGGATCGTGGCTACGGTGATGGTGTGCGCGGCGCCCGCGGGGGGACGAGTCCATCCGCGCGAGCGGCATCGCCGATACCTCGCGAGTCAGCCCCTGATACCTGCCCTACTCTTGCGAGATCCAAGTCGATGAACATCCACGATCGCCCATCGGCGGGAGGCCTTTTCGGCATCAGCTGGATGCTGGTTTTGGTGGGTTGGTCGATCGCCGCCCTGTCGATGATCGGCGCGCTTTACCTGAGTGAATACCTGCGAATTGAGCCCTGCGTCATTTGCTGGTATCTGCGCCTCTTCATGTTTCCGCTCACTCCGGTCCTCATGGTGGGGCTGTTCCTCTTCGACCGGCACGTCGTGTTCTATGCACTGCCTCTGGCGAGCGCTGGATGGCTCGTCTCCGTTGTCCATCTGCTGCGGACCTCAGTGACGATGCCGGTCGACGTAGCTTCTTGCTCGCCGATCACGCCGTGTAGCGAGACCCAGATTATGTGGATGGGTTTCGTGGCCATTCCGCTGTTATGGACGGCCGTCTTTTCGGTCATCAATGTGCTCCTGATCGTTTCAGGCTTCAGCCGTACAACCTCCAGGGAGTATGCCGCCTAGGGCCTGTTAACACTACGTGCTAACATACTGCGCATGGAACTTACGCCTGCGCAATTCGCGCGTATCGAGGATTGCCTGCCGCGGCAGCGGGGCAATGTGTCGCTGGACAACCTTCAAGTGCTCAACGCGATCCTGTTCGTGGCCGAAAATGGCTGCAAGTGGCGGGCCCTGCCCAAGCGGTTCGGCAACTGGCACACGATCTACACGCGGATGAACCGGTGGGCCAAGGCCGGGGTCCTGGATCGGGTCTTCGAGCGCATGCAGGCCGAACAGCTGGTCCGGGTGCGGCTGGAGGCGGTCAGCCTGGACAGTACGATCGTCAAGGTCCACCCGGACGGCACCGGCGCACGAACGGCCCGCAGGCCATCGGCCGCTCCCGCGCAGGCTGGACCACCAAAATTCATATGGCTGCCGCGGATTCCCGCTGCGCGTTAGCCTTCTCGCTTTCGCCGGGCCAGGCGGGCGATGCCCCAGCCGGTCGCGCCCTGCTGCATGCCCTGCCACCCCTGCCCGCGCGCTGTCATCTGGTCATGGATCGCGCCTACGAGGGCAATGAAACCCGGCAGCTCGCGCTGGATCTGGGCCTGGATCCGGTCGTGCCCCCGCATCCGCTGCGGGCCCAGCCATGGGCGTACAACACCGAGATCTACAAGCGCCGCAACGAAATCGAGCGCCTGTTCCGCCGTCTGAAAGGATTCCGCCGCATCTTCAGCCGCTTCGACAAGCTCGACGTCATGTTCGCGGCCTTCATCCACTTCGCACTGATCGTCGAATCGTTGCGATAGTGTTAACAGGCCCTAGTCCATCTGAAACTGGAGGGCGGCGAGGCGGGCGTACAGGCCGCCGCGGGCGAGCAGTTCGGTGTGCGTGCCGGTTTCCACGACCCGGCCGTGCTCGAGCACGACGATGCGGTCGGCGCGCTGCACCGTCGCGAGCCGGTGCGCGATGACGAGCGTGGTGCGCCCGCGCATTGCTTCCTCGAGCGCCTCCTGCACCAGCCGCTCGCTGTGCGCATCGAGGGCGCTCGTGGCCTCGTCGAGCAACAGCAGGGGTGCGTTCTTGAGGATCGCGCGGGCGATCGCGATGCACTGGCGCTGCCCCCCGGAGAGCCGCACCCCGCGCTCGCCGAGGAACGTGCGATAGCCCTGCGGCAAGCTGCGCAGGAACTCGTCCGCGTGAGCGGCGCGTGCAGCGGCGATCACTTCCTCGTCGCTCGCCTGCGGACGGGCGTAGCGGATGTTCGCCATCGCGTCGGCGGAGAAGATGACGGTGTCCTGCGGGACGAGGCCGATGCGCGCCCGCAGCTCGCGCAGTGCGACCTCGGCGACGGGCACGCCGTCGATCTCGATGCGGCCGGCCTGGGCATCGTAGAAGCGCAGCAGGAGCTGGAACAGCGTGCTCTTGCCCGCACCGCTCGGGCCCACGAGAGCCACGGTTTCGCCCGGACGCACGTCCAGGCTCAGGTCCTGCAGGGCGGGCCGCTGCGGCCGCGAGGGGTAGGCGAAGGTCACGCGGTCGAGCCGGAGGGAGGAGCCGCCACGGGCGGGCGGCAGGGCCCGGGGCATGGGGGGGTCCTGGATCGGCGAGCGCGTGGCCAGCAGTTCCATCAGGCGCTCGGTGGCGCCGGCGGCGCGCAGCAAGTCCCCCCAGACCTCGGCGAGCACGGCGACCGAGCTGACCAGCAGCACCACGTAGACGATGGTCTGGCCGAGATGCCCGGGGGTGATGTCGCCCCGCAGCACGGCCTGTGTGCCCTGATAGAGGCCCCACAGCAACGCGCCGAAGGTGGCCGTGATGACGAAGGCCACCATTGCGGCGCGGGCGCGTGTGCGACGGATGGCGGTGGCGAAGGCCTGCTCGGTGGCCGCCGCGAAGCGCCGGGCCTCGTGGGGCTCCTGCGCGAAGCTCTGCACCACGGGAATCGCGTTCAGCACCTCGGCGGCGATGGCGCTGGAGTCGGCCACGCGGTCCTGGCTGGCGCGCGAGAGCTTGCGCACGCGCCGGCCGATGACCAGGGCCGGCAGCACCACCAGCAGGAGAATGCCCATGACCTGCGTCATGACGTAGGGATTGGTGACCACGAGCATCACGAGCGCGCCCACGCCCATCACCAGGTTGCGCAGGCCCATCGAGAGGCTGGAGCCCACCACGGTCTGCACCAAGGTGGTGTCGGTGGTGAGCCGCGACAGCACCTCGCCCGTGCGGGTGGTCTCGAAGAACTCGGGGCTTTGCCCCACGACGTGGCCATACACCGCGGCGCGCAAGTCGGCGGTGATGCGCTCGCCGAGCCAGCTCACCACGTAGAACCGGGCCGCGGAAAAGACGCCGAGCGCCGCGCCGACGGCGAACAGCTCGGCGAAATGCCCGCGCAGCGCGAGCAGGCGCTCGGGGGCGGGCGTGGCGACCAGGCCCTGGTCGATGAGCCCGCGCAACGCGAGGGGAAAGACGAGCGTGGTGAGCGCAGCGAGCAGCAGGAACACCGCGGCGGCCACGACGCGGCCTCGGTATGGCCGCACGAAAGGGGCGAGTTGCCGCAGCGACGAGATGCGTTTCGCAGGAGGTGGAAGGGTGGTGTCGTTCATGAGGGACGGCCTCACAGCCGCAGCCGGTCCACGTAGCCGGTCATCTCCAGGTAACCGTGGCCGAGCCGCCGGCCGTCGGCGCCGAGGAGCTCACTGAGCCCCTCCCAGTACACGGCGCCGGTCGAGGCCCGGCTGTCCAGCTCCTGGGCGTCGACCCGAGCACGCACGCGGTGGCGCCCCAGCGGCGTCTCGACCCACCACTCGACCGGATAGTGCGCCCCGGTCAGAGGGCTGCGCCACCACCGCTGCGGCACGAAGCGCACTTCGTGGACGGCGAAGGCGCGGGCCTCTCGGGATGCCGCACGATAGCTGCCGCCTGCCCACAAAGCCGTGCCGTCGCGCCGGCGCAGTTGAAAGGCGGTCAGCGCCGCACCGTCGTCCAGATTCATGCCGATCCAGTCCCAGCCGACCGCCTCCGGATGCATGAGCGCCTCGCTCCATTCGTGGTCCAGCCAGGCGCGCCCCTGCACGGCCTGGCGGTGCCCGCCGAGCGAAAGCTCCCCGTGCACGGCGAGCTGGGGTTTGGAGTAGTAGTAGCTCGCCTGTTCCGGCTCGGGGCCCTTGCGCGAGTAGCCGGCGTCGCCCTGAAGCAGCACGGGCTGGGTCTCGTCGGCCCGCAGGTCGAGCGTGAACTCGTGGGCCGCGAGGTGAGCGCGGTAGTGCGGGCCCACCGCCTCGCGGCGCAGCTGCCAGTCGCGCAAGTGCACGTCGGTGTCTTCCAGCGCGGCGGCCGCCACGCCGAAGCCGGCGCGCGCCAGGCGCTGATCGTGCATCAAGCGGCCGGCCGCGACATCCGTGACCGCCGCATGGGCGAACAGCAGCTGCGAGGCGGCGAAGCGGCTGGGGTGCTGGGGGTCGACCTGCGTGCGGGAGCGGAAGAACGTGACCTGGAACCCATAGAGGCGGCGCTCGGCCGACCGCAGCACACCCGTCATGTACCACCACTCGATGCGGTACTCCGGGTGGGCGCCGTGATCGCGCGGGAACCGCAATGCCACGCCGGCCCGCACCCGGGGGGCGGGCGCGGCGGCTCGGCTGCAGGGGGGCACGAGGGCCGCGCTCAGGGTGGCCACGAGCCACGTGCGGCGATCCATCACCAGTCCTCCTTGACGGCCAGCACGACGTCGTGCCGGATCGCGGCTCGCGCAGCCCACCAGGCGGTGGCCGTGCCGGCCGCCACGACGGTGAGCGCCAGCGCGGCCAGGCGGGCGAAGGGCAACTGCAGCTCCATCGTCCAGTGAAAGCTCTGCGGATTGACGACATGCACCAGCACGGCACTCACGGCGATACCGAGCGCGGTACCCCACAGCGCGCCGACGGTCGTCCACGCCAGGCCCTCGAGCGCGACGAGCCGCATCACCTGCGAGCGTGTGAACCCGAGGTGCCGCAACAGGCCGAATTCCTTGCGACGTGCAAGCGTCTGGGCGGAAGTGGTTGCCGCGATGCCGAAGAGCCCGATCGCGATGGCCACCGCCTGCAGCCAGTAGGTGACGGCGAAACTGCGGTCGAAGATGCGAAGCGAGGCGCTGCGGATCGTCTGCGCTGAGGTGAACTCGAGCGTCTGTGCACCGGGAAGGGCCCTCACACGGGCTTGCAGTTCGGCCAGGTCGAGGCCCGCGTCGGGCCACAGCGCCAGGTCGTTCACCCGTGTATCGCCGGTGGCCCGCACATAGGCGGCGCGTGCGATCACGATGGAGCCGTGCTGGCGCACGTAGTCGCGCCACACGCCCTGCACCCAGATTTCGAGGCCGGAGCCCAACGGCAGGGGCAGGCGCTGTCCGGGCTGCAGGTCGTAGAGGTCCACCATCGCCTCGCTGACGAAGGCCGCGACGGCGCCGTCGGGCCGTTCGCGCTCGTCGAGCAGGCGGCTTCGCCCTGCCAGCGGCAGCTGCCGGGCCGGATCGTCCAGCGCGCGTGCGATCAAGGCCACGGGCGGTCGCTGGGGCTTGAGCAGCAGCGGGGTCACGCGAAGAGGCTCCACACGGGCCACACCCGGCAGTCCGGCGATGGCGTCGACCAGGCCCTCGTCGAGAAAGGCCCCCTCGCTTCCGGCCGGGCTCAGGCCGGCGCGCACGTAGAGCGGTGCGGGCAGCACCTGGTCCAGCCACTGCGAGACCGACGCGCGGAAGCTGCCGACCATCACCGTGAGTGCCACCGACAGACTCAGGCTCGCCACCACCCCGGCGACGGCCGTCGTCGCCGTATGGCGCTGCCGCCGGGCGCGCTCGAGCGCGAGCAGGGTCTCGGGCCGGCGTGCCCGCAGGCGCCCCAGCGCCAGCGTGACGGCCTCCGGCACACAGGCGATCCCGCCCAGGAGCAGACAGGCCACCGAGGCATATGCGAACAACGGCAAGCCCGCCACGGGCGGCAGCAATGCCAGCAGCGCGCCGGCCGCCAGCAGGGCCAGCCCGCCCGCCCGGCGCCAACGCCGCTCCACCGCCGAGGGCACGCTGCCCAGGCCCTTGAGTGCCTGCGCAGGCGGCAGGCGCTCGGCTTGCCGGGCCGGCAGCCACGCCCCGGCCAGCGCGGCGGCCACGCCGAGCGCGAGGTGGGCGCCGCCCGCAGGGGTGGACCACTGCAAGCTCGGTTGTACGCCGGTGAAGTAGCCGCCCCCCAGGTCTCCGCCGAAGAACCGCAACGCGAGGCTCGCCAAGCCCGTGCCGGCGGCCAGCCCGGCCGCGCTTCCCACGCCGCCGAGGAAGGCCGCCTCGGCCAGCACCAACTGGCGTCGCTCGCGCGCGGTGAGCCCCAGCACGCCGAGCAGCGCCAGTTGCGCACTGCGTTTGGCGACCGAGAGCGCCAGCACCGAGAAGACGAGAAAGCCCCCGGTGAAGAGCGCGACAAAGGCGAGCACCGTGAGGTTGACGCGGTAGGCGCGCGAGAGGTGCGAGATGCGCTCCTCGGCCGCGCCGGGGGCGATGCCCCGTACACCGGCAGGCAGCGCGAGCGCGTCCAGCAGGGCGGCGCCGTCGGCACCGGGGGCGAGCTTCAGGTCGATGCGGCTCACGCGGCCGAGCAATCCGAAGGCCTCCTGCGCCCCCGCGATGTCCATGACGACGAGGGGTCCGCCGCCCGCACCGACATTGCCCGCCACCTTCCACGCACGCCATTGCGTGCCGGCGCGCAGTTCGAGCCGGTCACCCGGCTGTACGCCGAGGACTCGCTGTGCGGCCGGGTTGAGAAAGACGAGTCCGGGGTCCACCAGCGCCAGCCGATCCTGCCTTTCGGCCGCCCGCGGGAGCAGTCGAGGGGCGATGGCAGGGGCCACGAGGGCGTCGATGCCGAGCACGCGCACTCCGACGCTCGGGCCTGCGGATGCGGTGTCGGCCGCCGGCACGCGCGCCTGCGTCTGCACTTCCACCACGGGGCTGGCGACCTGCACTTGCGGATGCCGGGCTGCCCGCGCGTACACCTGTTCGTCGAAGGAGCCGGCGGCGGCGCGCAGTTCGAGGTCGGGTTCGCCATTGACGGCGCGCACCGCCTGGCTGAATTCCGCGAGGGCGGAGCGGTTGATGAGGTGAACCGACCACGCGAGCGCGACGCCGAGCAGCACCGCGACGACCACCGTCGCGTGGCGCCAGGGGTGCAGGCGCCACTCGGGCCACGCGTAGCGGCGCACCAGCGCGCGTACCACGCCGGGCGGGGCGCGCCAGGCGCTCGAGGTCGGGTCGGGGGCAGGGAGGGACGACATGGCCAGACCCATTGTCGGCCCTGTGCGGCCCGTGTGCCGTCAAGGGCAGGCCGCGTCGGAGTCGCGCTCGCTGTCCGTTGCTCCGGAGAAGGACAGAGCCCCGCAGCGCGCTTTTGCCCTCAGCCGAGCAGCGCCGCGCCCGTGTGGTTGCGGCGCAAGCGTGTCGCGCCCGCCGGCACCGCGTAGTTGGCGTCGCTCATCAGGTCGATGCCGCAGCTCAGCCCTTCGACCCAGTCGATGAACTCCTGCACGGCGGGGCCTTCCATCGGCGCGCCGTGCTGGGGCACGATCATCTCGATGTCGAGTTCGCGCACCATGCGCGCCCAGTGCCGCAGGACCTTGTTCGAGACCATGTAGCGGCGGTGGAACGCTTCCATGCGGGGGACGTGCTCGGCCAAGGACCGTACGGACTGCTGGGCCTGCCGGCCGCTTGCGGCCGAGGCACCGAGGTCGCCGGAGAAGAGGATGCGGCTGACCGGGTCGTAGAACTGGAAGTTGCCCTCGGCATGGAGGAAGTGCGCCGGCAGTGCGACGATCTGCCAATCGCCGACCTGGATGATCTGGCCCGAATCCGGGATGCCGACGATGCGTCCTTCCGTCTTGCCCGGTTTGCAGAAGTGAGGCACGAAGCGCTCCCACACCCGCGAGATGTACAGCGGCGCGCTCGTGGCCGTCATCCATCGGTCGAGGGACGCAATGATGTCGGGATCGGCGTGCGAGGCGAGGATCGCGCCCAGCCGGTGCGGCGGGAAGTAGCGCATCATCCCCACGTAGAGCTCGTTGTAGGCCAAATTGCCGCCCGGATCGAGGATGGCCCCCGTGTCACCGTGCACGATGAGGAACTGATTGGCCTGCACGGCTTCGCCGCCCTCGTCCATGAGGTCGGTGAACATCAGGCAGCGGTGATCGCCGCGGGCGTAGAGTTCGATGGGCATGGCATGAGCGAGGTCAAGACGAGGCTCCACTCTAGGGAAGACCCGGGCATCGTCCCTTGACCTTGCTCAACTGGGGCGGGCGGGTGAGGGGATGATCGGGGAGCCGTACGGCTGCGGCGGGATGCGCCGACGTCCGGGCGCCGGGGCACTCAGTGCGTCGGAGGCGCTGCGGCGCCCTCGCGAGGCCGCAGCCCCTGCGGAGTGAGTTCGAGGATGCGGTCGGCGCGGGCGGCCGCGGCCGGGGAGTGGGTCACCAGCAGGCAGGCCGCGCCGTGCCCGCGGACCTGCTCCACCAGCGCATCGAGCACAGACTCCGCCGTCCTCGGGTCGAGGTTGCCCGACGGCTCGTCGGCCAGCAGCAGCGCGGGGCGGTGGATCAGCGCGCGCGCGATGGCCACGCGTTGCAACTGACCGCCCGACAGCTGCGCCGGCAGTCGCTCGCCCAGATCGGCCAGGCCCACCTGCGCGAGCGCCCGCTGCACCCGCTCGCGGTCGTCGCCGCCGCCGAGCAGCAGCAGCGGCAGCGCCACGTTCTGGGCCACGGTGAGGTGGGGCAGCACGTGGAACGCCTGGAAGACGAAGCCGATGTGCCGGCGGCGCAGGCGGGCCTGCTCGGCCTCCGGCAGTCGGGCGACGGCCTCGCCCATCACCCGCACGTCGCCGCTATCGGCGGCGTCCAGTCCGGCGATGCAGTTGAGCAGGGTCGACTTGCCCACACCCGACTCCCCGACGATCGCGACGATCTCGCCCGCTCGCACGGTGAGGTCCACGGCCTCGAAGACGGTGTGCGCGCCGTAGCGCTTGGTCAAGGCGCGCACTTCCACGACGGGCAGCGTCGCCACGCCGGTCATGCCCAGCCTCGGGCGGCGCGCAGCAAGGCGGCCACCGCGTGGTCGAGGGCGTCCTCGCGGTCGCAGGCCACCACCATGCGCTCGGGCATCGCGCGCAACCAGGTGAGCTGGCGCTTGGCCAATTGCCGCGTGGCGGCGATGGCCCGTGACGGCAGTTCGTCGAGGTCGTAGGCGCCGTCCAGCATCTCCCAGACCTGCCGGTATCCCACGCACCGCATCGAGGGCAGCATGAGGCTCAGGTCCCCCCGCGCTCGCAGGGCGCGCACCTCGTCCACCAGCCCGTCCTCCAGCATCCGATGCAGGCGTGCGGCGATGCGATCGTGCAGCCACGCCCGCTCGCTCGGCTCCAGGGAGACCAGCGGAGCCGCCGTGGCTTCGCGCACGGCGCCGGAGGCTTCGCGTGCGCGGGTGTGGAAGCTCGAAAGCGGACGGCCGGTGATCCGGTACACCTCCAGCGCCCGCTGGATGCGCTGCGCGTCGGTGGGAGCGAGCCGCGCGGCGGTGTCCGGGTCCACCCGGCTCAGTTCGGCATGCAGCGCGGGCCAGCCCTCGCGCGCGGCCCAGAGATCCAGTTCCGCCCGCACCGCGACATCGGCCGCGGGCAGCTCGTCGATGCCTTCGAGCAGCGCCTTGTAGTACAGCATCGTCCCACCCACCAGCAGGGGCAGCCGGCCGCGGGCGCGGATCTCATCGACCAGCCGCTTGGCGTCGGCCACGAACTGCGCCGCCGAGTACGACTGGGTGGGGTCGAGGATGTCGATCAGATGATGGGGCACCCGCTCGCGCTCGGCGAGCGTGGGCTTGGCGGTGCCGATGTCCATGCCGCGATAGACGAGCGCGGAGTCGACGCTGACGATCTCGACCGGCACCCGCGTCGCAAAGGCAAGCGCCGCGGCGGTCTTGCCCGAGGCCGTCGGCCCTGCGAGGCAGACGTACGGGACGCGATCGTTGGGTGCGTCGAAGAAGGGGTCACTCGGCATGGCTGTGGTGCGCGTACCGGGGAACGAGCAGCAGCGCTGCCGCCGCCACCGCCGCGGACCAGAAGGCCACGGTGAGTGCTAGCGGATAGACGGTGCCGTCGAAGCTCCAGCCGATCCAGTAGCCTACGCCGAAAGCCAGTGTCATGCCCACGAAGCCCGACAGGGCCGAGGCGGTGCCCGCGCGTTGGGGGAAGGCGGCGATGGCACCCACCTGGGCACACGGCTGGTGCAGGCCGTGCGCCAGCGTGTAGACGAACTGCGGCACCATCAACGCCAGCGGATGATGCACTCCCGCCCAGGCAAGACCGGCCATCAGTGTGCCCGCCGCCAGGCTCACCCAGGCGGCGAGCCGCAGCGTGCGCACCAGCCCGCGTCGCGGAATCAGATGCCGGCACACCGTGGAGCCGATCAGGTAGCCCGAGACCACGAACGCGAAGGCGAAGCCGAACTCCTGCCGCGTCAGACCGAGCACCTTGACGAGCACGAAGGACGAGCCCGCGATGAAGCTGAAGAGACCGGCGTACGTGAAGCTCGACACCGCCGTGTACGACCAGAAGCCGGGATGGCGCAGGATCTCGCTCCAGCCTTCCGTCCAGCGCCCGGTCCCCCGGCGCGAGAGGCTCTCCGGCAGCCGGGTGGCCACATAGAGCAGGGTCAGAGCGCCGAAGACGGTGAGCACCGCGAATGCGCCGCGCCAGCCCCAGTGGCTCTCGATGTAGCCGCCGAGCACGGGCCCGAGCAGCGGGATGAGGCTCATCCACGTGGAGCCCCGGGCCAGCATGTGGGCGCCCTCCTGCGGGGCGTAGAGGTCGCGCAGCATTGCGCGCACGCCCACCACGCAGGCCGCCATGCCGATGCCCTGTGCGGCCCGGCAGGCCACCAGCGCCCCGATGTGCGTGGCGACCATCGCCAGGGCGCTGGCGGCCGTGTAGAGCGCGAGGCCCCCGAGCAGCACGGGGCGGCGGCCGATGCGGTCGGACAAGGCGCCCAGCGGCAGCTGCGCGGCCCCGAAGCACACGACGAGCACGCTCAGAGTCAACTGCACCGTCGCCACCGGCACCCCGAAGTAGCCTGGCAACGAAGGCAGCGAGGGCAGGTACAGGTCGGTGGAGATGGGCTGGGTGCCCAGCAGCAGCATCAGTGCGATGACGACCGTGCCGGCGCTCGGGCGCCGGGGCCGGGCCGCCGCCGTGGAGCCTTCCGGGGCGCAGCAGTTCGAGGAAGAAGAGGTGGACACGGGCGAACTGGACGACATCTCCGCGAGGGTAACAGAGACGCCCCGACGGCATCCTGCTGGCGAGGCGGCCCGCCGCAGCGAGAAACGGAGCGAGCGCGGTGCCCGCGAAACCGGCCAGCGGTGCCCGCGAAACGGCGCGAGCGCCGTGCCCGCCACTGTAAGCGGTCGAAACAAGCTCTTCTGAAAGCCTTGGGAAGAACTCGCTCCTGCAGCGTCTTGTTTCACTTGCAACGTCGCGCGGGGCCGGGGGGCTGAAACACAATTGCCCGGCGTGGTCGTCCGTCCCATGGGCTGCCGCGCTGCGAACAACAACCCCCGAGGAGTGCCCGATGTCCGTCTCCCGATTCCTCCGCGTCACCGCTTGTTCGGTGTCGCTGGCGCTCGCCCTTGGCGCCTTCACCCGTCCCGCCATGGCGACGACGCTGATCACCACCGAGCAGTTGGCGCAGGAGGCGGCGACCGCCGACCGCACCGCAGCCGGGCGGGCGCACCGCGAGCGGCTGGCGAGCGAACTCGACCGCCCCGAGCTCCAGGCCCGCCTGCAACAGTGGGGTGTGAGCGCCGAGGATGCCAAGGCGCGGGTGGCGGCGCTCAGCGACGAAGAGGCGGCGGCGCTCGTGGCGAAGATCGACCAGGCCCCGGCCGGAGGCGACGTCCTCGGCGTCATCCTGTTCGTCTTCGTGTTGCTGCTCATCACGGACATCCTGGGCTTCACCAAGGTGTTCCCGTTCACACGCTCGATCCGCTGAGGGCTTTCGCGCTCGCCGGCGGGGGCGGCCGCCCCGGTCCCGCTGGCGCTCTTTTCCGGCGAGCGCAGCCGGATGCCCGAGGGAGACCCGCCATGCAGCGCAGAAGCCTTCTGATCGCCGGTGCCTCGCTGGCCCTGCTGGGCGGGTGCGCGACCCAGACGGCTGCGCTGCGCTTCGGGGCGGTGGAGGGGCTGCCCCGGCGCGCCGAGTTGGTGGACACGCCCTTCTTCCCTCAGGACCAGCGCTACCTGTGCGGGCCGGAGTCCCTCGCGGCGGTCTTGCAGGCCACGGGGCTCGCCGTCACGCCGCCGGACCTCGTGCCGCAGGTCTACGTGCCGGGGCGGCAGGGCTCGTTGCAGGCCGAGATGCTCGCGGCCACGCGCCGGCAAGGGGCGGTGGCGTATGTGCTGCCCCCCAGGCTGGAGGCGCTGCTGCGCGAGGTGGCGGCCGGCACGCCGGTCGTCATCCTCCAGAACCTGGGCCTGCAATGGGCGCCCACCTGGCACTACGCCGTGGTGGTGGGCTACGACCTCGACGAAGGGCTCGTGCTGCTGCGGTCCGGCCCTGTGCGGCGGCAGGAGATGGCCCTGCGCACCTTCGAGCACACCTGGGCCCGCTCGGACCACTGGGCCTTCGTGGCGCTCGCGCCGGGCCGTCTGCCCGCCACCGTGGGCGAAGCGGAAGCCGTGCGCTCGCTCGTCGCCTTCGAGCGGGTCGCCCCTCCCGCACTGGCCGTGCGCGCCTACGAGAGGGCGCTGACCCGCTGGCCGGGCGTGCTCACCTTGCAGATGGGGCTGGGCAACGCGCTCTACGCCGCGGGCCGCAAGGCCGAGGCCGCGGATCGCTTCGAAGCTGCGGCGCGCGAGCACCGCCATGCCGCGGCGTGGATCAACCTCGGCACGGTCGCCCTGGAGCTCGGGCAGCGCACCCGGGCCGAGGCGGCAGCCCGCGAGGCCGTGGCGCTCGGCGGCGCGTGGTCCACGCAGGCACGCGAGCTGCAGGCCCGGCTGCACGCCGACGGCCGCGGGCCGCTGCGTTGACCGGCCGCCCCTTCAGAACGACTCGTCGGGCTGCAGGTAGCGCCACTGCCCGGGCGGCAGGTCGCCCAGCCGCACCCGCCCGATCCGCACGCGCTTGAGGCCGACGACCTTCAGCCCCACCGCCTCGCACATGCGGCGGATCTGCCGCTTGCGGCCTTCGGTCAGCACGAAGCGCAGCTGGTCGTCGTTCTGCCAGCTCACCTGGGCCGGGCGCAATGCGTGGCCGTCGAGGTGCAGCCCGTGGCGCAGCAGCTTCAGCTTCTCGGCGGGGAACACGTCGGGCAGACGGCCCGGGCGGTCGTACCGCACCCGCACGAGGTACTCCTTCTCGATCTCCGAATCCTCGCCGATCAGTTGGCGGGCGATGCGTCCGTCCTGCGTCAGCACCAGCAGCCCGACGGAATCGATGTCCAGGCGGCCCGCGGGTGCGAGGCCCCGGGCGTGGGCCGGGTGCCAACGGATGCCGCTGCGGTCGCCGCGCCAGCGGTTCTCGGCCCGCACCAGCACGCTGGCGGGCTGGTAGCCGTCCTCGGCTTGGCCGCTCACGTAGCCCACCGGCTTGTGCAGCAGGATCGTGACTCGCTGGGCTTGTGCCTGGCGCGCGGCCGGGTCCACCGTGATCCGTTGGTGCGGACCGACCCGCGAGCCGAGTTCGCTGACGATCTCTCCGTCCACGCGCACCCAGCCCTTGGCGATCCATTCGTCGGCCTCGCGGCGAGACGCGAGCCCCAGTTCTGCCATGCGTTTCGAAAGCCTCGGCCAGGCGGCGGGCTCGTCCGCGGCGGGAGGCCGGTGGGCTGCAGGCGCGGGCTTGCGGGCAGCGGGTTCAGGCCCGGCAGCCGGGCGACGGGGGCGCGGGGGAGGTTTCATCTCCTGACGATGAGGCGGCGGGAGCGAGATTTGACCACGGGCCGGGCGTTCAGCCGCGACGCACGTGGGTGACTGGGGCGGGGGTGCGACGCGCGTGGTTCGACGCTTTGGCCCCGGCCGGCAGGGCAAAGAGCTCGTGCAACGCGCGTTCGTACTCGGCCAGCCCCAAGTCGTGGGTGTTGTGGTGGGTGCCCCCCGGCACCAGCACCCAGCGCTTGGGCCCCCGCGCCCGCTCGTAGAGCCGCCGGCCCAGCGAGGGAAGGATCAGCCGGTCGTCGCTGCCGTGCACCACCAGCACCGGCGCGCGCACCTTGCCGATCCGCTCGGCGGAATCGAAGCGCTGCGTGATGAGCCAGCTCACCGGCAACCATCCCCAGCGCAGGGTGGCGAACACGTCGGGTACCGACGAGAACGTGCCCTCCACCATGAGGCCGGCGACGCCGTCGACCTCCGAAGCCAGATGCACGGCGATCGCCCCACCCAGGGAGTGCCCGAACACATAGCGTGGCGCACCAGGGTGGCGGGCGGCGAGCCAGTCCCAGGCGGCCACGGCGTCCTCGTGGGCGGTGGCCTCCGACGGCAGCGCCGGGGTGCTGCGGCCGAAGCCTCGGTAGTCGATCGCGAGGACGTGGAATCCGAGCGCCTGCATGCGGCGGATGCGCGGGGCGCTGCCGGCCACGCCCCAGCGCGCGCCATGCAGGTAGAGCAGCACCGGCGCGTCGGCGCGCTCGTGGGGCATCCACAGCGCGTGCAGCCGCGCCGGCGCCTTCGCCACGCGCGAGTGGAAGTCGATCCACACGTCCTGCATCCCCTGGGCCTCGGTGGCCGTGTTGCCCCAGCTCGCGGAAGACGGCTGGAAGATCCACTGGCGCTGGCGCTCGTCCAGCGCACTGCAGCCCGCCAGCAGCGCATAAGCGAGCACGCCCAGCAGGGCGGCACGGCGCACCGGCGGGCTCCGGACCAGGCCGCGCGGGAAGGGGCGCATCGGGGAGGAGGTCGAATTCGTCATCTCCGCCCACAGGGATCGGCCTGGGGGCGGAAAGTTCACCGCCAGGCGGCATGAAGCAGGAAGCGGCGGTCGGAAATCACAGCGGCCCGGCTCCGGGCAGTGGCCGCTGCGCGGCCGGGTCTCAGCGCCCGCGCAGGAAGAGGCCGTCCAGCTCCTTCAGCGTGAGCTGCCGCCATGTCGGGCGCCCGTGGTTGCACTGGTCGGCGCGCTCGGTGCGCTCCATCTCGCGCAGCAGGGCGTTCATCTCCTCGAGGGTCAGACGCCGGTGGGCCCGCACCGCGCCGTGACAGGCCATGGTCGCGAGCAACTCGTGCTGCGCGCGCTCGATGACGTGGCTGGCGTCGTAGTGCGCGAGTTCGGCGAGCACGCTGCGGGCGAGTTCCACCACATCGGCTTGCGCCAGGGCCGCCGGCCGGGAGCGCACTGCGAGCGTCCCGGGCCCGAGCGGCGAGACGTCGAGTCCGAGCGTCAGCAGCGCCTCGCGGGCGCTCTCGGCGGTTGCGATCTCCGCCGGTGTGGCCGCGAAGGTGGCCGGAATCAAGAGCGGCTGGGCCTCGATGCGCTGTTCTGCCAGAAGGCGCTTGAGCCGCTCGTACACGATGCGCTCGTGGGCGGCGTGCATGTCCACGATCACCAATCCGTGCGCGTTCTCGGCCAGGATGTACACACCGCCCAACTGAGCGATCGCGCGCCCCAGCGGCCAGTCGGGCCGGGGCTCGTCGGCGGCAGCGCAGGGCGTGTCCGCTTGTGCCGCAGGCACCTCCAACCTGCGCGGCCAGGCGGCGCCGGGCTCGGCCGCGTGCAGCGCCAGCGCCTCCTGCCACGCGAGGCGCCCTTGCAGCTGCGCGCCGAAGGCGGCGACGGGCTCTCGCACGACGGGGGGGGCCGAGAACGATCGGCCGCCGCCCGAGACCCATGCCGTCTCCGTCCCCGTCTGCGTCGCGGTTGCAGGCTGCGCACCCGTGGAGGCCGTCGGCTGCGCGACGGGCCCCGCGGGGGCAGCGGCGGCCTGGGTGTGAGGCTGTGCGAGCGCCGCCTCCACCGCATGGCGGACGGCCTGATGCACCTCCCGCGCGTCGCGGAAGCGCACCTCGATCTTCGTGGGGTGCACGTTCACGTCCACGCGATCGGGGGCGATGTCCAGCCGCAGCAGGTACACCGGCTGACGCGCTCCGTGCAACACGTCCTCGTAGGCGGCCCGCACGCCGTGCGCCAGCAGCTTGTCGCGCACGTAGCGGCCGTTGACGTAGAAGTACTGCTGGTCCGCACGCGAGCGGGCGGCCTCGGGCACGCCGGCATAGCCCGAGAGGGCGAGCGGGCCCACTCGGGCCTGCACTTCGCGTGCTCCTTCCATGAAGTCGGCGCCCAGCACATCGCGCACACGCTGCTCGAAGCTCGCGCGCCGCCACTGCTCCACCAAGCGGCCCTCATGCCAGACGGCGAAGGCCACGTCGGGGCGGGCCAGCGCGTGGCGGCGCACGGCCTCGATGCAGTGAGCGAGTTCGGTCGCGTCGGTCTTGAGGAACTTGCGCCGCGCCGGCGTGCTGAAGAACAGCTCCCGGACTTCCACGCTGGTGCCCACCCCGCGCGCCGCCGGGGCGAGCTCGCCGCTGCGTGCATCCAGCCGCCACGCATGATCGGCGCCCGCCGTGCGGCTCAGCACGGCCACCTCGGCGACGGACGCGATGGCGGCCAGCGCCTCGCCGCGGAATCCCATCGTGCTCACCGCCTCGAGCTCGGCCAGCGAGGCGATCTTGCTGGTCGCGTGCCGCTTGAGCGCCATGGGCAGCTCGTCAGCCGGGATGCCGATGCCGTCGTCCTCGACCAAGATCGCGCGCACGCCCCCGGCAACGAGCCTGACCGTGATCTCCGTCGCACCCGCATCCAGCGCGTTGTCCACCAGTTCGCGCACCACGGAGGCCGGCCGCTCGACCACCTCGCCGGCGGCGATTTGGCTGATCAGCTCGTCCGGCAGCTCTCGGATCGGGCGACGCGGGCTCGGCTGGGGCAGGGCACTCATCGCCGCGATTCTATTGATTTGCCGGTCCAGGGACGGCCACTCCCGGGGGCATTGGGCGTCGGGGAGGGTGCGCACCCGATAATCGGCCGATGGACATTGTCGCGTTCCTGATCGATTTCATCCTGCACGTCGACGCGCACCTCGCCGAATTCGTCGCCCACTACGGCGCCTGGGTGTATGCGCTGCTGTTTCTCATCGTCTTCGTCGAGACGGGGCTGGTCGTCATGCCCTTTCTGCCGGGCGACTCGCTGCTGTTCGTCGTCGGAGCGCTGTGCGGGGCCGGCGTGAT
Source organism: Schlegelella aquatica (assembly GCF_026013905.1). NCBI lineage: Bacteria > Pseudomonadati > Pseudomonadota > Betaproteobacteria > Burkholderiales > Sphaerotilaceae > Caldimonas > Caldimonas aquatica. The sequence continues at coordinate 1,314,250 of NZ_CP110257.1, forward strand.
GAACCTGCCGCTGGCGATGATCCTGCTGCTCGTGGCGGCCATCGCCGGCGACCAGATCAACTACACCATCGGGCGCTACGTCGGGCCCAAGGTGTTCCGGTGGGAGCAGTCGCGCTTCTTCAACCGCGCTGCGTTCGACCAGGCTCATGCCTTCTACGAACGCTATGGGGGCATCACGATCGTGCTCGCGCGCTTCATGCCCTTCATCCGCACCTTCGCGCCGTTCGTGGCCGGCGTGGCGGAGATGAGCCGCGGCAAGTTCACGTTCTACAACGTGCTCGGTGCCGTGCTGTGGGTGTGCGGTCTCACGACGGCAGGGTACCTGTTCGGCAACCTGCCCATCGTGCAGGAGAACCTGAGCCTCATCATCTGGGCGCTGTTCATCGTGCCCGGCCTGGTGGCGATCTTCGGCGCCTGGCGGGGCCGCCGCGCCGCGGCGCTGGCCGAGCGCAGCAGCGGGTGAAGGGGCGGGCGCGACGCACCTGACGAGGCGGGTTCGCGCCGGCGGGGGCTTGTCGCGCCGGTCGCGATGCGCGAGGCCCGCGCCTCACCGCTCACGACGGCGGATTGTCACAGTTGACGATTGCGTGCCAGCGGCGGATTCTTGGCGAAGTAGCGCCGGATGCCGCTCATCATCGCGTCCACCAACTCGTCCTGGTAGCGCGGGTCCCGCAGCTTCGCTTCTTCCTCCGGGTTGGAGATGAAGGCCGTCTCGACGAGGATCGACGGGATGTCGGGCGCCTTCAGCACGGCAAAGCCCGCTTGCTCGACCCGGCGCTTGTGCAAGCGGCCCACCCGGCTGATCTGTCCCAGCACTTCGCTGCCGAGCTTGAGGCTGTCGTTGATCTGCGCGGTGGTGGACATGTCGAGCAACGCGCGCATCACGTGCGCGTCGTTGTGGCGGAGGTTGGCTCCTCCCACCAGGTCGGCGGCGTTCTCCTTGTTGGCGAGCCAGCGCGCTGCGGTGCTGGTGGCGCCCCGGTCGGACAGCGCGAAGACCGAGGCACCGCGCGCATGCGGGGTGATGAAGGCGTCGGCGTGGATCGAGATGAACAGGTCCGCCTGCACCCGGCGGGCCTTCTCGACGCGCTGGTGCAGGGGCACGAAGAAGTCCGCGTCGCGCGTCATCATCGCCCGCATGTTGGGCTGCGCATTGATGTGGTCGCGCAGCTTGCGGGCGATCTGGAGCACCACGTCCTTTTCCTTCAGCCCGCTCGGGCCGATGGCGCCCGGGTCTTCGCCGCCGTGGCCCGGGTCGAGTGCCACGATGACGAGGCGGTCGATCTTGCTCTTCGTCTTGGCGTCCACCGGCTCGCGGGGGGTGAGGGGAGCGGGGGCCGGGGCCGGGGTGGGCGCCGTCGCGACCGAGGGCGAGCGGTTCATGCGGTCGATGAACTCGCCCAGGGCGTCGTTGATGGCCGACTGCGCCTGCCGCTCGGCCTGCTCCTTCTCGCGGATGAGCGCGAGCAGCGGATCGGGTGCGACCGTGGGAAAGAGGTCGAACACCAGCCGGTGGTTGTAGGCGGCCACCGGCGGCAAAGTGAACACCTGCGGGTCCACGAGCTGCTTGAGGTCGATGACCAGGCGCACCACGCGCGGCTGGTTCTGCCCGATGCGGATGCCGGCGATGTAGGGGTCGTCGGGCAGCACCTTGCCGACCAGCTCCCGCAGCTGCGGGCTGAGCTCGAGCCCCTCGATGTCGATCACCACCCGCGGCGGGTCCTCCATCAGGAAGTGACGGGCCTGCAACTGCACATCGCTTTCGAGCGTGACGCGGGTGTAGTCGGTGGCCGGCCAGACCCGCACGGCGACGATGTTCGCGCCCCACACGAGGCCGGGCGCAGACAGCAGCAGCGCGAGGCTGCCGGTGGAGCGTAACAATCGGCGTCGGCTTTCGATCATGCGTCGTGGCAGGCGGCCAGCAAGGAGCGGCCGCGGTCGGTATGGGCGGTGGCCGTGACCTCGCGTTGATCGTCGGCCCCGATGCTCAGTTCCAGTCGCAAGTCCGGTGCCGGCAGCATGCCTTGTGCCTTCTCGGCCCACTCGACCAGCTTGAGGCCGGGCGCGGCGAACACGTCGCGCAAGCCCGCGTCTTCCCACTCGCGAGGATCGTCGAAGCGATAGAAGTCGAAATGGCTGATCGAGAACCCGCCGGGCAGGGTGTAAGGTTCCATCACCGCGTAGGTGGGGCTCTTGATCCTGCCGGTCACGCCGAGCGCGCGCAGCAGGTGGCGCACGAAGGTCGTCTTGCCCGCACCGAGCGGGCCGTGCAGTTCCACGCAGGCGTCCCGCAGCTCGGGCCGCGCCGCCAGCCGGCGCGCACACGCCTCGCACGCCGCCTCATCGCGCCAGCGCAGGTGTCGGGTTTCTAGAATCGCGGAATGCAGCATCGATCCCCTGTCGTCGCCCAACCGCACGTCGACCCCGCCGACGTGGTTGCGCAGCTGCGCACGTGGGCGCACGAGCTGGGATTTTCACAGATCGGGGTGAGCGGCGTCGACCTGCGGGACGCCGAGCCCGGGCTGCTCGCGTGGCTTGCACGAGGGTTTCACGGTTCGATGCACTACATGGCGTCGCACGGGCTCAAGCGCGCGCGCCCGGCCGAGCTGGTGCCGGGCACCGTCAGCGTCGTGACCGCGCGCATGGACTACCTGCCTCGTGGCACGCCCGACGGCTGGCAGCGCATCGAGTTCGACCGGCTCGCGCGTGGGGCCGAGGCGACGGTCTCGATCTATGCCCGGGGGCGCGACTATCACAAGGTGCTGCGCCAGCGGTTGCAGAAGCTGGCCGACCGCCTCGCCGCGCACATCGGGCCCTTCGGCCACCGCGTGTTCACCGACTCGGCGCCGGTGCTGGAGGTCGAGCTGGCGACGCGCAGCGGGTTGGGCTGGCGCGGCAAGCACACCCTGGCGCTCGACCGCCAGGGGGGCTCGATGTTCTTCCTGGGCGAGATCTTCGTCGATCTCGCATTGCCCGTCACGCCGCCCGTCTCGGCCCATTGCGGCCGGTGCACTGCGTGCCTGGAGGCTTGCCCCACGCGCGCCATCGTCGAGCCGTACCGCGTCGACGCGCGGCGCTGCATCTCCTACCTCACGATCGAGCACGACGGCCCGATCCCGGTGGACCTGCGCCCCGCGATGGGAAACCGCGTCTACGGCTGTGACGACTGCCAGCTCGTCTGCCCCTGGAACAAGTACGCCACCCCCAGCCGCCTGCCGGACTTCGACCCCCGCGAGCCTTGGAGGACGCCGACACTGCTCGGTCTGTGGTCGTGGACGCAGGAGGAATTCCTGCGCCACACCGAGGGCAGCCCGATCCGGCGCATCGGCTATGAGCGCTGGCGGCGCAACCTCGCCGTGGCACTGGGCAACGCTTGGCGTGCGACGCGCGACGAGAGCGTGCGCCGCGCCCTCGTGGCCGCCCGCGAGGCGGCCTCGCCGCTCGTGCGCGAGCACATCGACTGGGCGCTGGAGGTGGGGCGCTGAGGGGCACGCAGGCGCCGGGCGCGCAACGCTTGGCAAGCCGTCGTGTCGCTTGCCGGGAGCATTGCGCTTGGCCCGCTCACGCGAGGTGCCGCCAGGCTGCGAGCCAAAGGGGGATCGAGGCCATGCCGAGCAGCGTCGAGACGGTGACGAGGCCCGCCACGTAGGGCCCGTTGCCACCCATGCGCAGCGCCAGCACGTAGGCGCTGGAGGCTGTGGGCATCGCGGCGAAGGCCACGACGACCGGTTGTTGGGCCGCGGGCACCCGCAGCAGAGCGATCAAGCCGAACGCCACCAGCGGCAACACGACATGCCGGATGCCCAGGAGCGCGGCGGCCAACCGCGGCGCAGCCCACAGCCCGCCCAGCTGCAGCCCGGCCCCGACCGTCATCAGGCCCAAGGCGAGCGCGGCCTGGCCCATGCGCTGCAGGGCGGGGGCGACAGGCTCGGGCACGCGCAGGCCGAGCAGGTTGGCGGTCAGGCCGGCCAGCGTGCTGAGGATCAGTGGGTTGCGCAGCACCTCCTGCCAGAAGCGGTGCCCGCCCTGCCGGGCCAGCGGATACACCGCGCCGAAGTTGCACAGGGGCACACACACCGCGACGAGCATCGCCGTCCACGCGACGCCTGCCGGGCCGGCCAGCTTGTCGGCCAGCGCCAGCGCGACATAGGAATTGAACCGGAATGCCACTTGCGCACCGGAGGCATGCGCGACGGGGTCGACGCCGGGCACCGCCTTCAACGCATAGCTCATCGCGATGCCGGTGCCCACGACCCCCAGCCCCGCCACGACGAGCGGCAGGGTTTCGCCGAAGGCGAGCGGGCTGCGCACGATGGAGTGGAACAGCAGCACCGGGAACAGCAGGTAATACACCAGCCGTTCGACGCCGTCCCACACGCTGCGGCCCAGCGGGGTATGGCGGCACACGAGGAAGCCCGAGACGATGAGGAGGAAGTCCGGAAGCAGGAGCAGGGCGTCTGACATCGGCGCAAGCCTACCAGCGCGCTCGCCATTGCCAACGCCGCCACCCCGGGGTCACCCGATGCGTAGTTCCCACAATCCAGCCGGTGCGCCGGGTGGCTCAGCATTGCGCCAGCGGACCGATGGCCGCGCGGCCAGGGTCACCCTCTGGTACGCTTCGCCCCGGTCCGATACTCCCATCGAACAAGGAGACGCATCACAATGCAGCGCAGACTGATCTTGGCCGTCATGGCCCTGCCGTTGGCCCTGGCCGCCGGCTCCGTATGGTCGCAGGCCTATCCGGCCAAGCCGGTGCGCCTGATCGTGCCCTTCGCGCCAGGCGGTACCACCGACATCATCGCCCGTGTCGTGGCTGACAAGATCCAGCCCGCCCTGGGGCAGCAGATGATCGTGGACAACCGGGGCGGCGGCGGTGGCATCATCGGCGCGGCCGAGATCGCCAAGGCGCAGCCGGACGGCTACACGCTGGGCATGGCCACCGTCTCCACGACGGCCTCCAATCCGGCCATCAACCCCAAGACGCCCTACAACCCGCTCACCGACTTCACCTCCATCATCAACATCGCGGCCACGCCGAACGTGATCGCGGTGCACCCGAGCTTCCCCGCCAAGGACTACAAGGGCTTCCTCGCCGAACTCAAGAGGAACCCGGGCAAGTACTCCTACGCGAGCTCGGGCACCGGCGGCATCGGCCATCTGCAGATGGAGCTGTTCAAGTCGCTGTCGGGCACCTTCGTCACGCACATCCCGTACCGCGGCGCAGGCCCGGCGCTCAACGACACCGTCGCGGGCCAGGTGCCGATCATCTTCGACAACCTGCCCTCGGCGCTGCCCTTCATCAAGGACGGCCGGCTGATCCCCATCGTGGTCGCGGCGCCGGAGCGCCTCGCGGTTCTGCCCAACGTGCCGACCTTCAAGGAAGTGGGCCTCGAGCCGGTGAACCGGATGGCCTACTACGGCATCCATGGGCCCAAGGGGCTGCCCAAGGAGGTGGTGGACAAGGTCCACGCGGCGGTCAAGAAGACGCTGGAGGTCCCCGAGGTGCGCAAGCGCATCGAGGACACCGGCTCCATCATCGTGGGCAACACCCCGGACCAGTTCGCCGCGCAGACGCGGGCCGAGTTCGAGGTGTACAAGAAGGTCGTCGAGCGCCAGAAGCTCAAGCTCGACTGAACGTCGCCTCTGCCCATCGACAGGCCACGCGTCCGGGTTCGGGCGGGTGGCCTTTTTTGCCTAGGCCCGTGCACCCCGACAGCCTCGCCCAGATCGACCGCTTCATCGACGCCCTGTGGATCGAGGAAGGGCTCTCGGCCAACACGCTGGCGGCGTACCGGCGCGACTTGAGGCTCTATGCCGGCTGGCTGCACGGCGCGACGGCCAAGTCCATCGAGCAGACCACGGAGGTGGACCTGCGCGCCTACGCGGTGCACCGGGCGGCGGACAAGGCCACATCGGCCAACCGGCGCCTCGCGGTGTTCCGGCGCTTCTTCCGCTGGGCCCTGCGCGAACGACTCGTGCAGGCGGACCCGACCCTCAAGCTGGCCACCGCGCGCCGGCCCTTGCGTGTGCCCAAGACGCTCTCGGAGTCGCAGGTCGAGGCCTTGCTGGATGCGCCCGACGCGAGTGCACCTCTGGGGCTGCGCGACCGCACCATGCTGGAGCTGATGTACGCGAGCGGCTTGCGCGTGAGCGAACTCGTCACGCTCAAGACGGTGCACGTGGGGCTGGACGAGGGCGCGCTGCGCGTGATGGGCAAGGGCAGCAAGGAGCGCCTCGTGCCCTTCGGCGAGGAGGCCCATCAGTGGGTGCGCCGCTACCTGGCCGAAGGGCGTCCGGCCATCCTGGCCGGCCGGGCCAGCGACGCCTTGTTCGTCACGCGGCTGGGCGAACCGATGACGCGGCAGATGTTCTGGAAGCTGGTGAAGAAGTACGCGCTGCAGGCCGGCATCCTCGCGCCCATCTCGCCGCACGTGCTGCGCCACGCGTTCGCGACGCACCTGCTCAACCACGGCGCAGACCTGCGGGCCGTACAGATGCTGCTGGGGCATGCGGACATCTCGACCACGCAGATCTACACGCACGTGGCGCGCGAGCGGCTCAAGGCGCTGCACGCCAGGCACCATCCGCGCGGGTGAGAAGGCGCGACAATCGCGCCCCATGGATCACACCTTCCTTTCTGCCTTCATCTTGCTGCTGCTGGTGCTGGACCCGTTCGGCAGCCTGCCCATCTTCATCTCGGTCATGCGCGGCGTGGCGCCCGAGCGCCGGCGCTGGGTGGCGCTGCGGGAGGTCGTGCTCGCCTTCGTCGCGCTGCTGGTGTTCATGCTGGCCGGGGATGCCTTCCTGCGCGTGATGCACCTGAGCGAGCGTTCGCTCGAAGTGGCCGGAGGCGTGATCCTGCTGATGATCTCGATCCGCATGATCTTTTCCTCCGGCGAGTCCATCTACGCGGCCGAGGGCGGCCGCGAGCCGTTCATCTTTCCGTTGGCGATCCCGCTGATGGCGGGGCCCTCGGCCATGGCGACCGTGCTGCTCCTGGCGGCACGGCAGCCGGAGCGGCTGGTGGAGTGGGTCGGGGCCCTGACGGCGGCGATGGCGGTGTGCGGCCTCGTGCTGCTTGCGGCGGACCGCATCCGACGGCTCCTCGGCGATTCGGTCGTCAACGCCCTCGAGAAGCTGATGGGCCTGGTGCTCACCGCGATCTCGGTCGAGATGATCCTTGCGGGCCTCAAGCGCTACTTCCTGGGCTGAGAAAGGGCGACACGGCGCGGCCGGTCCTCCCCCGGGGCGGCCAGGCGACGGTCGTTGCGCCCGTCTTCGCGCCGGGCTCAGACGTCGCCCAGCAGGTACGCCAACTCTTCGTCGCTGAACCCGGCGCGGCGTCGCGCCTCCTCGTTGAAGGGCGGCTTGAGCCGGGGGGCCTGGTAGCGCCGCACCAGCTCCCCATAGTGCGCGACCGGGTCGAGGCCCTCGCGCTCGCAAAGCCAGCGGTACCAGCGGTTGCCGATGGCCACGTGGCCCACTTCGTCGCGCAAGATGACGTCCAGGATCTCCACAGCACGCAGGTCCTCGGCGCGGCGCAGCTTGTCCTGGATCAGGGGCGTGGCATCGAGGCCGCGGGCTTCGAGCGTGCGCGGCACGAGCGCCATGCGGGCCACCGGGTCCTCGCGTGTCTTCCAGGCCATGGCCCACAGGCCGTCGTGGGCGTCGAACTCGCCGTAGTCGTGGCCCAGCGAGCGCAGGTGCTCGCGCAGCAACGTGAAGTGCAGTGCCTCCTCCGCCGCCACCTGCAGCCAGTCCAGGTAGTAGGCGGCGGGCATCGCCTCGAAACGCCAGACGGCATCGAGCGCCAGGTTGATCGCATTGAACTCGATGTGCGCGATCGCATGCAGCAGGGCCGCGCGGCCGTGCGGGGTGTGGGGCGAGCGCCGCGGCACCTCGTCGGGGGGCACGAGCCGCGGCCGCTGCGGGCGGCCCGGCACGCCGTGCGGCTCGCTCAAGCGGGCCTGCGGTGCAAGCGTCAGCGAGCCGGTCCGTGCCTCGCCGAACAAGGCGCGTGCGGCGGCGGCCTTCTCGGCGGGGTCGCACAGCGTGAGCACGTCGAGGGCGCGGCAGCGGGCATCCAACGTCGGCATGGCGGAGGGCGGTCCTTCAGGTGTCCTTCCGGTGAAGGGCGGCGCAAGGCAAGCGTCGAACCTAGAATTGTCCCATCCCACCCGCGCGCGGTGGTGCACCCGTTGGGAGCCCTCATGGCCATCTACCAGCTCGACGACCTCGTCCCGCAGATCCACGAAACCGCCTGGGTGGCCGACAGTGCCGAAGTCATCGGCCGGGTCGAAGTGGCGAGGGACGCCAGCATCTGGTTCGGCACCGTGGTGCGCGGCGACACCGATCTGATCCGCATCGGGCGCGGCTCGAACATCCAAGACAATTCGGTGCTGCATGCCGATGCCGGGCAGCCGCTGTCGATCGGCGAGGAGGTCACGGTGGGCCACCAGGTCATGCTGCACGGCTGCACGATCGGCGACGGCGCGCTCATCGGCATCCAGGCGGTGGTGCTCAACGGCGCCCGCATCGGCCGCGGTTGCGTCGTCGGCGCGGGCTCGGTGGTCACCGAGGGCAAGGAGTTCCCGGACGGCTGGTTGATCCTCGGCGCGCCCGCCAAGGCGGTGCGGCAACTCACGCCCGAGCAGATCGCGCTCTTTCAGGCTGGGGCTCGGCACTACGTGCACAACGCCCGGCGCTTTCGCCAGGGGCTGAAGAAACTGGGGTGATTCGCGCCGGGGCAAAATACCGGCCTTCCCGCACCGAATCCAGGCGCCGCCCCCTTCGGGGACGCGGCGCTTGCTGTCTTGACACTCAGCGAGGTCCTGCTCTTGAACGCTCCCGCCCCCTTGCCCAGCGAACTGCACAAGTTCCTGTTCGACGGGCTGCCCGTGCGCGGCATCATCGTGCGCCTGACCGACGCCTGGCAGGAGATCCTGCGCCGGCGCGAGCAGGTGGGCGGCTATCCCGAGCCGGTGCGGCGGCTCCTGGGCGAGATGGCGGCGGCCAGCGTCCTGATGCAATCCAACATCAAGTTCAACGGCGCGCTGGTGCTGCAGATCCTCGGCGACGGGCCGGTCAGGGTCGCCGTCGCAGAGGCCCAGCCGGACCTCACCTTGCGGGCGACCGCGAAGGTGATCGGCGAGGTTGCGGCCGACGCTCGGCTGGAGGCCCTGGTCAACGTGGGCGGGCACGGCCGCTGCGCAATCACGCTGGACCCGCGCGACCGATTGCCGGGCCAGCAGGCCTACCAGGGCATCGTGCCCTTGCATGGCGACCGCCGCGAGCCCCTGCAGCGCCTGAGCGAGGTGCTGGAGCACTACATGCTGCAGTCCGAGCAGCTCGACACGAAGCTCGTGCTCGCGGCCAACGACGAGGTGGCGGCCGGCTTGCTGATCCAGCGACTGCCCATCGAGGGCGCCGGCAACCTCGCCGGCCGGGCGGCGGCCGCCCAAGGGGGTGGCGAGCCTTCCGGCCGCGCCTCGGCCAACGAGGACGAGATCGGCCTGAACGAAGGCTACAACCGCATCGCCCACCTGACGGCCACGCTCACGGCAGACGAACTGCTGCACCTGCCGATCGATCAGATCCTGCACCGCCTGTACTGGGAGGAAAAGCTGGTGCGCTTCGAGCCCTTGCGGGGCGACGAAGGCCCGCGGTTCGCCTGCACCTGCTCGCGCGAGCGGGTTGCGCGCATGCTCGTCGGCCTGGGCCGCGAGGAGGTGGGCAGCATCCTGCAGGAACAGGGGCGCGTCGAGATCGGCTGCGATTTCTGCGGGCAGCACTACCACTTCGACCCGGTGGACGTCGGCAGCCTGTTCACACCGGGACGCGACCTGCCGCCCGGCTCGTCGTCCGTGCAGTAGCGGTCGTCGCCGGCGGGCGCCGCTGTCAGCGCCGGGCGGCGAGCCCGCGGAACAGGCGGTGCTCGCACTCGGGCACGAGGCACTCGCGGCACCAGGCCTGCCAGCGTGCGTCGTCGCGGCCCCCACGGGGATCGGCCTCTTCGGGGCCCGGTGCCGGTGCCGAGGCCGCCGGGAAGGGCCGCCCCGCCAGGCCCGGCAAGTGGGCCTGCACCGCGCGCCAGGCGTTGTCGGCCCGCGTGGGGCCGTGGCCATAGATCACGCCGTAAGGGCGGGCCAGCGCAGCAAGCTCGCGGCGCACACGCAGATCCACCGGCTCACGCACATGCGGGCCGTCGCGCTGCAGCCCATCGGCCTGCCAGGGCAGGTCCAGCCCCATCAAGAGCGTGAGGTGCACCTGCGCATGAGCCTGCCGGCAGCTCTCGTGCAGGCCGGTGTCGCCGAAGAGGATCTCGCTGTAGATCGCGGTCATGAGCGCCGTCGTGTCCGCCAGCACGAGGGGCGCTTCGCGTCGCGCCGCGGCGATGCGTTCCGTCTGGATGCGAGCGATCTCGGCCTGCTCGTGGCGATGGGGCGTGCGCCCTTCGCGCTCGCAGAACTCGCGCAGGTACTCCGTCACCACGACTGCCTCCAGCCCGGCTTCGCGCAGCCGGGCCTGCAAGGCCCACGCCGTGGAGGTCTTTCCGGTGCTTTCCGCCCCGAGCAGGGCGACGACCGCACCGGCCGGCGGCGGGGGCAGCGCGGACGAGGCAGGTGTCATCGACGGGCCCCCCGCGCAGGTGAGGCGGCCTCGATCTGACGCGACCAGGCGCGCCAGCCGACGACCGACAGGGCGATGAAGACGAGGTACAGCCCGGCGGTCAGCCACAGATCCTTGTAGACGAAAAGCGCCACGCTCACCCCATTGACCACGATCCACACCGGCCAGTTCTCCACCAGCTTGCGCCCGAGCAGGAACTGCCCTAGCACGCTGGCCGCCGTGGGGAAGGCGTCCCAGTACGGCACATCGGTGTCAGTGTAGTGGTCGAGATACCACCCGACGAGCGGCCAGGTCAGTCCCAAGGCCAGCAGGTTGAGCGCGCGGCCCCGAGCCGACAGCCGATGGACCGCCAGCGCCCGCCCCGAGGTGTCGCGCCCCCGCAGCCATTGCCACCAGCCCCAGCCGGCCACGACGGCGAAGAAGATCTGCAGCACCGCATCGCCATAGAGGCGGTACTGCCAGAAGAGCAGGAAGTACAGCAGGGAACTCGCGATCGCCAGCGGCCAGCCCCAGTGGATCACGCGGATGTTGCACACCACCATGGCCAGGGCCAGCGCCACCGCGACGAGCTCGAGCCACGTGAAGGGCACGGCGCCGACCACGAAGGCCGGCTGCATCCACGGCTGCACCGCAGCGAGCAGGGCATCCATCATCGCGTCGCACAAGAAAAAGCGGAGCCCGGGGCTCCGCGTGTGACGGGCACCGCCTGCCGCGCACCGTGCCCCGGGGGCCTCAACGCGGCGGCGGGGTGATCTGCACGAACACCTCGTCCGGCTTGATCATGCCGAGTTCGTAGCGGGCCTTTTCCTCGACCATCTCGAGGCCTTCCTTGAGGTCGCGCACCTCGGCGGCGAGCTGCGCGTTGCGCTCTCGTGCGGCCTCGTTCTTGACCTGCTGGGCTCCCAGCCGCCGCTGCAGCTCCATCACCCGGTGCACGCCGTTCTTGCCGAACCACAGGTCGGCATGGACGAGCACCAAGAGCGCCACGAGCGCCAGGGTGAGGAGGCGGGAAGACACCGCAGCCGCCGCTTCAGCGCAGGTTGTAGAAGGCCGCGCGGCCGGGGTAGCTCGCCACGTCGCCGAGGTCCTCCTCGATGCGCAGCAGCTGGTTGTACTTGGCGATGCGGTCCGAGCGCGACATCGAACCCGTCTTGATCTGCCCGGCGTTCGTGCCCACCGCGATGTCGGCGATGGTGGAGTCCTCCGTCTCGCCGGAGCGGTGCGAGATGACGGCCGTGTAGCCGGCGCGCTTGGCCATCTCGATCGCCGCGAACGTCTCGGTCAGCGTGCCGATCTGGTTGATCTTGATGAGGATCGAGTTGGCGATGCGTTTCTCGATGCCCTCGCGCAGGATCTTGGTGTTGGTGACGAACAGGTCGTCGCCCACCAGCTGCACCTTCTGGCCCAGCGCCTGCGTCAGGTGTGCCCAGCCGGCCCAATCGCCCTCGGCCATGCCGTCCTCGATGCTGATGATCGGGTACTTGTCGCACCAGGTGGCCAGCACGTTGGTCCATTCCTCGGCCGAGAGCGTCAGGCCCTCGCCCTCGAGGTGGTACTTGCCGTCCTTGAAGAACTCGCTGGAGGCGCAGTCCAGGCCCAGCGCGACCTGCTCGCCGGGGGTGTAGCCGGCCTTCTCGATGGCCTCGAGGATCAACTGGATCGCCGCCTCGTGGCTCGCGACGCTGGGCGCGAAGCCGCCTTCGTCACCCACGGCCGTGCTCATCCCTTTGTCGTGGATGATCCTCTTGAGCGCGTGGAAGACCTCGGCACCGTAGCGCACCGCTTCGCGGAAGCTGGGCGCGCCGATCGGCAGGATCATGAACTCCTGCAGGTCGAGGTTGTTGTTGGCGTGCGCCCCGCCGTTGATGACGTTCATCATCGGCACGGGCATCTGCATGGAGCCCGAGCCGCCGAAGTAGCGGTACAGCGGCAGGCCCGACTCCTCGGCCGCCGCGCGCGCCACGGCCATCGAGACCGCCAGCATGGCGTTGGCGCCCAGGCGCGACTTGTTGTCGGTGCCATCCAGGTCGATCAGCGTGCGGTCCAGGAAGGCCTGCTCCGACGCATCCAGGCCCAGCACCGCCTCGGAGATCTCGGTGTTGATGTGCTCGACGGCCTTGAGCACGCCCTTGCCCAGGTAGCGGCCCTTGTCCCCGTCGCGCAGCTCGATGGCCTCGCGCGAGCCGGTGGATGCGCCGGACGGCACCGCGGCGCGGCCCATCACGCCCGACTCCAGCAGCACGTCGCACTCGACGGTCGGGTTGCCGCGGCTGTCCAGGATCTCGCGGCCGACGATGTCAACGATGGCACTCATGTGGCTTCCTCTTTCTTGGATGTATGGGATGCGGTCACGGCGACGCGCGCATTGGAGCAGATTCCCGGCACGGCCGCGTTACAAACCTTCCACGACCACCATGCGCATGAGGGCGGCGCCGGCGCGCGCATCGCGGGCGCGGCGGTACTCGGCGGAGTCGTAGAAGGCGCGGGCCTGGTCCATCGACGGGAACTTGAGGATCACCAGGCGCGTGGGCTGCCAGCGGCCCTCCAGCACCTGCACCTGCCCGCCGCGCACCAGCACTTCGGCGCCATGCGCCTGCATCGCCTGGGTGGACCACTTGCGGTACTCGGCATACTGCTCGTCGTTGGTGACCGTGACGTCGGCGATGATGTAGGCAGGCTTCATCGGGCAGGCTCAGTTGAAGTCGTTCTCGAGGAACCCGTGGCGCTTGGTGACGCGATCGAGCTCCAGCAGCGTCTCGAGCAGGGCCTTCATGCGGCGCAGCGGCACGGCGTTGGGGCCGTCGCTCAGGGCCTTGCTCGGCTCGGGGTGCGTCTCCATGAACAGGCCCGCCACGCCGACCGCCACGGCGGCTCGCGAGAGCACCGGCACGAACTCGCGCTGCCCGCCCGAGCTGGTGCCCTGGCCGCCCGGCAGCTGCACCGAGTGCGTGGCGTCGAAGACGACCGGCGCGCCCGTCTCGCGCATGATGACGAGCGATCGCATGTCGGAGACGAGGTTGTTGTAGCCGAAGCTCGCGCCGCGCTCGCACGCGAGGAAGTTGTCCTCCGGCAGGCACTTTTCACGGGCCGCCGCGCGCGCCTTGTCGATCACGTTCTTCATGTCGCCCGGCGCGAGGAACTGGCCCTTCTTGATGTTGACCGGCTTGCCGGACTGGGCGACGGCGCGAATGAAGTCGGTCTGGCGGCACAGGAACGCCGGCGTCTGCAGCACGTCCACCACGGCCGCGACGGCCGGCACTTCTTCTTCGGTGTGCACGTCGGTCAGCACCGGCACGCCCAGCTCGCGCTTGACCTTGGCCAGGATCTCCAGACCCTTTTCCATGCCGGGGCCGCGGAACGAGGCCCCGGAGGAGCGGTTGGCCTTGTCGTAGCTGGACTTGAAGATGAACGCGATGCCCAGCTCGGAGGTGATCTCCTTGAGCGTGCCGGCGGTGTCCATCTGCAGCTGCTCGGACTCGACCACGCACGGGCCGGAGATCAGGAAAAAGGGCTGGTCCAGCCCCACCTTGAAGCCGCAAAGTTCCATCGATGTTCCTCGAGGGGCGAGGCGCGGCGGCGATCAGCCGGCCTGGCGGCGCTGACGCTGGTGCTCCAGCGCCGCGCGGATGTAAGACTTGAACAGCGGGTGGCCGTCCCACGGGGTGGACTTGAACTCCGGGTGGAACTGCACACCCATGAACCACGGATGCACGTCGCGCGGCAACTCGACGATCTCGGTGAGCTTCTCGCGCTGCGTGATGGCCGAGATCACCAGGCCCGCTTCTTCCAACTGGGCGAGGTACTTCTCGTTGGCCTCGTAGCGGTGACGGTGACGCTCGGTGACCACGTCGCCATAGATCTCGTGGGCCAGCGTGCCGGGTTTGACGTCGGAGCTTTGAGCACCGAGGCGCATCGTGCCGCCCAGGTCCGAGTTGGCGTCCCGGCGCTGGATGGTGCCGTCGGCCTCCTGCCATTCGTCGATCAGCGCGATGACGGGGTGTTTGGCCTGCGCGTCGAACTCGGTGCTGTTGGCACCCTCCAGCCCGGCCTTGTGGCGCGCGTACTCGATCGTGGCCACCTGCATGCCCAGGCAGATGCCCAGGTACGGGATCTTGTGCTCGCGGGCGTACTGCGCGGCCAGGATCTTGCCCTCGACGCCCCGCTTGCCGAAACCGCCCGGCACGAGGATGGCGTCGTACTTGGCGAGCTTGTCGACGTTGGCCGGCGACAGCTCCTCGGAGTCGACGTACTCGATGCGCACGCGCGCATGGTTGTGGATGCCGGCGTGCCGCAGCGCCTCGTTGAGCGACTTGTACGAATCGCTCAGGTCCACGTACTTGCCGCACATGGCGATGGTGACTTCGTGCTGCGGGTGCTCGACCTCATAGACGAGCTTGTCCCACTTGCCGAGGTCGGCCGGCTTGGTCGACAGGTGCAGCTTGGTGCAGATCAGCTGGTCCAGACCCTGCTCGTGCAGCATGCGGGGCACCTTGTAGATGGTGTCCACATCCCACACCGAGATCACGCCGTATTCCGGCACGTTGGTGAAGAGCGAGATCTTCTCGCGCTCGTCGTCGGGGATGCGGCGGTCGGCGCGGCACAGCAGCGCATCGGGCTGGATGCCGATCTCGCGCAGCTTCTGCACGGTGTGCTGCGTGGGCTTGGTCTTGAGCTCGCCGGCGGCCGCGATCCACGGCACGTACGTCAGGTGCACGAAGGCGGTGTTGTTGGGGCCGAGGCGCAGGCTCATCTGCCGCACCGCCTCGAGGAAGGGCAGGGACTCGATGTCGCCCACGGTGCCGCCGATCTCGACGATGGCGACCTCGACCTCGTCGGGGGTGCCCACCCCCGCGCCGCGCTTGATGAACTCCTGGATCTCGTTGGTGACGTGCGGGATCACCTGCACCGTCTTGCCCAGGTAGTCGCCGCGGCGCTCCTTCTCGAGCACGCTCTTGTAGATCTGGCCGGTGGTGAAGTTGTTGCTGCGCTTCATCTTGGTGGTGATGAAGCGCTCGTAGTGGCCCAGGTCCAGGTCGGTCTCGGCGCCGTCATCCGTCACGAACACCTCGCCGTGCTGGAACGGCGACATCGTGCCGGGATCGACGTTGATGTAGGGATCGAGCTTGATGAGGGTGACTTTGAGGCCGCGCGATTCGAGGATCGCAGCCAGGGATGCCGACGCGATGCCCTTGCCGAGGGAGGACACCACACCGCCGGTGACGAAGACGTACTTGGTCATTGCGAGCAGCGGCCGCTTGCGCGACCGCTGTGGTGGTAAAGAGGCATTATATCGACGCGTTGCGCGAGCGCCGGGTGTCGCGCTTTGAGGGTATGCCTGGGGCGCAGGCTGTCAGCGGCGGCTGGCGGGGCGGGCCGGCTCGCGCTCGAAGCGCTCGAGCCACTCGGTCACGGCTTGCACCGTCTCGAAGGGCTTCTCGAAGGGGTAGAGGTGGCTGCCTTCGATCCAGCTGATGCGCCCGTGCGTGATCTGCTCGGTGGCGCGCAGGCCCACCTGGCGCACCTCCACGGAGCGGGTGCCGCCGATGAAGGCCACCGGCACGCGCAGCGGTCGGCGCCGCAGCAGGTGGTGGATGTGGTGCGGCAGCGTGTTGTAGATGTCCGTCTCGATCTCGCGCTTGAAGGCCAGGGTGCGTTGCTCGCCCGCGGGCTGCGTGCCGGCGGCGATGTAGTCCGCCAGCACCTCGGGGTGCCAGCTCGCGAAGTTGGGCTTGCTGGCGAAATGCGACAACGCCTCGTCGGCGCTGCCCCAGGCGTCGCGGCGCTGGCGCGAGATCTTGCCCGGCGAGACGCGGCCGATCCAGCCGGCGGCCTTGAACAGCTGCACGCCCCTCGCCTTGAGGCCGTAGAGCACCGGGGAGTCGAGCAGCACGACGCCTCGCGCGAGGTCGGGCCGGTAGATCGCGGCCAGCAGGCTCAGGAACCCACCGAGCGAGTGGCCGACGAGCCAGGCAGGCCGCTGCGGCACTTCGCGCTCGATGAAGTGGATGAGCTGGTCGCGCAGATGCGGCCAGTTGTTCGTGACCGGGTACCGCGGATCGTGGCCGAACTTCTCGATGGCGTGGACCTCGTACCCCTGCGCGCGCAAGCGATCGAAGAGCAGACGGTAGGTCCCGGCCGGAAAGCCGTTGGCGTGCGAAAAGACGATAGGCGAAAGAGACGACATCGGGGGTGTGGGAGCGGTCATAGCAGCTTCTTCAGCCGGTACAGCGCGTCCAGCGCCTGACGGGGGGAGAGCTCATCGGGCTGCAACGCGGCGAGGGCTTCTTCGACGGGCGACGGCTGGGGCGGTTGCGGCACCGCAGGCGTCGCGGGGGCTGCAAAGAGGTCGATCTGCGCGTCGCTCGCACGCTGCTGGCTTTCGAGCGACTCCAGCGTGGCGCGCGCCTGCCGGATGAGCGAGGGCGGCATGCCCGCCAGCCGCGCCACCTGCACGCCGTAGCTGCGGCTGGCCGGCCCGGGCTGGATCTCGTGCAGGAAGACGAGGTCGTCGCCCGACTCCACCGCGCCGACGTGCACGTTCAGGGCCCGCTCATGCCGGGCGGGGAATTGCGTCAGCTCGAAGTAGTGGGTGGCGAACAGCGTGAAGGAGCGGTTGCGGTCGTGCAAGTGGCTCGCGATGGCGCCCGCGAGCGCCAGGCCGTCGAAGGTGGAAGTGCCACGCCCGATCTCGTCCATCAGCACCAGCGAATGCTCGGTCGCGCCGTGCACGATCGCGGCCGCTTCGGTCATCTCCAGCATGAAGGTGGACTGCGCGTTGGCGAGGTCGTCCGCGGCCCCGATGCGGGTGTGGATGGCGTCGATGGGCCCCAGGCGGCAGTTCTTCGCGGGCACGTAGGAGCCGATGGCCGCCAGCAGCACGATCAAGGCCACCTGACGCATGAAGGTGGACTTGCCCCCCATGTTCGGGCCGGTGATGATGAGCATGCGTCGGTTGGCATCGAGCCGGCAGTCGTTGGGCATGAAGCGGCCTGCGCCCGTTTCCTGCAGGCGGGCTTCCACCACGGGGTGACGGCCTTGCTCGATCTCGATGCACGGCTCCTTGACGAACTGCGGCCGGCACCACTGGAGGGTGGCGGCCCGCTCGGCCAGCGCGCCGAGCGCGTCCAGCGTGGCCAGGGCCTCGGCCAGCGCGCCCAGCGCCGCCAGGTGCGGCTGCAGGTCTTCGAGCAGCTGCTCATAGAGCCACTTCTCGCGCGCCAGCGCCCGGTCCTGGGCCGACAGCGCCTTGTCCTCGAAGGCCTTGAGCTCAGGAGTGATGAAGCGCTCGGCATTCTTCAGCGTCTGGCGGCGCTGGTAGTCCATCGGCACGCGGCCCAGGGCCCCTTGCGTGACCTCGATGTAGAAACCGTGCACCTTGTTGTACTGCACGCGCAGGTTCGCAATGCCGGTGCGTGCGCGCTCGCGCGCTTCCAATTCGACGAGGAAGGCGTCGCAGTTCTGGCTGATCGCGCGCAACTCGTCCAGCTCGGCATCGAAGCCGGGTGCGATCACCCCGCCGTCGCGCAGCATCACGGCGGGCTCCTCGGCGAGGGTGCACACGAGCCGTTCGAGGATCGTGCCGTCGGGCTGGAGTGCTGCGGCCAGGCGTTCCAGCAGCGGCGCGTGCCCCGGGGGCAGGGTCGCGCGCAGGGCGGGCAGAGCGGCCAGCGTCGCTCGCAGGCCGGCCAACTCCCGGGGGCGCACCTGGCGCAGCGCCAGGCGCGCCGTGATGCGCTCCACGTCGCTCGTCTGCCGCAGCGCGTCGCGCAAGCGGTCGAAGCCGTGCTCCATCAGACAGGCGATGGCTTCGTGCCGTTGGATCGCGACCTCGCGGTCGCGCATCGGGTGGCACAGCCAACGCCTGAGCATGCGGCTGCCCATGCCGGTGCGGCAGGTGTCGAGCACCGACAGCAAGGTCGGCTTGTCCTCGCCGCGCAGTGTCTGGGTCAGCTCCAGGTTGCGGTGGGTGGCGGGCGGCAGCTCAAGCAAGTCGCTGGCGCGCTGCACTTCGAGCGTGGCCACGTGCGCCAGCGCCCGGCCCTGCGTGTGCTCGGCGTACGACAGGAGCGCAGCCGCCGCGGCGTGGGCCAGGGCCAGGTCTTGGGCATTGAAACCGGCGAGGCTCGCCACGCGCAGCTGCTCGCACAGCTTGCGCGCGCCCAGCGCCGCGTCGAACTGCCACCCCGGGCGCTTGGTGAGCGCGCAGCGCTGCTGCTGGACACAGGCGGGCCAGTCGCCCTCGGCCAGCAGGATCTCCGCCGGCTGCAACCGGGCCAGCCAGGTGGCCAGTTCGCGTTCCACGCATTCGGTCAGTCCGAGCCGCCCGCTGGCCAGGCCCAGCCACGCCAGCCCGAAGCGGGCCGCTTGACGGTGCAGGGCCACGAGCAGAGTGTCGGCCTTGTCCGAGAGGAGTTCGGTGTCGGTCACCGTGCCGGGCGTCACCACGCGCACCACCTTGCGCTCGACCGGCCCTTTGGTCGCGCCGACCTCGCCCACCTGTTCGCAGATGGCCACAGCCTCGCCGAGCTTGATCAGCTTGGCCAGATACGACTCCACGGCGTGCACCGGCACGCCGGCCATCACCACCGGCTGGCCCGCGCTTTGGCCCCGCGTGGTGAGGGTGATGTCGAGCAGACGGTTGGCCTTGACCGCGTCGTCGAAGAACAGCTCGTAGAAGTCGCCCATCCGGTAGAAGACGAGCGTGTCCGGAAACTGCGCCTTGATGCGCAGGTACTGCTGCATCATGGGCGTGTGCTGCGCGAAGTCCGCACTGCCCAGGGCCCCTTGCGTGCGCTCGCGCGTCGCCGCGTCCGCGTGCTTCATCGCCGGCTCCCGTCGTGGGCGTCAGAAGGGGGCGGTGTCGTCTTGCGTGTCGTCGCGGCGCTCGCCCGCGGCAGCGGGCGATCCGCTGGCGGGGCCCGTCCCGGCCTTGCTCTTGCCGGCCTTTTCGGCCTCCACGTCGGCCCGGCGCAGGCGCACGGGGCCCTTCTTGCGGGGCGGTGCGGGGGGTGCGGCCTCTTCGTGAGCCTCGGGCTCCGCCGCAGCGGTGGGCGAGGGCTTCGCCTGCGCGCCTTCGGGGGCTTCGACTTCCTTGATGACGCGGGTGAAGGGCGAAAGCATCTGCACGAGCTGCCCGTAGATGCGCGGCGTGCCCGCCACCACCTCGCGTTGATGCAGGAAGTCCGGCTCGCCGGTGAAATTGCCGATGAGGCCACCGGCCTCGGTGATGATCAGCGAGCCTGCGGCCACGTCCCACGGGTTGAGGCCCGTCTCGAAGAAGCCGTCGTAGTACCCGGCGGCCACGTAGCAGAGGTCCAAGGCGGCCGCGCCGGGGCGGCGCACGCCGGCGCAGCTTTGCATCACCAGTTCGAACATCTTCATGTAGCGCTTGAAGTTGTCGCCCTTGCGGAAAGGAAAGCCGGTGCCGATGAGCGCATCGGACATCCGGGTGCGCTTGGAGACGCGGATGCGCTTGTCGTTGAGGTAGGCGCCGCGCCCCTTGGAGGCATAGAAGAGGTCGTTGCGGGCCGGGTCGTACACGACGGCCTGCTGGATCTGCCCGCGCACCTGCAGCGCGATGGACACCGCGTACACCGGGAAGCCGTGGATGAAGTTGGTGGTGCCGTCCAGCGGATCGATGATCCAGACGTGGTCGCTGTCGCGCTTGCCGTGGGTGCGCCCGGATTCTTCGGCCAGGATGCCGTGGCCGGGGTAGGCCGTGAGCAGTGTCTCGATGATGGCCTGCTCGGCCGCGTGGTCCACCTCGGTGACGAAGTCGTTGGGCGACTTGGCGCTCACGCGCAGCAGGTCCAGGTCCAACGATGCCCGGTTGATGATCGCGCCGGCGGCGCGCGCGGCCTTGATCGCGGTGTTGAGCATCGGATGGAGGGCTTGGGACATAAGCGAAACCTGTCTGGGCGGATGGGGGCGGCTTCGGACGACGCAGCCGAGCCGCAGGCGGACGTTGACGGGAATGAAAGAGCAAAGACGGCGCCGGCAGGTCGGGCCTGCGGGCGCCATCACGATAATGCTCGAAATTCTATCCTGCCCGCCGGTCACGCCAGTGCGGCCCCGTTTGCGCGATGTCCACCTACTTGCCCGACCCCTGCCTTTGCGATCCCGCGGCGGCGACCCGCTTCGTGCTCGTGGGCACGAGCCACCCTGGCAACGTCGGGGCCGCGGCCCGGGCGATGAAGGTGATGGGATTTCGCCAGCTCGTGCTCGTCTCGCCCCGCCATGCCGACGTGCTGGTGCAGGAGGAGACGGTGGCGATGGCGAGCGGGGCGGCAGACATCCTCGTGAGAGCACGTATCGCAGGCACGCTCGCCGAGGCTCTCGACGGTGTGACCCATGCCTGCGCCACCGCGATGGTCTCGCGCGACTTCGGTCCGCCGACCCATGCGCCGCGGCCCTTCCTGCCGACGCTGGCCCAGCGGGGTGAGCGCGTCGCGTTCGTCTTCGGGCCCGAGCGGTATGGCTTGGCCAACGAGGACGTCTACCGCTGCCACAGCGTGCTTTCGATCCCCACGGCTCCCGACTACGGCTCGCTCAACCTGGCGCAGGCGGTGCAGGTGATCGCCTACGAGTGGCGACAGGCGCTCGGAGGGTTCGAGGTGCACCCGCGCACCGCGGTGACGGGGCGCGCGGATGCCCGTGCCGTGCAGGGCGTCCTGTCCCACTGGGAGCAGGCGCTGGTGCACATCGGCTTCCTCGATCCGTCGGCGCCCAAGAAGCTCCTGCCCCGGCTCAATCAGCTCTTCAACCGCGCGGAGCTGACCGAGGAGGAAGTCCACATCCTGCGCGGCATCGCGAGGGCGATGCTGCGCACACGGGCAGCGCCGGGATCCGGCGGGACGCACGAATCGCCCTGAGCGAGAGGGCCGGGTACGCGCCGGCGTGCCTCGGCGACGTCCGGCCGCACGTTGTGCAAACAAGTTCGCACGTCTCGTGAGTACGTGGACCGGCATGTAACCGGCCGTGGCCCGCGTCCAGAGAGGCAGGACACCGCTGCCGTTTCGGCCGCTTACGTTCGCCCGACTCGATCCCGAAGAATCCGCCCCGCCTCCGGTGCGATCGCGTCGGAAGAAGCAACGCCCGCGTCGTGCGGTCTTCGTGCGAACGCGGTGTCTCGAACACACAGTCGTTGGGAAACTCTGATGTCGTCGTTTGCACGGCCTAGCCGGCCTTTGCTTGCTTTGCTTTCTCATGCGGGATGGTCCCGCATGCCTTGGCGCCTGACGGTCAGCGCGGTGGCACTTGCCGCCGGGCTGAGTGCCTGCGGTGGGGGTGGCAGCGCCACGTCCACGGCCGAGGCGAGCCCCGACAGCGTCGATACCGCCGAATCGGGCGAAGCACCCGGCCTCGGGGAGAGCGACGGGACGAACACCGTCGATCCGTCTGCTTTCGATGCCGACCTCAGTGGAGCGGCCCCTCAGTTCGCGGGAGCCGACCCCGAGCAGGCCGAGCGCATGTCGGTGTCCTCGAATGCAACCACGCCCGGTACCGTGTCCACCCCGTATCCCACGCTGCACAGCCTCACGATCGAGTGGCCCATCAGCGGGGATGCGGACCTGGACGGGGTAGTGTCGGTGCGGTTCCGCGAGCGGGGCGCGACCACCTGGCGTACCGCGATGGCGCTGCGCCGTGTGCCTGCGGGCAGCAACGCCGGCTTCTCATGGGGCAACCGGCACTCCGGCAGCCTGATGGACCTGAAGCCGGGTACCACCTACGAGATCGAGCTCAACCTGAAGGACCCGGACGGAGGCTCTACGGTGCGCATGGTGCAGGCGCGCACGCGGCCGGTGCCGGCCCCGATGGCGAACGCGCCGGTGAAGGCGGTCACCCCGTCGAACTTCTCCAGCGTGGCGGCCTCTGCGCAGCCCGGAGACGTGCTGCAGCTCGGCCCCGGCACCTACAGCGG
This sequence comes from Schlegelella aquatica, assembly GCF_026013905.1. Taxonomy (NCBI): domain Bacteria; kingdom Pseudomonadati; phylum Pseudomonadota; class Betaproteobacteria; order Burkholderiales; family Sphaerotilaceae; genus Caldimonas; species Caldimonas aquatica. The sequence goes on from NZ_CP110257.1 coordinate 1,336,799, forward strand.
CTTCAGCTGGTCGAGAAGCGGGGTGGAGGGCAAGCCCATCGTCATCCGGGGCAGCAGCGGCGCGGTCATCAACGGCAACGTCGACATCATCGGTCAGCAGCACGTGCACCTCACCGGGCTGACGATCAACGGGCGGGTCCGATTCAACAGCTCCAAGCATGTCGCGATCACGCGCAACACGATCAAGACCAACGGAGACGGCATCGTCACCTTCCTGCGCGCGGAGAACGCCTACATCGCCGACAACGTGGTCACCGGCGCCACGGCCTGGGCCGCGTCCTCGCTCGGGGTCAGCGGCAACAACGTGGGCGAGGGGATCCTCGTGACCGGGCCCGGCCACGTGGTCATGAACAACCGCGTCATCGGGTTCCGCGACGGGATCTCGTTCCTCGAGCAGTCCGAGGCCGTCGATCAGTTCAGCATCGACGTGCTGAACAACGACATCCGCAATGCGGCCGACGATGGCATCGAGGCCGACTACTGCTTCCACAACTGCCGCATCCTGCGCAACCGCATCACCAACGCGTTCATGGGAGCCTCGTCGCAGCCCAGCCTCGGCGGCCCGACGTTCTTCGTGCGCAATGTCATGTACAACGTGCTGATGTCGCCCTTCAAGCTGCACAACGGCAGCACCGGCGATCTGCTGTTGCACAACACGGTGGTCAAGAGCGGCGACGCCCTCGGCATCTTCGCCGGAGCACCGATCCGTCACGCCCGATTCCGGAACAACCTCTTCATCGGTGGGCCGGGCGGCACGTACAACGGCTACAACACGGGTTCTGGCCGCGTGGTGCAGGTGGCCGACCTCGATGCGGCGACCTCGCAGGCGGACTACGATGCGTATGGCACGACCGCCTCGAGCTTCTCCGGGCAACTGGGCAGCGCGCGCTTCGCAAGCCTGGAGGCGCTGCGCAGCCAGACGACCGAAAAGCATGCCGTCCAGGTCGGGCTCAACGTCTTCGCCTCGCCCACCTCGATGCCCGGTTCGCCGATGACGGCCTACAACGCGCCGGACCTGCGTCCCGCGGCGACGGCTGCAGTGGTCGACAAGGGCATCGTCATTCCCAACGTGAACTCCGGTTTCCGCGGGGCGGCACCCGACATCGGGGCCTACGAGGCGGGCAACGCGCTGCCGGTGTACGGGCCGCGCTGACGCGCAGTGGCGATCCGGGGCCTCGTCGCACGGGCGAAGCCCCGGGTCCAAGCCATCGGCGGCGTCGGGGCGAGCGCCGGGCCGCCGGGCAGGACGGGGCGTGCACCGGTACACTGTCACGCTCCGTTTCGTTTCCCGGCAGACGGCCCATGTTTCAGCGCCTGAGAGAAGACATCTCCTGCATCCTGGAGCGCGACCCTGCGGCGCGCTCCGCGTGGGAGGTGCTCACCTGTTACCCGGGCCTGCACGCGCTGCAGATGCATCGGCTGGCGCACTGGTGCTGGGTGCACGGCTGGCGGTGGCTCGGCCGCTTCATCTCGCACCTCGCCCGCTTTTTCACCGGCATCGAGATCCACCCCGGGGCCCGCATCGGCCGCCGCGTGTTCATCGATCACGGCATGGGCGTGGTGATCGGCGAGACCGCCGAGATCGGTGACGACTGCACCATCTACCAAGGCGTGACGCTCGGGGGCACGTCCCTGACTCGCGGCGCCAAGCGTCACCCGACGCTCGGGCGCGGCGTCATCGTGGGTGCGAATGCCCAGGTGCTCGGTGCGTTCACGGTCGGCGACGGTGCCCGCATCGGCTCCAACGCCGTGGTCGTCAAGGAAGTGCCCCCCGGGGCGACGGCGGTCGGCAACCCGGCGCGCGTCCTGCACAAGGAGGCCGAATCGGCACGCGAGGAGGCGGCCAACCGCATGGGGTTCTCGGCCTACGGAATCACGCAGGGCGACGATCCGTTGTCGCAGGCGATCAAGGGCCTGGTGGACAACGCCGCGAGCCAGGAGCACCAGATCGCCTTGCTGTGGCAGGCGATCCAGAAGCTCTCGCACGGACGAAGTGCGCAGGAGTGCGTGCCCAGCGAGGCGCACACGACCGAGCAGTTCGACGCCGAGCAGCTGAACCAGCTCGTCAAGTGATCGCACGGGGGGGCGGGCGCGCCCCCGGCGGTCCGGCCCCGCTGCTCCAGTGCAGGCCCGGCGCCGGCCGGGGCATGGCGCCTTACCGCACCGTCATGCGCTCTTGGCAGGCCGCTGCGCCGACTTGGGCCTGAACGCCTTGCACACGCTCTCGACGGTCTCGATGTACGGTCCGCCGATGAGGTCGATGCAATAGGGCACGGCCGCGAAGATGCCGTGTACCACCGGCTGCCCCTGGTCGTCCTTGAGGCCTTCCAGCGTCTCGGCAATCGACTTCGGCTGGCCCGGCAAGTTGATGATGAGCGCCCGGCCGCGGATCACCGCCACCTGGCGCGAGAGGATGGCGGTCGGCACGAAGCGCAGGCTGATCTGCCGCATTTGCTCGCCGAAGCCGGGCATGACCTTGTCCGCGACGGCGAGCGTGGCTTCCGGCGTCACATCGCGCGGGGCGGGCCCGGTGCCGCCCGTGGTCAACACCAGGTCGCAGCGGCACTCGTCGACCAGCTCGCGCAGGCTGGCGCTGATGCCCTCCTGCTCGTCTGGAATGAGCCGCGTCTCCCAGTCGATGGGGTTGCGCAAGGCGCGCGTGAGCCACTCCTTCAAGGCCGGGATGCCCTTGTCCTCGTACGCGCCGCTGGAGGCGCGGTCGCTGATGGACACCACGCCGATGCGCACACGGTCGAAGTCACTCATCGTCGTTCGTCTCCTGCAGGTACGGCTTGAGAAACTGGAACAGCTCCCGGTACGCGCGGCCGCTGCGCTGCTCGGGGCTCGCGGCGGCATCCTTGCGCGCCGCGCGGATGAGGGCGCGCAGGGGCTGCACGTCGCAGTCCGGGTGCTCGGCCATCCAGCGGGTGAGGGCGTCGTCGTCGGCGATGAGCTCGTCGCGCCAGCGTTCGGTCTGATGCAGCGTCAGGGTGTCGCGGGCGCGGCCGAGTTGGAGCGCGGCGACCGCTTCACGCAAGGGCTGCGAGTCCACACCCCTCATCAGCTTGCCGATGTACTGCATCTGACGCCGACGCCCCTCGTGAGAGCGGGTGCGGTGGTACTCCAGGATGGCTTCGCGCAACGATTCGGGCATCTCGAGCGTGACGAGCTGGTGCGCGGGCAGCGCGGCCAATGCCTCGCCCAAGTCCTGCAACTCGTGCATCGCCTTCTTGCGGCGCGTCTTGCTCGGCCGCTCGGCCTGGGCCGCGGCATCGTCGAATACGTCGGAGTCTCGTCGTGACATGTGTGCTTGCCCTGTCGAGGGGCTTTGCCGCCCGCCGCCCGAAGGCGCGAACCTGTCGCCGCAGGTGGGCGAGCAAGCGTCGCAGTCGGCCGGATGCAAAGCGGGGCTCGCTATCATAAGTCCGCCCTTTACCTCTCTACGACTGTCACACCATGACCGATGCATCCAGGACCCGCGACGACCACGGCTTCTCCTACACGCGCGAGCAGTTCCGCGAGCTCGTGGAGGAAGCCCTACAGGTGGCCAAGCGGTTGGGGGCGAGCGATGCGGCCGCCGAGGTGTCCGAGGGGGTGGGCCTGTCGGTCTCGGTGCGCAAGGGCGAGCTCGAGAACGTCGAGCGCAACCGCGACAAGTCCCTCGGCGTGACGGTGTACCTCGGCAAGCGGCGCGGCAACGCGAGCACGTCCGATTTCTCGCGGCAGGCGCTCGAGCAGACCGTGCGCGCGGCCTACGACATCGCGCGCTTCACCGCCGAGGACCCGGCGGCCGGATTGCCGGACGAGGACGACCTGGCCCTTGGCGCGGAAGCCGCACGCGATCTGGACCTCTTTCATCCCTGGCCGATCGACGCGGAGAAGGCTGCAGAGCTGGCGTTGCGCTGCGAGCAGGCGGCCTTGCAGACCGACAAGCGCATCACCAACTCGGAGGGGGCGGGGGTGTCGGCCCAGCAGTCGCACTTCTACGCCGGCAACACCCGGGGCTTCGGCGGCGGCTACGCGAGCTCGCGCCACTCGATCTCGGTGGCGCCGATAGCCGGCCGCGGCGACGACATGCAACGCGACGCCTGGTACAGCTCGATGCGCGATCCGGCCGAGCTGGCGGCGCCGGAGGCCGTGGGTCGCTATGCGGCCGAGCGTGCGTTGTCGCGGCTCAACGGACGCAAGATCCGCACCTGCGAGTGCCCCGTGCTGTTCGAGTCGACGCTCGCGGCCGGGTTGTTGGGCGGCTTCGTGCAAGCGACGAGCGGCGGCGCGCTGTACCGCAAGGCGAGCTTCCTGCTCGACAGCCTCGGCGAGCAGGTGTTTCCCGAGCACATCGACATCGTCGAGGATCCGCACATCCCGAAGGGCAAGGGCAGCGCTGCGTTCGACGACGAGGGCGTCCGCACGCGGCAGCGCCATGTGGTGCGCGGCGGGCGGGTGGAAGGCTACTTCCTCTCGAGCTACTCGGCGCGCAAGTTGGGCATGAAGACCACCGGCCATGCCGGCGGCTCCCACAACCTCACGCTGCAAAGCCGCCTCACGCAGCCGCAGGACGATCTCGACGAGATGCTTCGCAAGCTGCACCGTGGTCTTTTCGTCATCGAGCTGATGGGGCAGGGCGTCAATTACGTGACGGGTGATTACTCCCGCGGCGCCGCCGGCTTCTGGGTCGAGGACGGACGCATCGCCTATCCGGTGCACGAAATCACCATCGCCGGGAACCTGAAGGATATGTTCCGGCAGATCGTGGCGGTCGGGGCCGATGCCTACACGCTCGGGTCGAAGACCATCGGCTCGGTCCTGATCGAGCGAATGAAAGTCGCGGGCTCCTGAATATTCCCTGAATATGGCGCCGGTATTTATCATGGTCGCCTGAAAATATCCTGATAATCCTGGAGGAAAGCCGGGAGAGCGAATCAGAAGGTTCCCCAACAGAAGCGCCGCTGCATTTCTTTAGAATGCAGCGGTTATTTTTTTCTTACAGCCTTCGGCAATAACTTAGGAGCTTTTGTGGAACGTAGATCCTTCATCCGGGGCGCCGGCCTGGCCGGCGTGCTGGCCGCCGGGGTGGCCCCGGCTGTCCATGCGCAGGCAACGATCCGTTGGCGCCTTGCGTCGAGCTTTCCGAAGTCGCTGGACACCATCTACGGCGGAGCCGAGGTGTTCTCGAAGAAGGTGAGCGAGCTGTCGGGCGGCAAGTTCCAGATCTCGGTCCATGCGGGCGGCGAACTCATGCCTCCCTTTGGCGTGGTGGACGGCGTGCAGAACGGCACGGTCGAGATCGCCCATACGGCCCCCTACTACTTCTTCGGCAAGGACGAAACCTTCGCCATCGGCGGGGCGATCCCGTTCGGACTGAACTCGCGCCAGATGACCGCGTGGATGCAGGAGGGCAACGGCACCAAGCTGATGCGCGAGTTCTATGCGCAGTACAACATCATCAGCTTCTCGGGCGGCAACACCGGGGCCCAGATGGGCGGCTGGTTCCGCAAGGAGGTCAAGACCCTGGCGGACATGAAGGGCCTGAAGTTCCGCATCGGCGGCTTCGCTGGCAAGGTGGTCGAGCGCCTGGGCGGTGTGCCGCAGAACATCCCCGGCGGCGAGATCTACCAGTCGCTGGAGAAGGGCACGATCGACGCCGCCGAATGGATCGGGCCGTACGACGACCAGAAGCTCGGCTTCAACAAGGTGGCGCCCTTCTACTACTACCCCGGCTGGTGGGAAGGTGGCCTGGAGCTGTCCTTCTACATCAACACGAAGGCCTATCAGGGCCTGTCCGCCGAATACAAGGCCATCATCGAGGCGGCGTCGGCCTACGCGCACGTGGACATGCAGGCCAAGTACGACGCCCGCAACCCCGTTGCGCTCAAGCAGCTGGTGGCCCAGAAGACGAAGCTGCTGCCCTATCCGAAGGCCATCCTGGACGCGGCCTTCAAGGAGTCGATGGCGCTGTACTCGGAACTGTCGGCCAGCAACCCGAACTGGAAGAAGGTGTACACCGACTACGCCGCCTTCCGCCGCGATCAGAACTTGTGGTTCCGGTTCACGGAGGCGCAGTTCGACCGCTACATGCAGGCGGCCAAGCTGTAATGACGCGCACCGCGCGGCCTTGGTGGCGGCGCGGTCATTGTCTTCGACCCATTGCCGGGCGCTCGCGAGGGCGCCCGCCCGGTCTCCAGCCCCGATCGGGTGCTCGGTGACCTGCGGAAGGGAGCTCCCACCGGGGGCTCTTCGGACGTTTCGGCCCGCCCGGCCGTCGCACGAAGACGACCGAGCCAGGCCCTTTGCGCGCCGGTGTCGCGTCCTTGCGGCCGCGATGTCCTGGCATTTCATCCACGGTCTTACATCGAGGCAGTATCCATGGACCGTCGTTTCTTCGTTCGTTCCGCCGGCTTGGCCGGCGTGCTTTCCGCAGGGGTGGCTCCTGCCGTCGTGCAGGCTCAGGCCAACGTGCGTTGGCGCTTGGCCACGAGTTTCCCGAAGTCCCTCGACACGCTGCACGGTGGGGCCGAGACGTTCTCCCGCAAGGTCTCCGAGCTGAGCGGTGGCAAGTTCCAGGTCTCCGTGCACGCCGCGGGCGAGATCGTGCCCGCGCTCGGCGTGGTCGACGCGCTGCAAGCGGGCACCATCGAGGCCGGCTACAGCGTGGGCTACTACTACTTCGGCAAGGACGACACCTGGGCTCTGGGGGCCGGCATCCCCTTCGGACTGAACTCCCGCCAGATGACGGCGTGGATGTTCGAGGGCAATGGCCTCAAGCTGATGCGTGAGTTCTATTCGAACTACGGCATCATCAACTTCCCGGGCGGCAACACGGGCGCGCAGATGGCGGGCTGGTTCCGCAAGGAGATCAAGTCGGCCGCCGATCTGAAGGGGCTCAAGTTCCGCATCGGCGGCTTCGCGGGCCGCGTGGTCGAGCGCCTGGGCGTCGTGCCGCAGAACCTGCCGGGCGGCGAGGTGTACCAGGCCCTCGAGAAGGGCACGATCGACGCCGCCGAGTTCGTGGGGCCGTACGACGACCTCAAGCTCGGGCTGTGGCAGGTCGCGCCCAATTACTACTATCCGGGCTGGTGGGAGGGCGGCCCGCAGGTGGACTTCTACATCGGCCGCAAAGCCTACGACTCGTTGTCCGCCGAGTACAAGGCCATCGTCGAAGCAGCCGCCACCTCCGCGCACGTCGAGGTACAGGCCAGGTATGACGCGCGCAACCCGGGAGCCCTGAAGCAGCTGGTGGGCCACAAGGTGAAGGTGCTGCCGTTCCCGAAAGCCATCATGGACGCCGCGTTCAAGGAGTGCGAGGCGCTCTACGCCGAGCTCTCGGCGAAGAACCCCGCCTGGAAGAAGATCTACTCCGACCTGCAGGCCTTCCGCCGCGACCAGAACCTCTGGTTCCGGTTCACCGAGGCGCAGTTCGATCGCTACATGCAATCGGCCAAGCTCTGAGCTTCGCTCGAGGAGCACGGTGCGGGCCCCGCCAAGGCGGGGCCTTTTCATTTCTGAAGATCGGCCGACCTGCTCCTGTCGCGATCGAGCAACTCGCGGTGAGAAGGTGCGGCTCTCCAGCGTGCCGGCCAGCCTCGGAAAACCCTTCCCCGCAGGGCCTTTTTTGCGGCGAGTGCGGCGGTGACAGGGAAACCCCTGGCTAAGAGCTGAAAGTGCCTTCCTAGAATCAGCGGCGCGTTTGCAAAACCTTTAACCGCTCTTTCAGGAGTACACACATGGAACGCCGTTCTTTCCTGCGTCACGCCGGCCTGACGGGGGTCCTGGCCGCTGGTGCCGCGCCCGCCGTGGTCCACGCCCAGGCGAACATCCGCTGGCGGCTCGCGTCGAGCTTCCCGAAATCGCTGGATACCATCTTCGGCGCCGCCGAGGTCTTCGCGAAGAAGGTCGGTGAGATGTCCGGCGGCAAGTTCCAGATCTCGGTGCATGCCGGCGGTGAACTGATGCCTCCCTTCGGCGTGGTGGACGGTGTGCAGAACGGCACGGTCGAACTGGCTCACACCGCGCCCTACTACTTCTTCGGCAAGGACGAGACCTTCGCTATCGGCTGCGCGATCCCGTTCGGCCTCAACTCCCGGCAAATGACCGCCTGGATGTACGAAGGCAACGGTCTGAAGCTCATGCGCGAGTTCTATGCCCAGTACAACATCATCAGCTTCCCGATGGGCAACACGGGGGCGCAGATGGGCGGCTGGTACCGCAAGGAGATCAAGACCCTGGCCGACATGAAGGGCTTGAAGTTCCGCATCGGCGGCTTCGCGGGCAAGGTGGTCGAGCGCCTCGGATCGGTTCCCCAGAACATCCCGGGCGGCGAGATCTATCAGGCGCTGGAAAAGGGCACGATCGACGCGGCCGAGTGGGTGGGCCCGTACGACGACCAGAAGCTGGGCTTCAACAAGGTGGCGCCGTTCTACCACTATCCCGGCTGGTGGGAGGGCGGCCCCCAACTCGACCTGTACGTCAACACCAAGGCGTATGAGGGTCTGTCGTCCGAGTACAAGGCGATCATCGAGGCGGCCGCCGCGTACGCGCACACCGACATGCAGGCCAAGTACGACGCGCGCAACCCGGGCGCGCTCAAGCAGCTGGTGGCGGCCAAGACCAAAGTGGTCGCGTTGCCCAAGGCGGTGATGGACGCAGCCTTCAAGGAGTCGATGGCGCTGTACAGCGAGATCAGCAGCAAGAATCCGAACTGGAAGAAGGTGTACACCGACTACGCGAACTTCCGCCGCGAGCAGAACCTGTGGTTCCGCTTCACCGAGGGCCAGTTCGACCGTTACATGCAGTCGGCGAAGCTCTGATCCGGCTGTGGCCGTCGTCGCGGGGCGAGCGGCTCGCTTGCCTCGCCGGCAAGCCGCCAGGCCGCCCAGCGACCCAGCCGCCCATCCAGGGCGGCTTTTTTGTCGCCGCCGGGCCCGGCAAGGCGAGGCAAAAACAAAGGAGCCCGGTCGGGCTCCTTCGTGTAGCGCGGCGCCGTGCGGGAGCGCCGGCGGCAGGGGCGGGTGGCTACCCGCCCCCGGGGCATCGACTAGGGCTTCGTGCCCTCGTTCGCCTTGTTCGCGGCATCTTCAAGCGCCTTCATCGGGTCTTCCTCGGCCGGCGCCTCGTCCTCGGGCGCGGGCATCTGTTCTTCCTCGCTCTGACCCTCCTCAGGCGCGGGCTCCTCGCCGTCCTGCGGCATCTGGAGCTGCTGCATCACTTCCTCGGAGCTCAGCTCCTCGCCTTTCTGGAGGTTGTCGGAGACCAGCCCCGGGAACGCGATGATCATCGACACCATGATCAGTTGCAGGATGATGAAGGCGATCGAGCCCTTGTAGATCTGCGCCGTGGTCACCGCCGGGATGAGCTTGTTGGTGACCCGGTCCACGTAGTCGTTCTTCGCTGCGACGCTGCGCAGGTAGAACAACGCGAATCCGAAGGGCGGGGTCAGGAAGGAGGTCTGCAGGTTCATCGCGATGATGACGCCGAACCAGATGAGGTCGATGCCCATCTTGTCGGCCACCGGCGCCAGGATCGGGATCACGATGAAGGCGATCTCGAAGAAGTCGATGAACATGCCGAGCACGAAGACCAGCAGGTTCACGACGATCAGGAAGCCCAGCGCGCCGCCCGGCAGCTTGTCGAACAGATGCTCGACCCAGATGTGGCCGTCCGCCGCGTTGAACGTGAAGCTGAAGACGGTGGAGCCGATCAGGATGAACAACACGAAGCAGGACAGGCGTGCCGTGCTGTCCAATGCCTGCTTCATGGTCGGCAGGGACAGCCGCTTGCGGGCGAGAGCCATCACCAGGGCACCGACGGCGCCCATCGCGCCGCCCTCGGTGGGCGTGGCGACGCCGAGGAAGATGGTGCCCAGCACCAGGAAGATCAGCACCAGCGGCGGGATCAGCACGAACGTGACCTGCTGAGCGAGCTTGGACAGCAGGTTGAGCCGCAGGACTTTCGTCAGGAGCGCGATCAGCAGCGCGAGCAGGGAGGCGACGGTCATCGACATGATGAAGACCTCGTCTCCCGGGGCCGGCCCGCTGCGCTCGACCATCGGGTTGATGATCTGGCCGTGCACGCGAGACCAGGCATACCCGGCAGCGCCGCAGATGAGCAGCAGCACGAGCAAGGATCGATGGCCGCTGGAGCCGTTGTCTTCGCGGTAGATGCGCGCCTCGGGCGGGAGTGCGGGGGCCCAGCTGGGCTTGAAGATCGCCACCAGGACGATGAAGACAAGGTACAGGCCCACGAGCATCAGGCCCGGAATCAGCGCGCCGGCGTACATGTCCCCAACCGAGCGGCCGAGCTGGTCGGCCATCACGATCAGCACGAGCGACGGGGGGATCGCCTGGGCCAGCGTGCCGGACGCGGTGATGGTGCCGGTGGCGATCACGCGGTTATAGCCGTAGCGCAGCATGATGGGCAAGGAGATCAGGCCCATCGAGATCACCGCGGCCGCGACCACGCCGGTGGTGGCTGCGAGCAGCGCGCCCACCAGGATGACGGCAATCGCCAGGCCGCCGCGCACCGGCCCGAAGACCTGGCCCACCGTCTCGAGCAGATCCTCTGCCATGCCTGAGCGCTCGAGGATGATGCCCATGAACGTGAAGAAGGGGATGGCCAGGAGCGTGTCGTTCTGCATGATGCCGAACACACGCAGCGGCAAGGCCTGAAAGAGGTTGGAGCCGAACAGCCCCAGTTCCATCCCGAGAAAGCCGAACAGCAGGCCGGTGGCGGCCAGACCGAAGGCGACGGGAATGCCGCTGAGCAGGAAGAACAGGAGTCCCGCGAACATCAGCGGGACGAAGTTGGCGGTCAGGAACTCGATCATCACTTGGCCTTCAGTTGGACTTGTTCAGCTTCGCGGGCCAGTTCCTCGGCCAGCTTCTGTTCCTCGGACTTCTCTTCGTTGAAGGTGAACGGCTCGCTGCGGTGGCCGGCCAGGAAAGCGACGCGCTTGATGAGCTCCGACACGGACTGCACCAGCAGGATCGAGAAGCCGACGGGCATGAGCAGGTACACGGGCCAGCGCACGAGGCCGCCGGCGTTCTGCGACATCTCGCCGCTGACATAGGCCTTGTAGAACAGAGGCCAGGACAGGTTGATGAGGATGAGGCTCAGCGGGATGATGAAGGCGATGATTCCCAGGACGTCGATGATCGCGTTGGTGCGCTTGGACAGTCGCGAGGAGATGAAATCGATGCGCACATGCGCGTTGTGCAGCAGCGTGTAGCCCACGCCGAGCATGAAGACCGCTGCGAACAGATACCACTGGATCTCGAGCAGGGCGTTCGAACTCATGTTGAACACCTTGCGCACGATGGCGTTGCCGGCGCTGATCAGTACGGCCCCCAGGACGAGCCACATGGTCAATTTGCCGACAAGAAGATTGATCCGGTCGATCAGACCAGACAGCTTTAATAGCGCGGACATCTCGTCTCCGTGGATGGTGGACGGCTTGGGGCAGTGGACATCCCCCGAGCCGGAACTGCAGACGCGCCTCGGGTGCGTGCGGCACTGGGGCCGCACGACCCGCACAGCGGCGGGCGCACTGTACGGAGCTTGAACTGAACACGGCCTGAAAGCAGGCCGTGTTTCCGCGAGTTCTAGGGAAGACCCTTAGGAAAACCGTCGGGTCTCAGCGCGAGGTGGCGGCTTGGAAGAGGCGGGTGCAGCGGCCGCCGGAGCGACAGAAGGCCAGCACGGGCCGGGGCAACGTCTGGAGCAACTCGCCGAAGCGCGCGATCTCCTCGGGTGTCTGCACGGTGGGGTTGACCGGCAGGTGCACGTACTGAAGGCCCGCGGCCCGCGCCGCGGCTTCGATGTCGGCGCTCTTGGGTTGGTCCGGGCCGCCCTCGCCGTCGGGGCGGTTGTTGATCACGCTCTTGAAGCCGGCGGCCGCCACCGCCGCCATGTCGGCCGGGGTGAGTTGCGGCGCGGCGCACACATCGGGCGCAAGCTGTTGCAGGGATAGGGTCATCGTCGGTCCTCCTGTGGGCAGCGGGGGCGGATCCGGGCTTCGAATCCTGCCCCTCGATGGGAAGCGTGGCAAGCGCCTCGCCAGCGGTCGCGGCGGTGCTGGCTCTTCGGCGCGGCGCCGAGCTCAGCGGCTCAGGGCCCGCTTGACGGCGGCGGAGACCTGGCCCATGTCGGCCTTGCCCGCCAGGCGGGTCTTGGCGGCTGCCATCACCTTGCCCATGTCGGCCGGGCCCGTGGCGCCCGTCTCCTGCACCAGTCGAGCGACTTCGGCCTCGATCTCGGCCTCGGTCAGGCGCTGGGGCAGGTAGGCCTCCAGCACGACGATCTCGGCCGCTTCCTTGTCGGCCAGATCGCCGCGGCCCGCCTGCGCGTACTGCGCCTGCGCGTCCTTGCGCTGCTTGATAAGCTTGTCCACCACCCCGATGACGGCGGCGTCGTCCAACTCGATGCGCTCGTCGACTTCCTTCTGTTTGACGGCCGCCAGCAGCATGCGGATGGTGGAGAGCCGCGCGCTGTCCTTGGCGCGCATCGCGGCCTTCATGTCTTCCTGGATTTGTTCCTTGAGGCTCATTTCGTTCGTCCCAAAAGGGGTGCGGCCTTCGCCGGGCGTGGCCCGGGGCCCGCGGGAGGTGAGGGTGCCCCGCGCCCTCTCAGCGGTGCCGATCGGCCAGAGGTGGCATGGTACAGAAACACGAAAGCCCGGCAGGGCGTCCCCGGCCGGGCTTGGATTCGTCGCGCACGCGGCGCCTTCGGTATCGCGTCGCAGCGCGGCCACGCCAGGCGCCGCGCCGGTGTCGTCAGTACAGCTTCTTGGGCAGCTGCATGCTGCGCACACGCTTGAAGTGGCGCTTGATCGCCGCAGCCTTCTTGCGCTTGCGTTCGGCCGTGGGCTTCTCGTAGAACTCGCGGGCGCGCAGTTCGGTCAGCAGGCCCAGCTTCTCGATGGTGCGCTTGAAGCGGCGCAGGGCCACGTCGAACGGCTCGTTTTCTTTGACGCGAATGGTAGTCATTGAGAGATCGGATCCTTCTCGATAATCGGTGCGCGGGGCAAGCGTCGTCGCTCGGGGCCGCCCGGTGGTACCGGCCGGGCGCCGCAAGAGGCCGAGCCGAGCGCGGCGCCTCGAAGGGTCGCTGCGTCGATTCGGCCCGCTCGGCCTGGGTGCCGGGGCCTCTCGGCCCTCGTGCGCCGTGCCAAACGGAGGTCGGCATGCTGCGCGCGGTTTGCCAGCAAAGTCGGTCATTATAAGCGGGCTGGCCGCCGGGCGCAAAGAGCGCGGCGCCGAGGCTCAGGGCCCGGGCCGAGCGGCAGCCATCGCCCGGGCGCAGGCGGCCGCGCTCGCCCAGGCCCACTGGAAGTTGTAGCCCCCCAGCCAGCCGGTCACGTCCACCACCTCGCCGATGAAGTGCAGCCCGGGTACGAGCCGGCTTTCCATCGTCTGGGAGCTCAGCTCCCGCGTGTCGACGCCCCCGGCCGTGACCTCGGCCTTGCGGTACCCCTCGGTGCCGCTGGGCACCAGCGACCAACGGTGCAGCCGCTCGGCCAAGTGGTCGAGGTCACGGTCGCGGATCTCGCCGAGGGGTCGCTCGAGTGCAGGGGGGACGGCCGCCTTGTATGGGGGGCCACTTCCTGGCTGGGCGCCGCGCGTGGCGCCCTCGGCCTCCACGCCGAGGGCGAGCCAGGTGTCGGCGAGTCGGGCAGGCATCCACGCGGCCAGTTCGTTCGGCAGGTGCTTGCGCGTGCGGGCCGCCTTGGCTTCGCGCAGCGCCTCGCTCAAGCGCAGGTGGGGCACGAGGTCGACGAGGATGGGCTGGCCGGGATGCCAGTAGCTGGAAACCTGCAGCACGGCGGGCCCGCTCAGACCCCGGTGCGTGAAGAGCAGGTCCTCCAGAAACTCGCCGCGCCCCTTGCCCTCGCCGGTGGCGATCCGCACTTCGAGCGACACCCCGGCCAGCGCCGCGAAGGGCGCCCAGGCTGCAGCGTCGAACGTGAGCGGCACCAGGGCGGGCCGGGTGGGCACCACGCGGTGGCCGAACTGGCGAGCGAGCCGGTACCCGAAGTCGGAGGCACCGATCTGCGGAATCGACAGGCCCCCGGTCGCAACCACGAGCCGGGCGCCGGCCACGACGCCGGCACGGGTGTCGAGTTCGAAGCGGGCTGCCGTGTGCCGCACGGCGTGCACGGTGCACGAATGCCAGCGCTGGACGCCCCCGGCGTCGCATTCGCGCAGCAGCATGCGGATGATGTCCTCGCTCGACTCGTCGCAAAAGAGCTGCCCCTTGTGCTTCTCGTGCCAGGCGATGCGGTGGCGCTGCACGAGTGCCAGGAAGTCTCGCGGCGTGTACCGGGCGAGCGCCGAGCGGCAGAAGTGCGGGTTGGACGAGAGGAACTGCTCGTGCGTGGCGTCACGGTTGGTGAAGTTGCACCGCCCGCCGCCCGAGATACGGATCTTCTCGGCGACCTTCTTCGCGTGGTCGAGCACCAGGACCTTGAGGCCGAGCTGACCCGCGACGCCCGCACAGAACAGGCCTGCCGCCCCGGCCCCGACGATCACGACATCGAACTGCTGCATCGGGCGGATTATCCTTGGCGCTGTCCGGCAGAATCGAGCCGATCCTCCATCCTCGTTTGCGCTTGGCGCCGCCTTCGCGGCTGCGGCGTCTTCCTCGGAGACCTCATGAAGACTGAAGTGTGGTGGGCGTACTTCTTCGCCTGCTGGGTCATCGCCGTTTCGCCGGGGTCGGGCGCGGTGCTGTCGATGAGCCACGGCCTGTCGTACGGCGTGCGCAGGGCAAGCACGACGATCGCCGGATTGCAGGTCGGGCTCATGGGGACGCTGCTGATCGCCGGCGGCGGACTGGGGGCCATCCTGCTCGCCTCCGAGACGGCCTTCATGGTCATCAAGGTGGTGGGAGCCGCCTACCTCATCTGGCTCGGGGTGCAGCAGTGGCGTTCGCCGGTGCACACCTCAGGCAAGACGGTGCAAGTGGCACCGATGTCGGCACGCCGGCGCTTCTTCACCGGGGTGTTCACGAACCTGACGAACCCGAAGGGCATCGTCTTCATGGTGGCGGTGTTGCCGCAGTTCATCGACCCGGCGCGGCCGCTCGCCCTGCAACTGCTGATCCTCGGGGCGACGATGTGTGCGGTGGACCTCGTTGTGATGCACGGCTATGCGCTGCTGGCCTCGCGCTTGCAGGCCCTGTTCCGCCGCCCGCAGGCGATGCGCTGGCAGAACCGCTTTTTCGGCAGCGTGCTGATGGCCGTCGGCGCGGCCCTGTTCTTCGTGCGGCGCCAGGCTCACTGACGGCTCAGCACTCCTGCACGGCGGCCGGTGTCGGGTTCAGCCCGGCGCGTGGCGTCGGCGCGGCGCCACCCGCCTGCGCCGAAGGGGCGGTGACGTGCGGGCTCGCTGCGGCGAGCACGTCGCCGACGACGATGATGGCGGGGCTCGCCAGACCGTGGCGCGAGAGGGCTGCGTGCAAGTCTCCCAAGCGGGCGTGCACGCGCCGCTCCTGAGGCAAGCTGGCGTGTTGCACGATGCCGACGGGCGTCGAGGCGGGGAGCACCTCCCGCAGCCCGCGCTCGATCTCGGCCGCCGAGGCGACGCCCATGTAGATCACCAGGGTGTAGCCCTGCGACGCGAGGGTGGCCAGCGAGCGCCAGTCGGGCGACGGGGCGCCGTCGCGCGTATGGCCGGTGGCGAAGATCACGCCGTGCGCATGGGCGCGGTGGGTGAGCGGCACGCCCAGTGCGGTGGCGGCGGCGACGCCGGCCGTGATGCCGTTGACCACTTCCACGCGCAGCCCCGCCGCTTCGAGGGCAC
The DNA here is from genome assembly GCF_026013905.1 of Schlegelella aquatica. Lineage (NCBI taxonomy): Bacteria > Pseudomonadati > Pseudomonadota > Betaproteobacteria > Burkholderiales > Sphaerotilaceae > Caldimonas > Caldimonas aquatica. Next base: position 1,352,593 of record NZ_CP110257.1, read on the forward strand.
GGCGCTCCTCGCCCGCACGGCCGAAGATGCACGGGTCGCCGCCCTTGAGTCGCACGACCCGCTCGCCTCGCCGCGCCTCGGCGATCATCCAGCGTTCGATGAAGGCTTGGGGGGTGCTGCGGCAGCCGCCGCGTTTGCCGACCCGAACGATGCGCGTGCTCGGGCGCGCGTAGCGCAAGACGGCGTCGCCGACCAGATCGTCCACCAGAAGGACGGTGGCGCGCCGGATGGCTTTGACGGCTGCGACGGTCAGCAGGTCGGGATGCCCCGGCCCCGCACCGACCAGGGTGACCACCGGGCCGCAGGGTGGCTCGCTGGGGGGGAGTTCATGCGGAAAGTTCATGCGACGTGCCGCTCGCGCAGGGGAGTTGCGCGAGGGTCTGCAAGATGCATTCCACTTGCTTGAGGATGGGCGCGGGGACGGGCTGCTCGCCGCTGAGCACGCCTTGGATGTACTGCGCCGTGGTGGCGGCGTCGCACTCGCGCGGCAGCGGCGGCAGGTCGGTCAGCACGCCTTCGCGCGCGGTGGCGCCCAGCGCGGGCTGCCGGCGGCCGGCGAGGAAGACCTCCATGCGCGGCGTGCGCCTCGGGTCGGCCACCGGCTCGCCCTCCGTCCCCCGCAACAGCAACGCATGGGCGGCGGTGCGCTCCAGGAACTGCGCGAGCGTTTGGCCGTACTCGGGGTGGGTGTAGTTCACGACGCGCAGCGCCTGTCCGGGCGCGGTGGGGGCGAGGATCTTGGCGACGGTGTGCGCGGGGTTGCGCAGCCCGATCACCCTGCGCACGTCCAGCAGCCGCGCCAAAGGCGGGCACAGGGCCTCGGTGGGGATGAACGCCGGTTGACGGCGGCGGTGCCAGGCCTGCAGGATCGCGCGGGCATCGCTGGCTTGCGGCACACCCAGGGCCGTGAGGATCTGCGCCGTGGTGACCCGACCGGGATCGTGCCCCACGCCATGGACCAGCACCGGCACCCCTTCCCGTGCGAGGAGCAGCGCCAGCAGCGGTGTCAAGTTGGGCAGGCGGCGTGCGCCGTTGTAGGACGGCAGCACCACGATGGGGCGAGGCGCGGGCACCGGGATGCAGCGCTCGGTGACGGCCTCCAGGAAGCCTTGCAGCTCTTCGATCGACTCGCCCTTGATGCGCATGGCGATGGCGAAGGCGCCGAGTTCGAGGTCGGTGACCCGGCCGTCCAGCACCTGACACATGAGGTCGTAGGCCTGCTCGCTCGAGAGCGAGCGTGCGCCTTCCTTGCCGCGGCCGATTTCTTTGATGTAGTGAGAAATACCCATCACGCTGTCGCGTCCCACCGCGCAGCCGGTGCGGCCGCGCCCATGCAATCCCGCAATTCTCGGACCAGCGTTCGCCGCGCGCCGGTCGTGGCGGGCGCGCATCGCGGGTATGGCGTACCGAGGGCCGGTGCACAGGCCCCGGCTGCTCAGGCAGGCGCCGCGAGTGCGGTCGGGGCTTGAAGGAGCTTGCGGACCTCGGGCAGGCACGAACCGCACTGCGTGCCGCAGCGCAACCGGGCCTGCACGGCGTGCAGTCGGGCCTCGACGGTGGCTGCGTCCGGCGGACAGGCCTCGAGGATCTGGGTGTCCGCGACGTCGAAGCAGGCGCACACCTGGCGGCGGGGCGTTGCGGCCTGCGACGCCGGGGGGTGTGCCCCGGGCACGAGCAACAGGCGGCCGTAGTCCTGCGCGGGACGCCGCTCCTGCCACAGCGGCTTGACCCAGCGCCCGGCACTGATATCGCCGGCCAGCAAGAAGGCCTGCAGGGCGACCGGCTCGCCCGATTCGGCGTCCGTCAACCGCATCACGCGGCGCTGCCCGCGCCGGCGGTCCAGGTAGCGCAAGGCGTTCGGTCCGTCCAACCCGAGCAGGCGTTCGAGCGTCTCCAGAAGCGGCGCGGGGGGCGGCTCGTAGGACGCGGCGCGCAGGAGCAGCCCCACCGGGTCGCGCGGGCCCGTCTCGCGGCCCACGGGCACGCAGGCAGCGTAGGCAAACCGGCTCATCAGAGTGCGCAACTCGGCACGCACCGCCTGGGCGCAGTGAGCGGGCAGCCAACCCGCGGCCAGTAGCGACCACGGCAACTCGGCCTTGAGGATCTTGATCGCTGCGTGCTTGAGCTCGGGCTGCTTCGAGACCGGGCAGTGAGCACTGGTGGTCAGCGCATTGACGCCGGCGGCCGGCTGACCGCTGCCCGTCTGCCCCGACACGAACTCATCGCCCCAGTGCATCGCGATGAAGGCCTGCGCCGGCGCCACTTCGCCGCTGCCCTGGGCAGGCAACACGATGGAGCCTCGACGCGAGGTGATGTGCACCAGGTCTCCGTCGCGCAGGCCCTGGCGTGCCATGTCGGCGGGGCTCAACTCGATGCACGGTTCGCTCACATGCCCGAACAGCCGGCCCAGCTGGCCGGTGCGGCTCATGCCGTGCCACTGGTCGCGCAACCGCCCGGTCGTCAGGCTGATGGGATAACGCACATCCCGTGCTTCGGCCACCGGCACGTACTCGACGTTGGCGAAGCGCGCCCGTCCGTCGGGCGTGGGGAAGCGGCCGTCCTCGTACAGGCGGGCGCGACCGGTAGTGGCGCCTTGCGGCATGGGCCACTGCTGAGGCCCCAGCTCCTCGAGCAAGGCGTAGCTCAGAGCGGTGATGTCCAGGTCGCGGCCTCGTGTGGTTTCGCGATGCTCGTTCCAGATCGCCTCGGGGCTGTCGTAGGGGAACAGTGTGTGGGGCGCCCGCGCGGGCAGCCGTCGTTCGAGGCGGCGCGCAATGTCCACCGCGATGCGCCAGTCGCAGCGTGCCGACCCCGGCGGCGGTACGGCCGCTCGCACACGCGTGACGCGCCGCTCGCTGTTGGTGACGGTGCCGTCCTTCTCTGCCCACGTCGCGGCCGGCAACAGCAGGTCGGCATAGGCGCAGGTCGCCGTGGTGGCATACGCTTCCTGCACGATGACCAGCTCCGCGCGCTCGAGTGCCTGGCGCACCGTGCGCTGGTCGGGCATCGATTGCGCAGGGTTGGTGCAAACGATCCACAGGGCTTTGATCTGACCGCGGGCCGCCGCTTCGAACATCTCCACGGCCGTCGTGCCCGGTGTGGCAGGCACGTCCGGCACGCCCCACAGGCGCGCCACTTCGGCCCGGTGGTGCGGGTCGGACAGATCCCGGTGCGCACTGAGCAGGTTGGCGAGCCCGCCGACCTCGCGACCCCCCATGGCATTGGGCTGCCCGGTCAGAGAGAAGGGTCCCGCCCCGGGGCGGCCGATCTGGCCGGTGGCCAGGTGCAGGTTGATGAGCGCCGCGTTCTTGGCGGTCCCGCTGGCGCTCTGGTTCAACCCCTGGCAATAGAGCGAAAGCGTGGCGGTCGATTGTCCGAACCAGCGGGCCGCCTGCACGAGGCTGCGCTCCTCCAGGCCGCACAGCGCTGCTGCCGTCCGCGGCGTGTAGCGGCGTACCGTGGCCCGCAGGGTCTCGAAGCCGGTGGTGTGTTGTGCGATGAAGCGGGTGTCGAGCAGCCCTTCCTCGATCAGCACATGGAGCATGCCGTGAAAGAGCGCCACGTCCGTGCCCGGCTGCACCGGCAGGTGGAGGTCGGCCGCTTCGGCGGTGGGGGTGCGCCGCGGGTCGGCCACGATGATCCGCAGCGCCGGGTTGGCCCGTTTGGCCTCCTCGATGCGCCGGAACAGAATGGGATGCGCATAGGCGGTGTTCGAGCCGGCGATGAAGATCGTCTGGGCGCGATGCACGTCGTCATAACAGGCCGGCGGGGCATCGGCCCCCAGGGTCTGCTTGTATGCCGCGACGGCACTGCTCATGCACAGCCGCGAGTTCGTGTCGATGTTGTTCGTGCCGAGCAGCCCCTTGGCGAGCTTGTTGAAGACGTAGTAGTCCTCGGTGAGCAACTGGCCGGAGATGTAGAAGCCCACCGCATCCGGCCCATGCTGGCGGATCACCCCTGCGAGCCGTTGCGCCGCCTCGTCGAGCGCCACGTCCCACGATACCGGTCGCGGCGGCTGCTGCCTCGAAACGCGCATCATGGGCTCGAGCAGGCGGTTCTGCCGCATCAACGGCGCCATGGCCGTCAGGTGCAGCGTGCTGCCCTTCGTGCACAGACGCCCGAAGTTCGCCGGATGCTGCGGGTCGCCCCGCACCCCGACGATCTGCTCACCCTCCGACTCGATGATGACCCCGCAGCCCACGCCGCAGTAGGGGCAGGTCGATTTCGTTTCACGCATGAGGCAAGGCCGCTGGGGCGGCGGGGAGCCCCCCGCTGGGCGGGGGGACGAAAGGGGGGTGCCCGGTGACACCGCAGAGCGGACCGCCACCGGCGCGTCCGCAGCCCACGCCGCAGTAGGGGCAGGTCGATTTCGTTTCACGCATGAGGCAAGGCCGCTGGGGCGGCGGGGGAGCCCCCCGCTGGGCGGGGGGGACGAAAGGGGGGTGCCCGGTGACACCGCAGAGCGGACCGCCACCGGCGCGTCCGCAGCCCACGCCGCAGTAGGGGCAGGTCGATTCCGTTTCACGCATGAGGCAAGGCCGCTGGGGCGGCGGGGAGCCCCCCGCTGAGCGGGGGGACGAAAGGGGGGTGCCCGGTGACACCGCAGAGCGGACCGCCACCGGCGCGTCCGCAGCCCACGCCGCAGTAGGGGCAGGTCGATTTCGTTTCACGCATGAGGCAAGGCCGCTGGGGCGTCACGCTGCCACGCGGCGCAGCAGCGCCTGCGCCTGCAACTCGCTGTCGTCCACGGCGATCGTCTGAAGTTCTTCCGCATCGAGGTACACCTCGCCGCCCTCGACCCTCACACTGAAGCGGGGCGTGCAGCCGTGGTCGGGTGCCTGCGCGCATCCGTCGTGCAGGCCGATCGCCCAGTTGTGCAGGGGGCAGGCCACGTGCTCGCCGAAGACGAGGCCCTGCGACAGCGGCCCGCCCTTGTGGGGGCAACGGTCCAGCAGCGCGAAGACCTTGTCCTGTGCAGTGCGAAAGACGGCCACGTCCGCGCCTTGCGCGCGGGCCACGCGACGCGCACCCAGCACCGGGATGTCGTCGACGCGGCAGATCGGTTTCCATTGGGTCATGATGCAGTTCCGTTCGTGCGTGGGCGGGACGGTCAGGCGGACAGGGCCTCGAACTGCCTCAGGTCCACCCGGGCTTTGTCGAACTCGACCCAGGGGTCGGGCTCGCCTTCGAGCGAGAACCTCAAGCGTGCCCAAAGCGCCCGACGGTGGTCGGCATCGTCCAGCACCTTCTTCTTGACGTGGTCCAGGCCGACCCTGGAGATGTAGTGGCAGGTGCGCTCCAGATACCACCCCTCCTCGCGGTAGAGCTGCAGGAACGCTCCTGCGTACTCCAGGACTTCCTCGTGCGTCTTGACCTTGCAGAAGAAGTGTGCAACCTCGGTCTTGATGCCGCCGTTGCCTCCCACGTAGATCTCCCACCCGGAATCCACCCCGATGATCCCCACGTCCTTGATGCCGCTTTCGGCGCAGTTGCGGGGGCAGCCGCTGACGGCCAGCTTGACCTTGTGCGGCGCGTACATGCGCCACAGGGCACGCTCGAGCTCCTTGCCCATGCGCGTGGAGTCCTGGGTGCCGAAGCGGCACCATTCGCTGCCCACACAGGTCTTCACGGTGCGCAACGCTTTGGCGTACGCGTGGCCGCACGGCATGCCGAGATCGCGCCAGACCTGGGGCAGGTCTTCCTTCTTGACGCCCAGGAGGTCGATGCGCTGGCCGCCGGTGACCTTGACCGTCGGGATCTTGTACTTGTCCACGACGTCGGCGATGCGGCGCAGTTCGGCGGCCGTCGTTTCGCCGCCCCACATGCGTGGCACGACCGAGTAGGTGCCGTCCCTCTGGATGTTGGCGTGGCTGCGTTCGTTGATGAAGCGTGACTGCGGGTCGTCCGTGGCTTCCTTCGGCCAGGTCGCCAGAAGGTAGTAGTTGACCGCCGGGCGACAGGTGGTGCAGCCGCTCGGTGTGCGCCATTCGAGGAAGCGGAAGGTCTGCTCGATGCTGAGCAGCTTGTGCTGACGGATGGCGTGACGCACCTCGTCGTGGCTGTGATCGGTGCAGCCGCACATCGCCCTCTTCTTCGGCGCGGCGGAGTAATCGCCACCTGCGGTGGCCATCAGGATCTGTTCCACCAGCCCGGTGCACGATCCGCACGAGGCACTGGCCTTGGTGTGCTTGCGCACCTCGTCCAGCGTGAACAGGCCCTTGTCCTTGATGGCCCGGCAGATCGCGGCCTTGGTCACGCCGTTGCAGCCGCAGACCTCGTCGGTGTCGGCCATCTCGGCGGCCTTGCTGTGGCCCTGGTGGCCGGTGTCACCGATGTTCGATTCGCCGAACATCAGCCGGTCGCGCAGCTGCGCCACCGAGCGGCCCTCCCGCAGCAGTTTGAAGTACCAACTGCCGTCGACCGTGTCGCCGTACAGGCACGCACCCACCAGCCTGTCGTCCTTGAGGACGAGCTTCTTGTACACGCCTGCGTAGGGGTCGGACAGCACGATCTCCTCGGTGCCTTCGCCGCCCATGAAGTCGCCGGCCGAGAAGAGGTCGATGCCGGTCACTTTGAGCTTGGTGGACACCTGCGATCCGGTGTAGCGGCCGATGCCCAACTCCGCCAGGTGCGTCGCGCAGACCTTGCCTTGCTCGAACAGCGGGGCGACCAGGCCGTAGGCGACACCGCGGTGCGAGGCGCACTCGCCCACGGCGTAGATGCGCGGATCGGTGATGGTCTGCATCGTGTCCGTCACGACGATGCCGCGGTGGCAGTGCAGGCCGATCTTCTCCGCCAGCTCGGTGTTGGGACGGATGCCGGCGGCCATCACGACCAGGTCCGCAGGCACCTCGCGGCCGTCTTTGACCTGCACGGCCATCACGCGGCCCGACCTGCCGCCGTCCCGATCGCCGATGAGCGCCGTGGTGTGAGCGCCGATCAAGAACCTCAGTCCGCGGTCTTCGAGCGACTTCTGCAGCATCTTGCCGGCCACCTCGTCGAGTTGTCGCTCCATCAACCAAGGGGCGATGTGCACGACCGTCACCTGCATGCCACGGCGCATCAACCCGTTGGCCGCCTCCAGCCCCAGCAGGCCCCCGCCGACCACGACCGCGTGCTTGTAGCGCTGCGCCGCCTCGATCATGGTGTTCGTGTCCGCGATGTCGCGGTAGGCGACGACGCCCTCCAGGTCCTTGCCCGGCACAGGCGGAATGAAGGGGGTGGAGCCCGTGGCGATCAGCAGCCGGTCGTAGGCGGCCGTGGTGCCGTCCTCGGCCGTCACGATGCGGCGCCGACGATCCACGTCGACGACCTTCTTGCCCAGGTGCAACGAGATGCCGTTCTCGCGATACCACTCGAGGGGGTTGAGGATGATCTCGTCCAGCCTCTGCTCGCCGGCCAGCACGGGGGAGAGCAGGATGCGGTTGTAGTTGGGGTGCGGCTCGGCGCCGAAGATCGTGATGTCGTAGAGGTCCGGGGCGAGCTTGAGCAACTCCTCGACGGTGCGCACACCCGCCATGCCGTTGCCGATCATCACCAGTTTCATCTTTCTCATGGATGGTCCTTCTTCGGTGGCTCAGCGCCAGGCGCCCGGTTGGGACGCGAGGGGCCGGGTCTTCGGGACGGCATTCACCACGCCGACCGGTGCGCCCGCCGCAGTCACGGCGGGCCCGTGAGGCACGGGGGCATGCACCGGCGTCGCAGGGCCGGGGCGGGAGGCGGCGGGCAGCGGAGTGCGCGCTTTGCCACCCTGATCGATCCAGCTTGCCGTCCAGCGCTTCTGCGCACGCCAGAGCACGAGCAGCATCGTCACCGTGGCCAGCGCGAACGCCGCAAACCCCCACAGATAGGAGCCCCCGTACTGCTTGGAGAGGCCCATCGCATTGGGAACGAAGCCGCCTCCCAGTGCACCGATCTCCCCGATCATCGAGCCCGCCACCGCCGTGGTCGTCGGCCACCGCAGCGGCACGAGCTGGAACACCGCTCCGTTGCCGGCGCCCAGGGCCGCAAAGCACGCCATGAAGAGGCCGGTGGCCAACCACACCGAGTCGCCCGCCCAGCCGCACAGCAGGAGGGAGACGGCCACGCCGATCAGCACGGCCGACAGCGTGCGCACGCCTCCCACGCGGTCCGAGAGGTGGCCGCCCAGCACACGCACCACCGAGCCCATCAGCGTGGCCAGCATCGTCAGCTGCCCGGCCTCGACCTTGCTCACGCCGAACTGGTCGTGGAAGTAGGTCGGCAGGAAGCTCGCCAGCCCTATGAAGCCGCCGAAAGTCACCGCATAGATCAAGCTGAAGATCCAGCCGTCCTTCTCCAGCAGACAGGCCAGGTGCTGCCGCAGCGTCTGGTGTTCCCGATCGGGCGGCTCCTTGGCGCACTGCCACATCACCGACATCGGCACCAGCATCGTGAGGGCCGCGATGCCGTAGACGGTCTGCCAGCCATACAGCGTCGCCAACGGAGGGGCGAACAACACGGCGAGCACCGTCCCCGAGTTGCCCGCTCCGGCCAGCCCCATCGCCAGGCCCTTGTAGCGGGGCGGATACCAGCCCGATCCGAGCGAGAGCGCCACGCCGAAGCTCGCGCCCGCGATGCCGAGCAACACCCCCATGGCCAGTACGCTGTCGTAGCTGTCCACGAAGAAGTAGCCGTAGGTGAGGGCCGCGACGATCAGCCCCATCTCGACCATGGCCGCGTTCTTGCGGCCGATGTACTGCGCCAGCACGCCGAGCGGGAAGCGCATCAAGGCGCCGGCGAGGATCGGTACCGAGACCATGAAGCCCTTCTGCGCCGCGCTGAGCCCGAAGCTCTCGCCGATGAAGGGTCCCATCGCGCCATTGAGCACCCACACCGCGAAGCAGAAGTCGAAATAGAGGAACGACGCGAACAAGGTGGGCCAGTGACCCGAGGAGAGGAAGTTCGTAGGACGTGCCATGGGAGTGTCGCCCGCCGCGCAGTCCCGGTCGCTGTGGAGGCGACGTGGGCCGACGCTGGCGTGTAGGCCAGTCCGACTCGAGATGCGCACCGCACTGTGCGCATGGCCTGGCGGTACGGGGACCAGACCGGGCGCTGCGCTGCGCCCATGCGGGCCCTTCAATGCAACACCTGTGCCAGCAGCTGCACGAGGGTTGGTGCGATCCGTGCTTTCTGCGACGGCATGATGGCGAGCAAAGTGATCGTGGCAGGGCCGGATCTGCGGGCACTCGAGGCCCTGACCCGAGACATGCAGGACGTGGGCATTCACGTCCTTGGTGCAGACGATGGATGCAACCTGGTGCGCGAGTGCATCAGGCTGGCGCCCGAGGCCCTGGTGTGGTGGGAGGACTGGCTCACCGTGCGCAGCCTCGACCACTTGCGCTTGCTCGCGCAGACCCACCCGCTGCCCACCCTGGTCTACACGCTCGAAGATGACGTGCGCCGATTGGAGGCCGCCGTGGAGGCGGGCGTGCAGGGGTATGTGGTCAACGGCTATGCGAGCGCGCGCCTGCGCAGCGACCTCGCCGCCGCCTGCGCGCGCTTCCGCAGGGAGCATGCGCTGCTGCGCGCGCTCGAGGAGCTGTCGCACAAGCACGAGGAGCGCAAGCTCATCGACCGCGCCAAAGGCGTGTTGATGCGCGCCACGCAGATGTCGGAGGAGGAGGCGTTCCGCTGGTTGCGCACCGCTTCCATGAGGCAGCACCGGCGTGTCGGCCAGGTCTCGCGGGTGCTGGTCGAAGCCGCCGCCCGCGCGCACGCCATCAACCGGGCAGGGCTGCTGCGGATGCTCTCTCAACGGTACGTGCTGGTGAGCGCCGCCGGGTGCGCCGGCGCATGTGTGGTCGCGCAAGGCGCCCTGCAAACGGTGACCGACACCGTCGCGCAGGTGCTGTCGGAGCTGCAGCGCTCCGAGGTGGTCCACCCGTACGGGGACCTCGTCGGAGCCGCGGCCGAGCAGTGGGCCCGGGTCGTCGCGGTGCAAGGACAGGGGGCGGACCATTGGTCCGAGCTTGACGAGGCGGCCGAGCGGCTGCTGGAGGCCGCCGAGCGCTTGACCGGCTGCCTGGAGGCTGCCTGGCCGGAAGGGCGTTTGAACGTCGTCAACCTGTGCGCGCGGCAACGCATGCTGGCGCAGCGCTATGGCAAGCACATGGCGCTGGCCGCGCTCGGCCACACCGATGCGGTCGCCGCCGCTGCTGCCGCCGCCCCCACGCGGGCGCAGTTCGAAGCGGCTCTCGAGGCGCTGCGGCACACGCCCCTGACCTCTGAGCGCGTGCGCGAGCTGCTGGCCCAGGCGGCCCGGACCTGGCGAGTGCTGCTCGCCGCCTGCCACGGCAGCCCTCCAGCCTGGGACGGCCTGATGGGCGCCGCCGACGAGCTGGTGTGCGTGTTCGATGCGCTGACGCAACAGTACGAACAGGAGGTGCACCGGCTCATCGGCTGAAGGACGGGCGGCCGCTTCCCGTCCCTCGCGCATCCCGCACTCGGGGGGCGTGCATCAAATGGGGGGGCGCGTGGTGAACGCGTTCCAGCCCCATGAAAGGCAGTTCGCGCCACAATCGCGGGGTGCGCCCCCGCGACGGGCGCCCCTCGAACCGATGAGCCCTTCCTCCTCCGACCCACAAGCTGCCGACCCGATGGAGCCCTTGCGACCTGGCCTCACCGTCGACGAGGCGGCGGCCTGTCTGCGTCCTGTGCTGGACCACTTCGGCGAGGGCTTCGTCGTCAAGGATGCCGAGGGCCGCTACCTGTATGCCAATGCCGCGGCCGCCCGCATGCTCGGGCGGTCGGTGCAAGAGGTCGTCGGGCGGTGCGACGAGGAATTGCTCGATGCCGCGACGGCGGCGTCGCTGCGCGCCGGCGACCAGGCCGCGCGCTTGCAGTCACGCCCTCTGTACCGAGACGAACGCCTGCCCGGTGGCGACGAGGGCGTGATCGAGCTGCAGACGCTCAGGTACTGCGCGCCCGGCGCCGCCGACCCCGCCGCGGCACCCGTGTGTGCGCTGTGGACGGACGTCACCCAGGTGCGGCGCCTGCAGGCCCAGTTGCGCCACGCCCTCGAGCAGCTCGAGCTCCAGCAGCGTCAGAACGAGGAGCTGCGGCAGGAACTGCAGGACCAGCCGGTGCGCGATCCCGTCAGCGGTGTGTACAACCGGCACCACTTCGAGGAGCAGCTGCGCCGCGAGATCGACCTGTCGCTGCGCGAGAACCGCGAGTTCGCGCTGGTGGCCATCCGCATCGACCGCTACGGTGAGCTCATCGCGCGGCTCGGCGCTGCGGCGGGCGAGCGCGTGCTGCAGGCCCTGGGTCGCTTGCTGCGCGGCAACACCCGGGTGATGGACGCGCCCTGTCGCCTGGGCGAGGAGCGCTTTGCCGTGCTCCTGTCCGGGGTGGGGCTGGCCACGGCCCACGCCCGCATGGAAAGCGTGCGCCGCCAGTGCGAGGCGCAGATGGTGCTGCTGGAGGGCAGCGAACTGCGCTTCACCGTCTCGATGGGCGTGGCGAGCTTTCCCCATACCGCGCAGGACCGCCAGGCTTTGCTCGCAGCGGCCGAGGCGGCGTTGGCACGCGCGGGCGAGCGCGGGGGCAACTGCACCCTGCCTGCGCCGATCGCGCTCGATCCGCGCTGATCAGGCCAACGCCTTGTAGAGCATGTAGGCTGCCAGCCCGTAGAGCAGCAGCGCGAACACGCGCTTGAGTTGCCGCACGTTCATCGCATGCGCGACGCGGGCGCCGAAGGGGGCGGTGAGCACGCTGGCGCTCGCGATCACCGCCAGCGCCGGCAGGTAGAGGTAGCCGAGCGCGCCCGGCAGCGGAGCCGGCACCGACCAACCCCCCACCACGTAGCCCACCGTATTGGCCAGGGCGATCGGGAAGCCCAGCGCGGCGCTCGTCGCCACCGCGTTGTGCATTGCCACGTTGCACCAGGTCATGAACGGCACCGACACGAACCCGCCGCCGGCGCCGACCAGCCCGGAGACGAAGCCGATGCCGCCGCCCGCAACCCATTGCCCCGCCATGCCGGGCATCTGGCGCGCAGGGGCGGGCTTCTTGTCCAGCAGCATCTGCGTGGCCGAAAAGCCGACGAAGGCCGCGAAGACGAGCGCCAGCCACTGGCCCTTGAGCACCGCGAAGACACCGGCGCCGGCGAGCAGGCCGCCGATGACGATGCCCGGCGCCAGGCCGCGCACGATGTCCCATCGCACCGCCCCGCGCTTGTGATGGGCACGCACGCTGGAGAGCGAGGTGAACAAGATGGTGGCCATCGAGGTGGCAATCGCCATCTTCACCGCCAGCCCGTCCGGCACCCCTCGGTGCGAGAGGATGAACGTCATGAACGGCACGAGCAGCATGCCGCCCCCGATACCGAGCAGCCCCGCCAGGAACCCCGTGCAGGAGCCGAGCAGGAGCAGTTCCGCGATGAGTTGAAACTCCATGGTCAAGCGATCGATTCAAGGGCCGTGAGCACCCGCCGCCACTGGTCGGGCGTCACGGGCGTGATCGAAAGCCGGTTGGCCGGCTTGAGGACGAGCAGATCCGCGAGTTCGGGCCGCTCGCGCATGTCCTTGAGGCAGAGCAGCCGGGTCTTGCGCACCAGGCGCACATCGACGAGCCACCAGCGCGGCGCCTCAGGCGATGCCTTCGGATCGTGGTAGCGGCTGGCGGGATCGAACTGGGTCGGATCGGGATAGGGCGCGGACGCGACCTCCGCGAGACCGGCAATGCCGGGCTGCGCGCACGAGGAGTGATAGAACAACACGCCGTCGCCCACGCGCATCGCATCGCGCATGAAGTTGCGGGCCTGGTAGTTGCGCACCCCGGTCCAGGGCACCGTCTGGTTCGGCAGGCGCGCCAAGTCATCGATCGAGCACTCGTCGGGCTCGCTTTTCATCAACCAGTAGGAGGGCATAGAGAAGGCGTTGCGCGACACACGGCGGCGGGCGCCGGGCGCAGAAGCCATCGTGAAGGCAAAGGTGTCCGCCACGGACCGGGAGCCGCATTCCTGAACCCAGGGGATTCAGGTGGGCGAGGTCAGTCCGGCTTCGGGTTCATCTGACGCGAGACGATCGCACCAGCCGGACGATCTTCCAAGCCCTAGCTCCAAGAGCATCGGTTCAAGGAAATATAAAACTCCCGCGAACGCGACGGACGACCCCATTCTACGGCCCCTGTGCTGCTTCAAATGAGTTGCCCGTCCTGTCCTAGGGCTTCGTCGAGCCGCCGGATCAAGCCGTGCAGATCTGTGCTTGACCCTGGGGCGCTGCCACGGTCGTCTTGCAGCACGGCAGCGTTCACCGCGGGCGCCAGCGGCTGCTTCTCGGCCAGCTCATAGGCGATGTTGAGCGCCGCGAGCACGGCGATGCGCTCGCGCGCCTTGACCTTGCCCGCATCGCGGATGGCGCACATCTCGCGGTCCACGACGTTCACCGCTTCGAGCAGCGCGGCTTCGCCGCCTTCGGGGCAGGCCAGGATGTAGCTCTGGCCCATGATCGTCACCTCGATCTGCTTCACGCGCCGCCTCCTTCTCGCGGCGTCCCGGCGCTGCTGTCGGCCGTTTCACCGCCCGGTGCCGCAAGGGTCAGGGTTTCCGGCAGGCGGTCGATCAGCGCATCGATGCGCGCGCGTGCGGCGCTCAGCCGCGAGCGCAAGCTGTCGCGCTCGGCGGTCACGCTCGCCAGCTGCTGCTCGAGCAGCTCATTGGTGCGTTGCAGTTCCTCGTAGCGCAACAGCAATCGCTCCACACGCTCGACGAGTCGATCGATGTCTGACATGGGCCGGGCCGTCCTTTGGTGTCGCCTTCGCACGCCCCAAGCGGGCGCACGTCGCGTCGCGAGGCATTGTAGAACGCGCCCTTACAAATCGGCCTCGACAGGGCAGGGGTGCCAGGGTCCGGTGTGACCGATTCCCTTGCGTTGGGCGGCCCGACATGCTCTACGCGCAGACTTCAGCCCCCAGGAGGAGCCGTCTTCGGCTCGAAGTCGCAGTACTTCGCCACCTGGCACTTCCAGCACAGGGGCTTGCGTGCCACGCACACGTAGCGCCCGTGCAGGATCAGCCAGTGGTGGGCGTCGGGGAGGTAGTGCGCCGGCACGCGCCGCAACAGCTCGAGCTCGACCTCGAGCGGGTTCTTGCCCGGTGCGAGACCGGTGCGGTTGCTCACGCGGAAGATGTGCGTGTCCACTGCCATCGTGGGCTCGCCGAATGCCACATTGAGCACGACGTTGGCCGTCTTGCGGCCCACGCCCGGCAGCGCCTCCAGCTCCTCGCGAGTGCGCGGCACTTCTGCGCCATGACGCTCGAGGAGGATGCGGCAGGTGTCGAGCAGGTGCTTGGCCTTGTTGCGGTACAGCCCGATCGTCTTGATGTGCTCGCACAGCCCTTCGTAACCGAGCGCCAGGATCTTCGCCGGGGTGTTGGCCACGGGGAACAGCCGCCGCGTGGCCTTGTTGACGCCCGCGTCGGTCGCCTGCGCCGAAAGCAGCACCGCGGTCAGCAGCTCGAAAACGCTGCTGTACTCCAGTTCGCTGGCCGGCTGGGGGTTGGCCGCCTTCAAGGTCGCGAAGAAGGGTTCGATGTCCTCGGTCTTCATGGGCATGGATTGTCACTTGACGCGCGGTGTGCCCAGGTTCAGGATGGATCTTTCACCCGTCGTCGAGGAGGCCTGCCATGTTGAGCGAAGCACCTGTCACGACGATGCTGCCGGTGCGTAACCTGCAGCGCGCCCGAGAGTTCTACGAACACTGCCTGGGTCTGGGGCCCGGCGAGCTGCGGCCCGACGGCAAGGTCGTCTACCGCTGCGGCGGCGCCCGTCTCGCGCTTTTTCCGAAGGAGGAGGGCACCAAGGCGGAGCACACGGCGGTGAGCTTCGAGGTGTCCGACATCGCGGCGTCGGTCCGCGAGCTGGAAGCGCACGGCGTGCGGTTCGAGGACTACGACCTGCCGGGACTGAAGACCTCGGACCACGTCTGCGTGCTCGGCGCCGAGAAGGCGGCGTGGTTCAAGGACACCGAGGGCAACTACCTCTGCCTGCACGAGGACCTGTCCTGACCAGGCGTGTCAGCCGGCTCTGCGGGCGCGGGCGCGTGCCATTGCGGCCTCGATGATGCTGCGCTTGCGCTGCAGCGTCTGCGGATCGGTGATCGTCGATGCGGCGGCGAGGTCCGCCAGCTTGGCATCGGCCTTGGCCGCCAGGCGTTCCTCGTGCTCGCGACGGTCGCGCTCCACCCGCAGACGGTGAAAGTCGTAGCGTTCGCGCGCCTGCGCCGCCTGCTCGGGGCTCCACGCCTGCCATCCGGTGCGCCCCGGCGTCTCCACGCGCAGGGTGATGCAGTCCACCGGACAGACGGGAATGCACAACTCGCAGCCCGTGCACCACTGTTCCACGACGGTGTGCATGCGCTTATGCGTGCCCACGATGCAGTCCACCGGGCAGGCCTTGATGCACAACGTGCAGCCGATGCACCACGCCTCGTCGATGACCGCGACGGCGCGCGGCCCTTCCGCCCCGCATGCCGGGTCGAGCGGGCGCGCGGCGAGCCCCGTGAGGCGCGCGAGGCGTTCGATCCCCTCGGCCCCGCCGGGGGGGCAGCGGTTGATGTCCGCCTCGCCGGCGGCGATCGCTTCGGCGTAGCTGCGGCAGTCGGGGTAGCCGCACCGGGTGCACTGGGTCTGGGGGAGGAGGGCGTCGATCTCCTCGACGCGGAGCGTATTCATGGCTGCCAAGAAGAAGAGCGCCCACAGGCGCTCCGTGATTGTCGCTCAGGGGCGGCTCACTTCTCGTGGCGGGCGATGAACTCGCGCACCACCGGGTAGACCTTCTCGCGCCAGCGGCGCCCCGAGAAGATGCCGTAGTGCCCCGCGCCTTCCACGGTGTAGTGCGGCTGCTCCTTCTTCGGAATGCCGGTGCACAGATCGTGGGCGGCGCGCGTCTGCCCGGCGCCGGAGATGTCGTCGAGCTCGCCCTCGATCGTCAGCAGGGCGGTCGTCTTGATGTCCTGAGGCCGTACCAGTTCGCCCCGCACCCGCCACGTGCCGTTGACCAGCGCGAAGTCCTGGAAGACGGTCTTGATGGTGTCCAGGTAGTACTCGGCCGGCATGTCCAGCACGGCGTTGTACTCGTCGTAGAAGCGCCGATGAGCTTCCACACTGTCTTCGTCCCCGCGCACCAGGTCGAGGAAGTAGTCGTAGTGAGAAGACAGGTGGCGGTCCGGGTTCATCGCAACGAAACCGGTGTACTGCAGGAAGCCGGGGTACACGCGCCGGCCCGCACCGGGGTAGTTGGGCGGCACCCGGTAGATCAGGTTGCTCTCGAACCACTCGTAGCTGCGGGTCATCGCCAGGTTGTTGACCGCGGTCGGGCTCTTGCGAGCGTCGATCGGCCCGCCCATCATGGTCATCGTGCGCGGGGTCTGCTCGCCGCGGGAGGCCATGAGGGAGATGGCGGCCAGCACCGGCACGGTGGGCTGACACACGGACATCACGTGCACGTGCGGCCCGATGTGGCGGATGAACTCCTGCACGTACTCGACGTAGTCGTCGAGGTGGAAGGGGCCTTCCGAAACCGGCACCATCCGGGCATCCACCCAATCGGTGATGTAGACCTTGTGGCCCGTGAGCAGCATGCCCACCGTGTCGCGCAGCAAGGTGGCGTGGTGACCCGACAGGGGCGCGACCACGAGCACCGTGGGCTGCCGCTTCATCTTCGCCAGCGCCTCGACGTTGTCGGTGAAGCGCTTGAAGCGCTTGAGCTTGCAGAACGGCTTGGACACCGCCACCTGCTCCTGGACCGCGACCTCGACGCCGTCCACCTTGACGGAGGTGATGCCGAATTCCGGCTTCTCGTACTCCTTCGAGAGGCGGTGCATCAGGTCGAAGCCGGCCGCGATGCGGTCGGCCAACGGCACATGGGTGAACGGCGACAGCGGGTGGCTGTACAGCTTGGCCGAAGCATTGGCGAATTCCGCGAACGGGCTGATCAGGGCCCGCTGGGTCTCATACAACTGGTAGAGCATGGACGCCCCTTTCTGCGACTGCTTGCTGCACTGCAACTTGTGTGCGCGGCCCCTGCAGCACAGGGGCGGTGTTGCATCGCAACATACTTGAAGCGTATCAGGATGTGCGTCGTTGCGTGGTCCGGGCATCCCCTCAAGACCCGTGCAGATCGCACGCCAGGAGCCGACTTGCAACGAAAAGGGGCCCCGAGGGGCCCCTTGCTGTCTCTTGCGCCGTGAGGTGCGTCACAGCACCTTCGCAATCGCCCGGGCGACGTAGTCGATGTTCCGGGTGTTGAGGGCGGCCACACAGATGCGGCCGGAATCCACGCCGTACACCCCGAACTCGCTGCGCAGGCGCTGCATTTGCTCCTTCGTGAGCCCGGAGTAACTGAATATGCCCTTCTGCTGCGTGATGAAGCTCATGTCCTGAGTCACGCCGGCGGCGCGCAGCTTCTGCACGAGCAACTCGCGCATCTGCTTGATGCGAACGCGCATGGTGGCGAGCTCGTCTTCCCAGGTCTGGCGCAGGGCCGGCGTCGTCAGCACGGCAGCCACCACCTGCGCGCCGTGGGTGGGCGGATTGGAATAGTTGGTCCGGATCACCCGCTTGAGCTGGGAAAGGACGCGGTCGGCCTCTTCCTTGGAGCTGCACACCACGCTCAGCGCCCCGACGCGCTCGCCGTAGAGCGAGAAGCTCTTGGAAAACGAGGTCGAGACGAACATGGGCAGCCCGGCCTTCAGGAACTGGCCGATCACCGCACCGTCCTCGGCGATGCCTTCGCCGAAACCCTGGTAGGCCATGTCCAGGAAGGGCACCAGGCCGCGCGAGCCGATCGCCTCGATGACTTGCTCCCACTGGGCGGGGGTCAGGTCGTAGCCGGTCGGGTTGTGGCAACAGGCGTGCAGCACCACGATCGTCCCAGGCTCGGCGGCGCGCAGGGCGGCCAGCATCGCGTCGAAGTCGATGCCCCGGCGCCCGGCGTCATAGTAGGGATAAGTGCCCACCTGGAAGCCGGCGTTCTCGAACAGGGCTCGGTGGTTCTCCCAGCTGGGGTCGCTGATGAGCACCTTGGCCTGCGGCGTGAGCTTCTTGAGGAAGTCGGCGCCGATCTTGAGGCCACCCGTGCCCCCCAGGGCCTGGACGGTTGCCACCCGGCCGCTTTGGACGGCCTGGCTCTCGGCACCGAACACCAGGCCCTGCACCGCCTTGTCGTAGGCGGCGATGCCATCGATCGGCAGGTAGCCGCGGGGTTTGGCGGCTTCGACCAGTTGCTTCTCGGCCTGCGTCACGCATTTGAGCAGCGGAAGCTTGCCGTTGTCGTCGTAGTACACGCCCACCCCGAGGTTGACCTTGTCCGGGTTCGGGTCGGCGTTGAACTGTTCGTTCAGCCCCAGGATGGGGTCGCGCGGCGCCATCTCGACGGCGGCAAACAGGGAAGCCATGAGGAGTCAGTCCTTGTCAGTGGAGGGGGACGGGTGATTGCGCTAATCTGGACGGCTCGCCTGGCCACCCGCAGCCAGGGATAACCCGCATTTTAGGCGCCCGCACAGCTTCATGGCCGAGACGTTGCACGAGATTCCACCGCTGGACGACTCCAAGTTCGTCCGGTTCCCCGATTCGCCGTTCCAGCTCTATCAGCCGTACCCGCCCGCCGGCGACCAGCCGAGCGCGATCGAGCAGCTGGTCGAAGGTGTGCGCGACGGGCTCGCCTATCAGACCCTGCTGGGGGTGACCGGCTCGGGCAAGACGTACACCATGGCCAACGTGATCGCCCGCCTGGGACGGCCGGCGATCGTGTTCGCGCCCAACAAGACGCTGGCCGCGCAGCTGTACAGCGAGTTCCGGGAGTTCTTCCCGAAGAATGCGGTGGAGTACTTCGTCAGCTACTACGACTACTACCAGCCCGAGGCCTACGTCCCCCAGCGCGACCTCTACATCGAGAAGGACAGCTCCATCAACGAGCACATCGAGCAGATGCGCCTGTCGGCCACCAAGAGCATCCTGGAGCGGCGCGACGTGGTGGTCGTGGCCACCGTCTCGGCCATCTACGGCATCGGCAAGCCCGAGGACTACACGCAGATGCGGCTCATCATGCGCGTGGGCGACACGATCGGCCAGCGCGACCTCATCGCGCAGTTGATCCGCATGCAGTACACGCGCAACGAGATCGACTTCGGGCGGGGCACCTTCCGGGTGCGCGGCGACACGATCGACATCTTCCCGGCCGAGCACTCGGAGCTGGCCATCCGTGTGGAGCTCTTCGACGACGAGATCGAGTCGCTGGCGCTGCTGGACCCGCTGACCGGGCGCATCCGCCAGAAGGTGCCGCGCTTCGTCGTGTATCCCTCCAGCCACTACGTGACGCCGCGCGAGCAGGTGCTGCGCGCCATCGAAGGCATCAAGCAGGAGCTGCGCGAGCGCCTGGACGAGCTGGTCAAGGCCGGCAAGCTGGTCGAGGCGCAACGCCTGGAGCAACGCACCCGTTTCGACCTGGAGATGCTGCAGGAGATCGGCCACTGCAAGGGGATCGAGAACTACACCCGCCACCTCTCCGGTGCCCGCCCCGGGGAGCCGCCGCCGACACTCGTGGACTACCTGCCCCCCGACGCGCTGATGTTCCTCGACGAGAGCCACGTGCTGATCGGTCAGCTGGGCGGCATGTACAACGGCGACCGCGCGCGCAAGACGACGCTGGTCGAGTACGGCTTCCGGCTGCCCTCGGCGCTCGACAACCGGCCGCTCAAGTTCGAGGAGTTCGAGCGCAAGATGCGCCAAGCGATCTTCGTCTCGGCCACCCCGGGCGACTACGAGCAGCGCACTGCGGGGCAGGTGGTGGAGCAGGTGGTGCGCCCCACCGGCCTGGTGGACCCGATCGTCGAGGTGCGGCCGGCCGCCACACAGGTGGACGACGTGCTGCAGGAGATCCACGAACGGGTGAAAGCGAACGAGCGCGTGCTGATCACGACGCTCACCAAGCGCATGGCCGAGCAGCTCACCGACTACCTGGCCGACAACGGCGTCAAGGTGCGCTACCTGCACTCGGACATCGACACCGTCGAGCGGGTGGAGATCATCCGCGACCTGCGGCTCGGCACCTTCGACGTGCTGGTGGGCATCAACTTGCTGCGCGAAGGCCTGGACATTCCCGAGGTGTCGCTGGTGGCCATCCTGGATGCCGACAAGGAAGGGTTCCTGCGCGCCGAACGCAGCCTGATCCAGACCATCGGCCGCGCGGCGCGCAATGCCAACGGCAAGGCCATCCTCTACGCCGACACCGTCACCGACTCGATGCGTCGCGCCATCGGCGAAACCGAGCGCCGACGGGCCAAGCAGCTCGCCTACAACGAAGCCCACGGCATCACGCCGCGTACCGTCAAGAAGCAGGTGCGCGAGCTGATCGACGGGGTCTTCGCGGCGCAGGAATCCAAACAGGACTTCAAAGCCGCGCAGGAGGCGGCCAAGGTCGAAGCCCTGTCCGAGAAGGATCTGGGCAAGCGCATCAAGCAGTTGGAAAAGCAGATGCTCGAGTACGCGCGCAACCTCGAATTCGAGAAGGCGGCCCGCGTGCGGGACCAGCTGGCGCTGCTCAAGGAGCAGGCCTTCGGCGCCCCGGGCAGCGACCATATCGCACCTATGGGCTCGTGAACAAAATTAGAATTGTTCTATGAGCTCCGGCGCCCTGTACTCCGTCTTGTTCTGTTGCATGGGCAACATCTGTCGCTCGCCCACGGCGGAGGGGGTCATGCGCGCCTACCTCGAGCGGCACGGATGGGCCGGCCGGGTCCACCTCGATTCCGCCGGCACGCACGGCTGGCACGTGGGCGCGCCGCCGGATCCCCGCGCGCAGCGTCACGCGGCCGCCCGCGGCTACGACCTCTCCCGTTTGCGAGCAAGGCGGGTGGAGGTGGCGGACTTCGTGCGCTTCGACCTGGTGCTGGCGATGGACGAGGAGAACCTCGCCGCGTTGCGCGCACTCGCGCCCGCCGAGCACGAGGACAAGGTGCAGCTGCTGATGCGGTACGCCCGCCGGCATCGTTCGCCCATCGTCCCGGACCCTTACTATGGGCCGGCCGCGGGCTTCGACGTGGTGCTGGACTACGTGGAAGACGCGTGCGAAGGCCTGCTGGAACACGTACGCGGCTTCTTGGTCGACGCAGGGAACTTCCCGGTCAAAACTTGACCAAAAAAGTAGGCTTCAGATGCTGGACTACGTGGAAGACGCGTGCGAAGGCCTGCTGGAACACGTACGCGGCTTCTTGGTCGACGCAGGGAACTTCCCGGTCAAAACTTGACCAAAAAAGTAGGCTTCAGATAAAATTCGAGTAAATCAGTCGGACTCTTCCGAGGGTTTACCCGGGTCGCAAGCCGTTTGTTGGGTTCAACATTCAGCGGGCCACACCCGCTGGAAGCGTAAGGAGCTTGCCATGCGTCTCACCACCAAAGGCCGTTTTGCCGTCACCGCAATGATCGATCTCGCCTTGCGAGAGCATCAGGGCCCGGTGGCTTTGGCTGCCATCAGCCAGCGTCAGCAAATCTCCTTGTCGTACCTGGAGCAACTCTTCGGCAAGCTGCGCCGCCACGAACTGGTCGAAAGCACGCGCGGGCCGGGCGGCGGCTATTCCCTGGGCCGCAAGCCGGAGGAGATCACGGTGGCCGACATCATCGTGGCAGTGGACGAGCCGATCGACGCCACCGGCTGCGGCGGCAAGGAAAACTGCATGACCGACCAGGGCCGCTGCATGACGCACGACCTGTGGGCCAGCCTGAACGCCAAGATGATCGAGTATCTCGACTCCATCACGCTGAAGAAGCTGGTGGAAGACCAGCTCGCGCGCGGCGTCTCGGTCGAGGAGCAGCCTGTCAAGCGGGCCATCTCCAGCCAGCCGGTCGTCAAGCCGATCAAGGTCAACGCGCCCAACTCGGTCTTCGCGCTCGGAAACGCCTTCTCGAAGTAATCCCTTCGTCTTCGCCAGCAGGGGCGTTGCGGCCCCCGATGCAAGCCCATGGACATGACCCCTCACTTCCCGATCTACATGGACTACGGCGCCACCACGCCGGTCGATCCGCGCGTGGTGGACGCGATGATTCCGTGGTTGCGCGAGCATTTCGGCAACCCGGCGTCGCGCAGCCACGCCTGGGGATGGGAAGCGGAGGAGGCGGTGGAGAAGGCGCGCCAGCAGGTCGCCGATCTCATCGGCGCGGACCCGCGGGAGATCGTGTGGACTTCCGGCGCCACCGAGTCGGACAACCTGGCGCTGAAGGGCGCGGCGCACTTCTACAAGTCGCGCGGCAAGCACATCGTCACCGTCCAGACGGAACACAAGGCCGTGCTCGACACCTGCCGCGAGCTGGAGCGCCAGGGCTTCGAGGTCACCTACCTGCCGGTGCAGGAGAACGGGCTGCTGGATCTGGACCTTTTCAAGGACTCGCTGCGGCCGGACACCATCCTCGTGTCGGTGATGCTGGTCAACAACGAGATCGGCGTCATCCAGGACATCGAGGCCATCGGCTCCATCTGCCGCGAGCGCGGCATCATCTTCCACACCGACGCGGCGCAGGCCACGGGCAAGGTGCACATCGACCTGGCCAAGCTGCCGGTGGACCTGATGAGCCTGGCCTCGCACAAGACCTACGGGCCCAAGGGCGTCGGCGCGCTCTACGTGCGGCGCAAGCCGCGCGTGCGTCTGGAGGCGCAGATGCACGGCGGCGGCCACGAGCGCGGGCTGCGCTCGGGCACCTTGCCCACGCACCAGATCGTGGGCATGGGCGAGGCCTTCCGCATCGCCAAGGAGGAGATGCCCGCCGAACTGGAGCGCATCCGCATGCTGCAAAAGCGCCTGCTCGATGGGATCTGCGACATCGAACAGGTCTACATCAACGGCGACCTGGAGCGGCGCGTGCCGCACAACGTCAACGCCTCGTTCAATTTCGTCGAAGGCGAGTCCCTCATCATGGGCATCAAGGGCATCGCGGTGTCGTCCGGGTCGGCCTGCACCTCGGCGAGCCTGGAGCCCAGCTACGTGTTGCGCGCACTGGGCCGCAGCGACGAGCTGGCGCACAGCAGCCTGCGCATGACCATCGGCCGCTTCACCACGGTGGAGGAGATCGACTACGCCGTCAGCGTCCTGAAGGACCGCGTGGCCAAACTACGCGAACTCTCCCCACTGTGGGAGATGTACAAGGACGGCGTGGACCTGAACGCGATCCAGTGGACCGCCCATTGATCGAGCAGTTGGAGAACGACCATGGCTTACAGCAGTAAAGTCATCGACCACTATGAGAATCCCCGCAACGTCGGTTCGTTCGACAAGGGTGACGAGACCGTCGGCACCGGCATGGTCGGCGCGCCGGCGTGCGGCGACGTGATGAAGCTGCAGATCAAGGTCAACCCGCAGACCGGTGTGATCGAGGACGCGCGTTTCAAGACCTACGGTTGCGGCTCGGCCATTGCCTCCAGCTCTCTCGTCACCGAATGGGTGAAGGGCAAGACGCTCGATGAGGCGCTGCAGATCAAGAACACGCAGATCGCCGAAGAACTGGCGTTGCCGCCGGTGAAGATCCATTGCTCCATCCTGGCCGAAGACGCCATCAAGGCCGCGGTGCAGGACTACAAGGCCAAGCACTCGGCCACCGTCGACTGAAAGCACAGGACGAGGACCACGAGATGGCAGTGACCCTGACCGAAGCGGCTGCGCGTCACGTCTCGCGCTACCTGGCCCGTCGGGGGCGGGGCGTGGGGGTGCGCCTGGGCGTCAAGACGACCGGGTGTTCCGGGCTCGCCTACAAGCTCGAGTACGCCGACGAGATCGCTCCCGAGGACCATGTCTTCGAGGAGCATGGCGTGAAGGTCCTCGTGGACCCGAAGAGCTTGCCCTACCTGGACGGCACGCAGCTGGACTTCGTGCGCGAGGGCTTGAACGAAGGCTTTCGCTTCAACAACCCGAACGAGCGCGACCGCTGCGGCTGCGGCGAGTCCTTCCGTATCTGACACGCGCCGGCGCGGCGCCCGCCTCGTAGCCGGTATCACCGGATGTGTCGGGCAGCCGGCCTGAGGGGCTGGCCGTTGCCTGCGAACCAAGAACCCTGACGACCGTGCCATGGGCTTCTCGCCGCTGGATGTCAACGATTTCGAGCTTTTCGGCGTGCCGGCGCGCTTCGAGCTGGCGCGCGAGGTGCTCGACGCCCGCTGGAAGAAGCTCCAGGCCGAGGTCCACCCCGATCGCTTCGCCTCGCAGGGGCCGGCCGCGCAACGGGTGGCGATGCAGTGGGCGGTGCGGGTGAACGAGGCATACCAGCGCCTGAAGGACCCGCTCAAACGCGCGGCCTACCTGTGCGAACTGCGCGGACATCCGCTGCGCGCCGAAAGCAACACCGCCATGCCGGCGGACTTCCTCATGCAGCAGATGGCCTGGCGCGAGGCGTTGGAGCAGACCACCTCCGCGGCCGAGCTGGACCGCCTGGCCACCGAGGTCATGCAGCGACGGCAGGAAATGCTTGCCGCCGTCCGTGAGGCGCTCGACGTGCGCGACGACACCGAAGCGGCCGCCCACCAGGTCAGAGCCCTCATGTTCGTCGAGCGCTTTGCCGAAGAGATCGACCGGCGTTTCGAGGCGCTGGGACAATGACGGCCCGTCACCCACGCATCGGAAAATTCCCTTCATGGCCTTGCTGCAAATCTCCGAACCCGGCATGACGCCCGATCCCCACCAGCGGCGCATCGCGGTGGGTATCGATCTGGGCACGACCCACTCGCTGGTGGCCGCCGTGCGCCATGGCCTGCCCGAGTGCCTGCCGGACGATCAGGGGCGCGTGCTGCTGCCTTCGGCCGTGCGCTACCTCGGGGACGGGCGCCGCCAGATCGGTTACGACGCTCTGGAGGCCCAGGCGAGCGATCCGGAGAACACGATCGTGTCGGTCAAGCGCTTCATGGGGCGTACGCTGTCGGACGTGGCCGAGCGGAGCAAGCTGCCGTATCGCTTCATCGATGCACCCGGGATGCTGCAGATCGAAACGCGCGAGGGGCCCAAGTCGCCGGTCGAGGTCTCGGCCGAGATCCTCGCGACGCTGCGCTATCGAGCCGAGGAGACGTTCGACGACGACATCTTCGGCGCCGTGATCACCGTGCCGGCCTACTTCGACGATGCGCAGCGCCAGGCCACCAAGGACGCCGCCAAGCTGGCGGGCCTGAACGTCCTGCGGCTCATCAATGAGCCGACCGCCGCAGCCATCGCGTACGGTCTGGAGAACGGAGCAGAAGGGCTGTACGCCGTCTATGACCTGGGCGGCGGCACCTTCGATGTCTCGCTGCTGCGCCTGACCCGCGGCGTGTTCGAGGTCGTGGCCACGGGGGGGGATTCCTCGCTCGGCGGGGACGATTTCGACCGGCTGCTGGCGGATTGGGCCCTGCAGCGCACGGGCCTGGAAGCGCGGTCGGCGCAGGACAAACGCGCCGTGCTCGTGGCCGCTCGCGCGGCCAAGGAGGCGCTCTCGCAGGCGCAGCACGCTCAGATGCGATGCGCGATGGGGGCAGGCGAGTTGTGCGTGCAGGTGTCGCGCGACGATCTGGATGCCATCGTGGCGCCGCTGGTCCAGCGCACGCTCCTTTCGGTGCGCAAGGTGCTGCGCGATGCGAAGGTGGACCGCTGCGAAGTGCAAGGTGTCGTGATGGTCGGCGGCTCGACGCGCATGCCGCAGGTGCGGCGTGCCGTGGGCGAGTTCTTCGGCCGTGAGCCGCTCGTCAACCTCGACCCGGATCAGGTCGTTGCGCTCGGCGCGGCGATCCAGGCCAACGCCCTCGCCGGCAATCGGCCCGACGGTGAGTTGCTGCTCCTGGACGTCATCCCGCTTTCGCTCGGTATCGAGACGATGGGCGGCCTGGTCGAACGGATCATCCCGCGCAACAGCACCATCCCCACGGCCCGAGCACAGGACTTCACCACGTTCAAGGACGGCCAGACCGCCATGGCGATCCACGTGGTGCAGGGCGAGCGCGAGCTGGTCAGCGAATGCCGCTCGCTCGGCCGCTTCGAGCTGCGCGGCATCCCGCCGATGGCGGCCGGTGCCGCGCGCATCCGGGTGACGTTCCAGGTGGATGCGGACGGTCTGCTCAGTGTGTCGGCGCGCGAGCAGACCTCGGGCGTCGAGGCCTCCATCACCGTCAAGCCGAGCTACGGGCTGAGCGATGACGAGATCGCCCGCATGCTGAAGGAAGGCTTCAGCGCTGCCGAGGAAGACATGAAACAGCGCGCGCTGCGAGAAGCCCGCGTGGAAGCCGAGCGTCTGGTGCTGGCCACGCGCTCGGCGCTGCAGCAGGACGGCGACCTGCTCGCGCCCGCCGAGCGCGCCGCCATCGACCGCTTGATCGAGGAGGTGCAGGTGGCGGCTGGCGGATCGGACCATCGCGCGATCGAGGCCGCCTTGGAGCGCCTCGCGCGCGGCACAGAGGCTTTCGCCGCCGAGCGCATGAACCGCGGCATCCGCCAGGCCCTCAGCGGCCGGCGCGTCGAGGACGTCTAAGACATGCCTATCATCAAGATCCTCCCCCATCCCGAGTACTGCCCGAAGGGTGCAACGATCGAGGCTCCGACGGGTACCTCCATCTGCGAGGCGCTTCTCGACCATGACATCGAGATCGAGCACGCGTGCGAGATGAGCTGCGCGTGCACCACGTGCCACGTGATCGTGCGCGAAGGCTTCGAGTCGCTCAACGAGATGGACGAGAACGAGGAAGACATGCTCGACCGCGCGTGGGGCCTGGAGCCCAACTCGCGGCTGTCGTGTCAGGCGATCGTCGGCAACAAGGACCTGACGGTCGAGATCCCCAAGTACTCGATCAACTACGCCAAGGAAAAGCACTGACTTTTCCTCACCGGGCGGCGAAGGGCTGCCCGGGGGGCGACTCCTGCCTCCTGCCAGCGCCGGCCCCCCGGCATAATCCGCGGCATGCTGCGTCAGATCTTCCTGGACACCGAGACCACCGGCCTCAGCCCCGAGTCGGGCGACCGCATCATCGAGATCGGCTGCGTCGAAATGGTGAACCGGCGGTTGACGGGGAACAACAAGCACTTCTACATCAACCCCGAGCGCCGCAACAGCGAGGACGCGGTCAAGATCCACGGCCTGACGGACGAGTTCCTCGCCGACAAGCCTGTCTTCTCCGCCATCGCCGACGAACTGCTCGAGTACCTGGCGGGCGCCGAGACCATCATCCACAACGCGAGCTTCGACGTGGGCTTTCTCGACGCGGAGCTCCGCCGCCTGGGCAAGGGGAAGTTCGAGACCTACGTTGCGCGCATCACCGACAGCCTGCTGATGGCGCGCGAGATGTTCCCGGGGAAGTCGAACTCGCTGGATGCGCTGTGCAAGCGCCTGGAGGTGGACAACTCGGGCCGCACGCTTCACGGCGCCTTGCTGGACGCAGGCCTTTTGGCCGAGGTCTACATCCAGATGACTCGGGGCCAGGAGTCGCTGGTCATCGAGGAAGAGGAGGCCGCCGCCGAGGAGATCGTGGTCGAGAAGGTCGATCTGGCCGCCTTCACCTTGCCGGTGCTGCTGGCCGACGCGTCGGAACGGGCTGCCCACGAGGCGGTGTTGGCCGACCTCGACAAGTCTTCGAACGGCAAGACACTTTGGCGAACAGTTGTGGCATAATCTTGGTTTCTTGGACGACGTCGACCAGATCCGTCGGTCGTCCTACGCACCGGACCCCGGGTGGTTAGCTCAGCGGTAGAGCACTGCCTTCACACGGCAGGGGTCGCAGGTTCGAACCCTGCACCACCCACCAGCATCCCCAGCCCCGCGCGTTCCCCGCAGCGGGGCTTTTCGTTTGGGCGCGGCCTTTCTGGGCGCCCCCCCCGACGGCGCGCGTCTTGCGGCCCGGCGGGCGCGCGCCTTGCGCGTGTGACGCCTGCCCGGCGTGCGCGGCCGGGCTGCGAGACTCCACGCCTTTGCGATCCCTTACATCGGGGGTGACCGACCCCTGTTTGGTGGGTTGGTCGCACCACCACCCCCCGCGAGAATCGTTCTGCCGATTGCACCCCTATACCGGCGGGTGTGAGTGCACGGAGGGGTCATGAGGGTGTTCCGCTTGTTTCAGCACCACGTCGCGTTGTCGACGTTGCTCGAGCTGCTGGCCGACAGCCTGCTGTGCTATTTCGCGGCGGTGTTCGTGTTTTCAGCCCTGCCCGGCGGCCGTGCCGACGCGGCCGCGGTGGCCGTGCGTCTGGACCAGGCTCCGTGGGTGCATGCCCTCGGTTTCGCGGCTGCCATGCTGTTGCTGTATGCCTTCGTCGGCCTTTATCGGCAGGCGGCGGTGGAAATGGGTTTCGGCCGCGTCGTGAGGCGGGCGATCCTGGCGCTCGTGATCGGCGCCTACATCGCCTATGTCGTGCTCGCCTCGGATCTGGACGGGCAGTCGGCCACCTATCTCGTCGTCAGCGCGATGCTGTACCTCCTCGTGGGCCTGGTGGCCGTGCGGCTGGGGATCTCGCTCATCACGCGTCTCCTCGGGGTGCCGCGCGTGCTCATCGTGGGCACCGGTCCCGAGGCCTGGAGCGTCGCACAAGACCTGCAGGCGCTGCAGCGGCTGGAACGGCGTCTCGTCGGCTTCTATCCCACCGGGGAGCGTGACGGACGGCTGGGGGGCATGCGCGTGTTCGAACGCTCCGAGCCGCTCGAGGACCTGGTGGAGCGCCTGGCGGTCGACGAGATCATCGTGGCCGCCAAGGAGCAACGCGGGGGCGGCGTGCCGATCGACCAGCTCCTCGCCTGCCGCATCCGCGGGGTGCCGATTCTCGACATGTCGGGCTTCTACGAGCGGGTCAAGGCCGAGGTGCCGATCGACAGCCTGAAGGCCAGCTGGCTCGTGTACAGCCAAGGGTTCGTGCAAGGGCCGGCACGGCGAGCGGCCAAGCGCGTGTTCGACATCCTCACCTCCAGCGTGCTGCTCGTCCTGGCCGCTCCGGTGATGGTCCTCACCGCGTTGGCGATCAAACTCGACAGCCCGGGCCCCGTCATCTATCGCCAGGAGCGCGTGGGGCTGGGCGGCCGTCGATTCATGTGCCTGAAGTTCCGCAGCATGACGGTCGACGCCGAGAAGGACGGCGTGGCGCGGTGGGCGAGCAAGAACGATGCGCGCGTCACACGCGTGGGGCGCTTCATTCGCAAGACACGTATCGACGAGCTGCCCCAGCTGCTCAGCGTGCTCAAGGGCGAAATGAGCATGGTCGGCCCCCGGCCCGAAAGGCCGAGCTTCGTCGAGGAGCTCAAGCAGCACATTCCGTTCTATGACCTGCGCCACAGCGTCAAGCCCGGGGTGACCGGCTGGGCGCAGGTGCGCTACAGCTACGGCGCCTCCCTGGAGGACGCGCGCCGCAAGCACCAGTTCGACTTGTACTACGTCAAGAACAACTCCTTGTTCCTGGACGTGCTCGTGCTCATCGAGACGGTGAGCGTCGTGTTGTTTCGAGAAGGGGCTCGCTGAGGGCGGGCATGACGCGGCGTTCGGGCCGGCTATCTGGGTTTCGAGAGGAGTGGAGATGAGATTCGCGTTCCGTATGAAGCACAAGTCGATCATCCGTCGGGCCACGGCAGCTTTCGTGGCGGCTGGCATGTTGTCCGCCTGCGGCACGGTGGGGCAGTACCCGCCGGCGCCATCGGCGGCGGAGACCCCGGACCACCGCTACAAGATCGGGGCCCTCGACACCCTGAACATCGTCGTCTGGCGCAACCCCGAACTCTCGACCGTCGTGACGGTGAGACCCGACGGTCGCATCTCGACCCCGCTCGTGGAAGACGTGATGGCGGCGGGCCGCAGCCCGGCAGATCTCTCGCG
Organism: Schlegelella aquatica; assembly: GCF_026013905.1. Classification (NCBI taxonomy): domain Bacteria; kingdom Pseudomonadati; phylum Pseudomonadota; class Betaproteobacteria; order Burkholderiales; family Sphaerotilaceae; genus Caldimonas; species Caldimonas aquatica. The sequence goes on from NZ_CP110257.1 coordinate 1,382,399, forward strand.
CGAGGTGGAGAAGGCGCTCGCGAAGTTCATCCGCGATCCGGTGGTGACCATCGTGGTGAGCAACTTCCAGGGAACCTTCTCGGAGCAGATCCGCATCGTGGGGGAAGCCACGAGGCCGCAATCGATTCCGTACCGCCAGGGAATGACGGTGCTCGATGTGATGATCCAGGCGGGCGGCCTCACCGACTTCGCCGATGGCAACGGCGCGGTGCTGGTGCGGGGCTCGGAGGCCGGCAAGCAGTACAGCGTTCGGCTGAAGGACCTGCTCAAGCGGGGCGACATCTCGGCCAACGTGCAGATGAAGCCGGGCGACATCATCATCGTGCCGCAGAGCTGGTTCTGAGCCAGGTGGTGTCGGCCGACCCACCTCCAGCGCACCTTCCGCGCTTTTCGCGCGCACACATGGGTCCGAGAGGAATCAGCCTCAGATGGAAACCGACGAACTGATTCGCCACGTCAAGCAGGTGGCAACGGGGGTCTGGCGGCACCGCTGGACGGGTCTTGCCGTCGGCGCTCTCGTCGGCGTCCTCGGCATGGTGGCGGTGAGCCTGATCAAAGACCGGTACGAGGCGGGGGCGCGTGTCTATGTGGACACGCAAAGCGTGCTCAAGCCGCTCATGGCGGGACTCGCGTTCCAGCCGGATATCGACCAGCAGGTGCGGATGCTGGCTCGTACGCTGATATCGCGGCCCAATGTGGAGCGCCTGATGGATTCCCCGGACATCGGCCTTGCGCCGGAGGACGCCACGGACCGCGAGCGCATGGTGATGCGGCTGATGGAGAAGATCAAGGTGGCGCCGAGCGGTTCGGGCAACCTCTACAACATCAGTTATCGCGACACCGACCCGGAGCGGGCCCGCCTGTTGGTGGAGAGGCTGGTGCAGTTGTTCGTGGATTCGAGCGTGGGCACCAAGTCGCGCGACTCGGCAGAGGCCAGCCGCTTCATCGACCAGCAGATCGCCGAGTACGAGAAGAAGCTGGTCGACGCCGAGAACCGCCTCAAGGAGTTCAAGATCCGCAATTTCGGCGTGTCGGGTGTGTCGAATCAGGACTACTTCGCACGCATGTCGGAGCTGGCCGACCAGGTGACGCGGCTGCGGGTGGAACTGAGCGCGGCCGAGCATTCGCGCAATGCCTTGCGCCGGGAACTCTCGGCCGAGGATCCGCAGTTGCCCCCGGGGGCGGTGCCGCTGTCGGGGATGCCGCTGCAATCGGAGGTCGATGCCCGGCTCGAGGCTCAGAACCGACAGCTCGACGACCTGCTCCGGCGGTACACCGATGAACACCCGGATGTGGTGAGCACCCGCCGTACCATCGCCCAGCTCGAAGCCCAGAAGCGTCAGGAGGCCTTGTCCAAGGATGGCAAGGGGCGCAGCGCGCCGACGAACCCCGTGTTCCAGCGCATCCGCATGTCGCTCGCGGAGGCGGAGGCGAACGTGGCGTCCTTGCGTACGCGGCTGGCCGCGGAGCAGGCGAGGCTGGATCAGGTGCGCGCGCTCGCCTCGCGTGTCCCGCAGGTCGAGGCGGAACTGGCGCAGCTCAATCGCGACTACGACATCATCCGCAAGAACTACGAGCAGCTGGTCGCCCGTCGGGAAGCCGCGTCGCTGGGGGTGAAGATCGATCAGACGTCGCAGCTCGCCGACTTCCGCCTCGTCGAGCCGGCCAGCGTGTCTCCTCTTCCCGTTTTCCCGAGCCGCAAGATCCTGGCGCTGCTCGTGATCGTCGCGTCAGCAGGAGCGGGCGTCGCGGCCGCCTTCTTCCGCTGGAAATCGAATCCGCCGATCGACGCCGAGAGGGCCTTGAATGCCATCACGGGCCGACCCGTGCTCGGCAGCATCTCCTTGATCATGAGCAACTCGATGAGGCTCCAACAGCGCAAGGAGAACCTGGCATTCGCCAGCGCGTCGACGGGTTTCGGGCTGGTCTGCGTGGCTTGGCTGGCGTGGATCGTGATCCAAGGTCGCCTGTGAGGCAGAGGGGTCGTTCATGAGCATCATCGAGCAGGCGGCCAAGCGGCTGGAGGAACTGCGGCGAGCAGGGGTGGAGGTGCCGTGGGCTGCGGCCGGGGTGTCGCAACCGGAGTTCGAGCGGCTGGCCGAAGGCGCCCGCAGGGAGGGCACCGTCAGTCGCCTCGGTCCCGAGAGGACGGCCCGCGCACCGGCGCAACCATCGCCTGCCCGGCAGGAGGAGGGACGCTGTTCGCGTCAGGTCGATCTGCCCCTCGCGATGCTCGCCCAGGCCGGCCTGCTGGTGCCGGGGCAGCCTCGATCGGCGTGGTCCGACGAGTTCAGGGTGATCAAGCGGCCTCTGTTGCGCAACGTGGACGGCGAGGGCGCTGCGCCGGTGGAGCGCGCCAACCTGATCGTGGTGACCAGCGCATTGCCAGGCGAGGGCAAAACGTTCACGGCCATCAATCTCGCACTGAGCATCGCGATGGAACTCGACAGGACCGTGCTGCTCGTCGATGCCGACGTCGTCCGGCCTTCGGTGGTGCAGCGGCTGGGCATCGAGGAGGCACCGCAAGGACTGCTCGATGTGTTGACGCATCCGGAGCTCAGTCTGGCCGACGTGCTGCTGCGGACCAACATTCCCAAGCTGACCCTGCTTCCGTCCGGCTCGGCGTCGGCCAACGCGACGGAGTTGCTCGCCAGTTCTGCCATGGAGCGCTTGCTGGACGACATGGCGACGAGGTACGCGGACCGCGTCATCGTGTTCGATGCGCCGCCGTTGCTTGCAACGACCGAGTCGCGGGTGCTGGCCTCTCGCGCGGGCCAGGTCGTGATGGTGGTCGAAGCCGGCCGCACCCCGCAGGCGAGCGTCATTCAAGCTTTCGCCGCGGTGGAATCGTGCCCCGTGGTGATGTCGGTCCTCAACAAGTGCCCCGAGACGTCGACGGCCTACCGCTATGGTTACTACTGAGCAGAGCCGGCGCTCGCCGGCACGTTCCCGTGGCCGGCACCCTGCCCCGGGGCGCACGATGCGGCGGTTGAGCCTGATGATCCTGGCGGCGCTGGGCAGCAGCGCTCACGCGCAGGCGCAGACGTACGGCGGGCAGCCTCTCGGAGGCCCCGGTGCTTCGTCCGCCGGGGGGCGGGGTGTGCCTATGGCCGCACCCCTCCCCGCGGGTGCGGCATCGGCGCCGCAGCTGCCGCCCATCCTGCGAATGCCCCCGCCGGCCGAGGCCAACTGGCGCATGCGTCCGGAGGTCGCTCTCAGCGTCACGGCCACGGACAACTCGGCGTACGCCGCTGTCGAGGATGGCCGCTCCGATGTCATCGTCGGGTTGGCTCCGCGCCTGCGGTTCTACAACCGCGGCGCACGTGTGAACTTCCAGGGCGACGTGTCGGCCACCGCGCTCCACTACACGCGGTCCACGCAGTCGAACAAGGTCTTGCCGCAGGCGGATTTCGCGCTGCAGGCCAACGTGGTGGAGGGGTGGGCGCATCTGGATGGTCGTGCGAGGGTCGATCAGGGGGCCTCGGACCCTTATGGGCCCCGGTCGGAAGGACCGACGTCGGTCAACAAGCTCACCACCCGCAGCTTGCGCCTGAGCCCTTATATCGAGCGACGCCTGAGCGCGGACCTGGCATTCCTGGCCAGGTCCGACCACCTCTGGACGCGTCGCAACGGGGAGTTCGCGGCCACCGATCCCCGTCGCGACGCGTACGAGGAGCAGCAGACGGTCAGGCTGGAACGCGACCCCCTTCCTTTCGGATGGTCGGGCGAATACGTCCGACAGGAAACCCGGTTCTCGGGCGACTCCACCGCCGGTCTGCGTTTGCAGACGGCGCGCGCGACGGTGGACTATGCCTTGGACACGCAGTTGGTCCTGGGGCTCGTCGGCGGATGGGAGCGGGCGCGTTTCCAGAATGACGAGGAAAGCGACCCGCTCTACGGCATCCGGGGCCGGTGGCAGCCGACCGAACGTACGGCCCTCTCGGCGCTCGTGGAGCGTCGGTTCTTCGGCACGGGCTGGAACGCTCTCGCGTCGCACCGCACGCCCTTCTTGGTGTTCCAGGTGCGTTCGTTCCGGCAGCCGGTGGGCCTGCCCAACTCCGACCTCCTGCCACTGGGCGCCGCGTCCTCCGTGGCCGAACTGCTCGACGCCATCCTCACCACGAGGTACCCGGACCCGCTCGCGCGAGAGCCGATCGTGCGCGAGCTGATCGATGAGCTGGGCCTGCCCGAAGTGCTGCCCGGGCCGACCACGGTCTACTCGGACTACCCCCAGGTCCAGACCGGAACGAGCCTGGGCGCGGCGTTCCTCGGGCGGCGAACCATTGCTTCCGTCTCGCTGTACGAACGTCGTTACCGTCAGCTGACGCGATCGGACACTGGGCCCTCCATCGACCCGTTGCTTGCCTCGGACAACAAGCAGCGGGGCGCCTCGGTAGAAGTGACGCGGCGGCTGACCGAGCTGACGGCGCTGAATCTCCTGTTGCGATCGACACGTATCGAGGGATTGGGCGTACGCGAGGGCGAGGCTGCGCGCGAGAAGACCGCACGCCTCAGCCTGGTTCGCGCTCTGTCGCCGAAGACGGCCGCCTCCATCGGGGTCCGGCGCCAGCTCTTCGACTCCACCGGCTCGCGGGATGCGCAGGAGACGGCCGTCTTCGCGGCGTTGGTCCACCGGTTCTGAGCACTGCGCGCATCCATGTACGAGTCCCACTTCGGCCTGAGCGGGCCCCCCTTCCAGCTCAACCCGGATCCCGCGTTCTATTTCGACAGTCGCGGGCACAGCAATGCACTCGCGTACCTGAAGTACGGTGTCTACCAGGGCGAGGGGTTCATCGTCGTCACGGGGGAGATCGGCGCGGGCAAGACGACGCTCGTGCGCACGCTGCTCGAGGGGCTCGATCCCGAGCGGGTGGTGGCCGCCCAGGTCGTGAGCACGCAGCTGGAATCGGGTGACTTGCTGAGATCCATCATCGCGTCGTTCGGTGTCCCACCGAGCGGGACGACCAAGGCCCACCTCATCGCGACCCTCGAGGGGTTCCTGACGGCGCTGGCGGCCCAGGGCAAGCGGGCCTTGCTGATCGTGGACGAGGCGCAGAACCTCAACCTGGAAGCGATCGAGGAACTGAGGATGCTGTCGAACTTCCAGCTCGGCAAGCACGCCCTGTTGCAAAGCTTCCTGATCGGTCAGCCCGAGCTGAGGGTGCTGCTCGAGTCCAAGTCGATGGAGCAATTCAGACAACGGGTGATCGCTTCGTGCCATCTGGGGCCGTTGGACGAGACCGAGACGAAGTCCTACATCGAGCATCGGCTGCGGCGGGTGGGTTGGACGGGGGTGCCCGCCTTCGAGCCCGAGGCCTTCCGGGAGATCCACAAGTGGACCGCCGGCATTCCTCGACGCGTGAACCTGCTGTGCAACCGCTTGCTGCTTGGGGCGTTCCTCAGCGGCAACGACGTCATCAGCGGCAGCCTGGTGGAGGAGACCGCACACGAACTGCGAGGCGAGGTCGGTGAATCGGCGCATCCCCCGCCGGTGAGCCGCGGCCCGATCCGTGCGCCCGGCAGCGGGGCGGCGAGGCCGGTGCCGGGCGCCAGCGGGGCTCAGGAGGTCGTTCGCCATCTGCGCGCGCCGTTGCCGCCGGCGGAAAGCCGGCTCGTGTGCGTCGTGGATCGGGCCGTGGATTACCTCAAAGCTCTTGCGGTGGCGGAGGCCTGGGAGGCGCAGGGCCGAGCCCCGGCGGTGGTGGTCGTTCATCCGGGATGCGAGGCGGACTGGTCCGACGAGCGCCTGCGCAGTGCGGCGCTTCCGCAACCCTGCGCGGAGTACCGCCTCGGCGTGCGGCCGGCCGAGAGCTTCGACGTCACGGCTCCACTGCTGATCGCGCGCTTCGGCGAGCTGCTCGAGGAGGTGGGCCCCCGCGCGGTGCTGGCCTTGGGGGCGAGCGATGCCGTTCTTGCCTGCGCGCTCACGGCGCACAAGAAGGGCGTGGCGCTCTTGCGCGCCGATGCGGGCGTCCGGGATCCGCAAGAGGAGGAGGCCGACCGCCTGAACGCAGTGCTGCTCGACCGCCTGGCGGATCTGGTCTACACGGGCAGCCTCACCTCGCACTACACGCTTTATCGGGAAGGCATCTCGTCGGCGCGGGTCCAGTGCGTGGGGGCTCTGATGGAGAACGTGGTGCACTCGGCCCTGCAGCGGTCGCGCCCCGCGGCCGAGGTGCTGCTGGGCTCCGGCCATGAGGATGCGGTGCTCAGAAGCGCCGACGGCTTCGCCTTGTGCATGGTGAGGCGGCACCACAGGGGAGGCGACTTCGAGCACCAGATGGCACAGCTGGGCCAGGTGCTCGCGGTCGTCAAGACCGAGATCCCCATCGTCTGGCCGGTCGATCCGCAAACGATGGTGGCTTTGCGTTCGACGGGTATGGAGAAGCGCCTGCGCAATGCGGGGCTCCTTTTCCTTCCCGAGCTCGAGTATGCGGACTTGCTTGCGCTCATGCGGGAGGCGACCTGCGTCCTGAGAGCGGGGCCATGCTTCCTCGACGACGAGATCGCGGCGATGGAGACGCCGGTGATCGATCTGCTCGGCACCTCGTCTGCGGCCGGTACGCCCTTCGAGGCAGGGGCTGTGGTCAGGAGTGCGGACGAGTGCGTGAGTGCGCTGCACGTGATTCTGAGGAACCGTCAGCAGCGGGAGGAGCATGCCGATGCCTATTGGGACGGCGGGCCCGGTGTGCGATTGATCCGGCACTGGCTGCATGCGATGCCCGCAGACCCGGGCGGGCGCGAGTGGCATTCGCCGGTCGCTTCGCTGGCTTCGTGAGGAGGCCTCGTATGTCCGGGCGGGCTGTTTCTGTCGGGGCTCTTCGCTGAGGGGCGCCGGTTCTCCGGCCCACCCGGTTCAACGCCATGCTCAAGAGCCTGCTCGTACACGTCTCGAACTACACGACGGCCAGCGTCCTCGTGACGCTGGCCAGTGTGATCTCGTTTCCGATCCTCACGCGATTGCTGAGCGTCGAGGAGTATGGCGTGATGAATCTGGTGGCCACGGCGCTGGCGCTGCTGGTCGGCATCGGAAAGCTGGGGCTCCAGCATTCGGCCCTGCGCTACTACAGCGAGGTTCGCGCGGGCAAGCACGCGGCAGGACTCGGTCAGTACGAGGCCACGGTGGCCTTCGGCATGGTGGCCAGCGCGCTCGTCGTGGCAGTGTTCTGGGCCGTGGTCAGCCAATGGGTGCCCGAGCGTGTGTGGAACGATCCGCGCGTCGCGCCGCTGTTCTTGCTGACGGCGGGGCTCATCGTGGTCAGGGCGTTCGACAGCGCATTGATCAACCAACTGCGCGCTCAAGAGCGCAGCCGCGCCATCACCATCTACAGCGTGGCGCGCCGTTACGCGGTGCTGATCCTGACCATCGGCGCGTTGCTCCTGGTCGCCGGGGACCTCTGGGGGTTCTATGGCGCGACGGTGTTGGCGGAGACCGTCGCGACGGTGTGGCTGGCGGCATGGATGTGGCGACGGGGACGCCCCTCGCTCAAGGACTTCGACCCCCGGCTCTACCGGAACATGCTCGTGTTCGGGCTGCCCATGATCGGGTACGAGCTGTCGTCGGTCATCCTCGCGATGGGAGACCGCTACGTCATCCAGAACCTCCTGGGCCCGGAGCCGCTGGGCCACTACGCGGCGGCCTACAACCTGTGCGACTACGTGCGGGCTGTGTTCCTTGCATCGTTCAGCGCGGCGGTGGTTCCCATGTACTTGAGGATCTGGGAGGAACAGGGGCGGGAGGCGACCCTCGAACTCCTTCACCGCTTCCTGCACCTCTACATCATGGTCGCCATGCTGGTGATCGCAGGGTTGAGTGCGACCGGCGGTGAACTGATCGGGCTGCTCGCTTCGCCCAAGTACCGTGAGGGGGCCGAGGTCATCCCCTACGTGATCGCCGGGATGGCATTCGACGGACTCGTGATGGTCGCGGGTGCGGGCCTGTATATCGAGAAGCGCAGCAAGGCCGGCATGGGGCTCGTGGCTGTCTGTGCCGTCTTGAACATCGCGCTGAACTTCCTGCTCATCCCCATGCTCGGGTTGATCGGAGCGGGTGTGGCGACGGTTGCGTCCTATGCCGCCTTGTTGCTGCTTGCCCTCCGTATGGGGCATGAGCGCCTGCCCGTGAGGCTGCCCGTCGTTGCGTTCCTCAAGTTCGGCGCGATCGGCCTGGCGATGTATGCGGCCCTCATGCACATCGAGTTCGAGCACGAGCTCTTGACGCTGGCAGCTCGCATCGCCGCGGGGGCGGTTCTCTACCCGGCGATGGTGCTGCTGGCCGACAAGGCGGCGCGCCAGTGGGCCTCGCAGGGGTGGTCGAGACTCACCCGGGGTCATGCGGGCGCCATCCGGGCGGAGCTGCCATGAAAGGAGCCGCCATGAACCACGCCTTGGTCCCCGTCCTGATGTACCACGCCGTGTCCCAGCCGCCTGGCGCCGTGGAAGAGGCCGACGAGCACTACTGTGTGACCCGAGGCAGGTTCGCGGCCCATCTGGCGGCCATTCGCGCCCGCGGGAGGGTCCCGAGCAGCGTCTCGCGGATCTTGGAAGGGCAGGTGCGTGATCCGGTGGTCGGGGTCACGTTCGACGATGGGCACGAAAGCAATGCCTGGGCCGCCGGGGATCTTCTGTCGTATGGCGGAAGTGCCGACTTCTTTGTCAATCCGAGCACGGTCGGACGCGGGCGGCACCTGAGCTGGGGCGCCTTGCGCGACATGGCTGCGGAGGGCATGTCGATCCAGTCGCACGGGCAGCACCACCGGTATCTGGATGAGCTCGCCCCGTCCGAGGTCGAACAGGAGCTGCGGCAGTCCAAATGGGAGATCGAGGACCGCTTGGGACTGCCCGTGACGCTCTTTGCGCCGCCGGGCGGCCGCATGAGCCGCGACCTGCCGGAGACGGCGGTGCGGCTCGGCTACCGGGCGGTGTGCAGTTCGCGCGTGGGCCTCTGGCGCCCCGGGCGGGAGCAGGGCGTGGAGATCCCGCGCCTGGCCGTTCTGCATTCGACGACCGAACGGCAGGTGGATCGTTGGATCACCCAGGAGGGATGGGAGCTGCGATCCATGGAGCTGCGCTACCTGGTGCTGAACGCGGCGAAGCGCGCACTGGGAAACAGTCGTTATGAGAGGCTGCGCCGTGCGGCCCTGGCCGTCAGGGGGCGGATGTGATGGAAGCGCTCTTCTGGGGCTCGGTCCTCTTGATCGGCTACGTCTATGTGGGCTATCCGCTGCTCATGTGGTGCTGGGCGCGCTGCGCCGGGCGGCCCGTTCGGCCGCAGGACTGGGAGCCGTCGGTCGCGATCGTCGTCGTCGCGCACAACGAGAAGGCGAGGATCGAGGAGAAGCTGCGCAGCTGCATGGCCCAGGACTACCCGGCGTCGCGCCTGCGTGTGGTGATTGCCTCCGATGGCTCGGACGACGGCATGAACGAATGGTTGCGCGCTCGGGGCTGCCGCGCCGTGGTCCAGGGGGGTGGCGAGGAACGGCACGGCGCCCACCGGGCGCCGCAGGGAGCCGCGGAGCCCGAGGTCGTCTTGCTGGCCTTTCCCGAGCGTCGTGGCAAGGCAGCCTGTTTGAACGATGCCGTCATGTGGTGCGACGAGGAGGTCATCGTGTTCACCGACGCGCGCCAGCGCTTGAACCCCCAGGCGGTGCGCTCGCTGGTGCGCACCCTGGGAGACCGAACCGTCGGCGCGGTGAGCGGGGAACTGATGTTCACCCAGGAGGAGTCGAGCACGTTCTCGCAGAGCGTCGGCGCGTACTGGCGATACGAGAAGTTCGTGCGCCGGCAGGAGGCGGCCGTCCATTCGTCGGTCGGGGTGACGGGAGCCCTCTATGCCATCCGGCGGGAGCTGTATCGGCCGATCCCACCGCAGACCATCCTCGACGACGTTGCGATCCCGATGGCGATCGCCGCACAGGGAGCCCGCGTCGTGTTCGAGCCGGCGGCCCGGGCTTACGACCTGCCCTCCAAGGAGCCCGAGCAGGAGCGCCGCAGGAAGGTGCGTACCCTGGCGGGCAACTTCCAGCTGATGGCGATGAATCCGGGCCTGCTCCTGCCATGGAGGAATCCCCTGTGGCTCCAGTTCGTCTCGCACAAGGCGGCGCGGCTTTTCGTTCCTCCGGTGCTGGCGGGCCTGCTGGCGGCCAACATCGCGCTGGCGATGGATTCCACCTTCTACGCCGGGCTGCTGCTCGCGCACCTGGGTGCGTACGCCGCAGGCACCCTGGGGCCCCGGTCGGGGCTCGCCTCGCAATGGCGGATCGTGAAGCTCGCGCGCGCGTTCTTGTTCATGAACTGGTGCGTGATGCTCGGTGCGCGGGAGTTCTTCGCCAATCGGCACGGGCATCTCTGGCAGGTCACTCGCACGGCTGCGGCGGGGGGCGAGGCTGCCGCGGCCGGCGCCTCGACGGGGCCGGTCGACGAGCGGTCCGACCGGCGGCAATGCGGAGGCTCGGCATGAAGGTGCTCTACTTCGTTTCGCTCTTTCCGTGCTGGTCCGAGACGTTCATCGTGCGTGAGATGCATGAGCTGATCCGCATGGGCGTGGACGTTCGCATCGTCTCGCTGAAGCATCCGCAGGAAAGGCTGGTGCAAGACGACGCCCGGGCACTGGACGACCGTGTGACCTACCCGGCGGCGGGGTGGAGGGGCCTGTGCGACGGTGCGAGAGAGATCGCGCGGCATCCGCTGCAATCGCTGCGTGAGCTCGGCAGGATCGTCTCGGGATTGAGCCGCCACCCCCGAGCGATGGTCAAGACCATCGTGGTGTGGTGGCGCGTGCTCGCGTTGATGCCCCGCATCCGGGAAGCGGCGCCTGCCCATCTGCACGCCCATTGGGCGACGTATCCATCGACCGCCGCGTTCATCGCTCACCAGCGGCTGGGCATTCCTTACAGCTTCACCGCGCACGCACACGACATCTTCCTGGAGCACCATCTGCTGGCCGACAAGATCCGGAGTGCGCGATGCGGGGTGACCATCTCGCGCTTCAACTGCGCCTATCTCTCCAGACGGCTCGGCATGGATGTCTTCCAGCGGTTTCGCGTCGTGCATTGCGGGGTGCCGGCCGAGGAGATCCCCTACCGGGAAGGCGGTCGGCGGGCAGGCCTGGTCGTCTCGGTCGGGCGCCTGGACGAGATCAAGGGGTTTCCGTACCTCATCGAGGCCTGCAAGATCCTCGACCGGCGGGGCCTGGCGTTCCAGTGTGTGCTGATCGGAGAAGGGCGCTTGCGCCGGCAGCTGGAGCAGCAGATCGCGCAGGCGGGGCTGGAAGACAAGGTGCTGCTGCCGGGGGCCATGGCGCAGGAGCAGGTGCGCCGGCATCTGTACGAAGCGAGCGTCTTCGTGCTGCCCTCGGTCGTGACCTCCGAGGGCGATCGGGATGGGATTCCGGTTGCCTTGATGGAGGCGATGGCCTGCGGTGCACCCGTGGTGTCCACCTTCGTCTCGGGAATCCCCGAGTTGATCGAGCCCGGCATCGAAGGCTTGCTGGTGGAGCCGCGGGACGCCGAGGCTCTGGCCGATGCGATGGAGAAGCTGCTGACCCAGCCTCGCCTTGCCTCTGCCCTGGCGCGCAACGCGCGCGCGAAGGTCGAGCGCGACTTCGACGTGGCCAAGGAAGCCCGGAAGCTCTATGAAGCCTTTGCCTGATTCCCGCTCGGCCGCGCCCTCCAGGATCAAGGTGCTGCTGCTCACCGACGAGATGGAAGTCGGCGGCACGCAGCGGCAGATCGTGCACGTCGCCAGGACCTTGGACCGGAGCCGTTTCGAGCCGACCGTCGTCTATTTCAGGAACGAGTCGTTCTTCGTCGACGAGCTGAAAGCCGCAGGGGTGCCGGTCGTGCGGATCGAGAAGAAGGGGCGGTTCGACCCCGCTTTCGTCGCTCGATTGAGGAACCATCTGGTGCGCTCGCGCTACGACGTCGTCCATTGCTTCTCGTTCTCGGGCGAACTCTGGGGTGCGGTGGCCCGGCGTCTGGTGCGGCCGTCGATGCGTCCTGCGTTGGTGTCGTCGATCCGTGGTACCTACGAGTGGTACAGCGCCGCGCAATGGAGGATCAAGCGGTGGGTGTCCATGCAATCCTCGTGCGTGGTGGCGAACTCCAGGGCTGGCGCGGCGTACGCGTGTGAGCGCATGGGGCGGCCCGAGTGCGCCATGGACGTGGTCTACAACGGGGTGCAATGCGAGCCGCCCTGTGAGGACGCCGCGCGAGAGCTGCGTCGGTTGCTTTCTCCGGCAGGCGAGCCTTTGATTCTGTTCGTGGGGCGTCTGGTCGTGCACAAGGACGTTCCGACGCTGGTTCGCGCCTTTCACACGCTCCGGGCTCGCGGGATCGGCGCGCGGTTGTGCGTCGCCGGCGACGGGCCGCTGAGGGCGGAGCTGGAGTCGCTGGTGCGGGCGCTGGACTTGGAGGCGCAGGTGGCCCTGATCGGCGAGCGGCACGACGTGGCGAATCTCATCGCCGCTTCGGATTTCCTGGTGCTGCCATCCCTCAGAGAGGGGCTTTCCAACGTCATTCTCGAAGCGATGATTGGCGGGCGCCCCGTCATCGCTTCTCGCACTGGAGGCAATGTGGAACTGGTGGAGCAGGGCAGGACCGGACTTCTCTTCGAGGTGGGCAGCGAGGTCCAACTGGTCGAGGCGATGAGCCGGTTGGCCACGGATGCGGACCTGCGAAGGTCGCTCGGAACGGCTGCGCGGGCCGTCGCCGAGGCGCGCTACTCGGTTCCCGCGATGGTCCAGTCCTTGGAACGCCACTACGCGGCTGTCAGCCGCCGGGCGCCGGGGGCGTCGGTTCGTGTCACACCCGCTGCAGGTTGAAGTGATGTCTGGTTCTCTCGGTGAATTCTTGGTTCGTGTCGACGCAGGGGGATCGCCACTGCCCGCGCAGAGGTTGATGAAGCCCTCGGCGTGGCCGGGATGGAGAGGCGCCGAGGACGAGATCGCGTACACCGCGCCGGCACCGGGTGTGCAGGTCTGGTCGCGCGGCGCAGTCGCGTTCGAATCCTTGGGCGGCCTGGGCGGGATGGGCGTGGGCATCGATCCGGCCGGACATCAGGCGGTCGTTCGGGCGGCACTGAGGCGTTGGGCGACGCAACGGGTGGTGGACACGCGCACCCTGAAGGGACGGTACGCCCTCGTCTGGTGGGACGCGAGCGCGGGGCACGTGGCCGCCTGCACCGATGCATTCAGGACCTACCCCCTCTATTACGCCCGCTCGGGGAGCGCCATGTTGGTGGCCAGCGACGCCCGCCTGCTGCTCGCCACCGGGGAGGTGCCCAGGAAGCCATGCTTGCCGGCCCTCTACCACTATCTGAACTTCTCTTACGTCCCCGCACCCTACTCGGCCCTCGAAGGCATCGCGAAGCTCCCTGCGGGCAGCCTGCTCCAGGCCACCGCGGCTGCGGTGGAGGTCACCCGGTACTGGGATGCCGAGTACCCGGAGGACATCTCGGGCTCCGTGGAACAGCGGGCTGCGGAGTTGCGCCGCCGCATCGTGGACACGGTGACCGGCTACCGGCCCAACGGGGGCACGCGTTGGGGCACCTTCCTGAGCGGGGGAACCGACAGCTCCAGCATCGCGAGCATCCTGGCCCGTGCCGTGGCACCCGGCAAGGTCAGCAGCTTCTCGATCGGCTTCGAGGAGGCCGGATATGACGAGCTCTCCTACTCCCGGCTCGCCAGTGAGCGATTCGGCCTGGAGGCCCACGAGCGCAGGGTCGGAGAGGCGGAGGCGGTGGCGGCCATTCCGAGGCTCGTCGATGCCTTCGACGAGCCCTTCGGCAACTCCTCGGCCATACCGACCTACTACTGCGCCGACCTCGCCGCACAACATGGTGTGTCCGTCCTCGTGGCCGGGGACGGTGGAGACGAGATCTACGGAGGCAACGAACGCTACCGCAAGGACCGCATCTTCGGCGCCTTCTACCGTTCACCGTGGATCGTCCGCAGAGCGGGGAGAGCGGCTGCGGGGCTGCTGGCGCCGGTGGACACGCGCTGGGCCAATCGCATCAAGAACTTCGTCGAGCGTGGATCGCTCGCGAATCCCGACCGCTTCTACAGCGACGACTCCTTCGCCTCGGACCAGTTCGACGAGCTGCTGAGCGAGGAGTTTCGCCAATGCGTGGCACGGGACGACTCTCTCGATCTGCAACGACGGATCTTTCACGAGGCGCGGGCGGGAAGCGAGCTCCATCGCCTCATGTACCTCGATCTGAAGATGACCATCGCCGACAACGACGTGGTCAAGGTGGTGCGCGCGTCACGCACGGCGGGCGTGAGCGTGATGTTCCCCTACCTCGATCGGGAGCTCGTCGACTACACCGGTCGGCTGCCCAGCACGGACAAGGTGCAGGGGCTGGAAAAGCGCTTCCTCTTCAAGAAGGCGACCCAGGACATCCTGCCGCCCGAGATTCGCAAGAAGAAGAAGCAGGGATTCGGCCTGCCGGTGAGCGTGTGGCTGCGGCGCAATGGGCCCTTCCGGGAGATGGCGCAAGACGTTCTGTTCTCATCGCAATGTCGCCAGCGCGGCTACTTCCAGACGGCGCACGTGGAGGCACTGATGAGGCGGCACGAACGGGGTGCCTGGGACCACGCGGCCGAGATCTACATGCTCTTGATGCTGGAGCTTTGGCATCGAAAGTACGTGGATGAGGGCGATGAGTGAGTACAAGATGGCCGTGGTGATGGTGCTCGACAGCGTGTTCCCCACCCAAGGGGGAGGAGGAGCGGAAACGCAGGTGCGCACGCTGGGCTCGCACATGCGCCAACGCAGTCTCGAGGTGTCGGTGATCGTCCCGATGGTGGCGCACGGTCCGCAGGTCGAGCACGATCTCGTCGACGGACTGAGAGTGCGAAGGATCGCGTATCCGCGCCTGCCGGTCGTCGGTGCGCTGTCCATGCTGTGCAAACTGGGGTGGCTGCTTTACAGGCAACGGCGTGAGTACGCGGTGATCCACGCGCACATCGCGAGCAACATGGCGGCAGTCAGCTGCGTCATGGGGCGCCTTTTGGGCAAGCCCGTGATCGTCAAGCTCACCGGCATGACGGAGATGTTGGGAGGCGTCCTCGACCCCCGTCCCGGCCCGGTCGCTCGGTTGAGAAAGGTGGCACTGCGGTGGGCGACGTACTACCAGGCCACGAGTTCCAGGATCGGCTGCTTGCTGGTGGACCGAGGCTTCGAGGCGCAGAAGGTCCGGTTGATCCCGAATGCGGTCGACACGGCGCGCTTCCAGGGCATCTCGAAAGATCGGGCGCTGCGCGAGCGGCTGTGCGGCTCGCGCCGTGTCGTGGCCGTCTATGCCGGAAGGCTGGTATCGGAGAAGGGCCTGGAGCTGCTTCTCGATGGCTGGGCCCGGGTCTTCGGCCACACGCGCGACGGCGCTCTCGTGATCGTGGGCAACGGGGCATTGCGCAAGGCGCTCGAGCAGCGAGCGGCGCGCCTCGGTATTGAGGAGCTGGTGCATTTCGTCGGCCCGACCGACTCGGTGGAGACGTACCTCGCCATCGCCGATTTCGGCGTTCTGACGTCCTTGAACGAAGGCCTGTCCAACACACTGCTCGAGTACATGGCGGCCGGGCTTCCCGTGCTGGGCTCTCGGGTCAGCGGCACCGAGGACTTCGTGGTGCCCGGGCGCACGGGGTGGCTCTTCGAAGCAGGCGACGTCGAGGGGCTCGTCGCTCGGCTGACGGAGGTGGCGCAGGCGCCTGTCCATGAACTCGCGGAGATGGGCAGGAACGCGAGACATTTGGTGAACGCGCGAGCGTCGATCGGCTCGGTCGTCGGCCAGCTCGCGTCGTTGTACGGCGTCGTGCCGTTCTTGTGAGACGGCCCCTGCGCTCTCGCGATAGGCAAACGGGGCAATAGACGAGGTTGACGCGATGTGCGGCATTGCAGGGGTGTATTCGCTGGATGGAAGAGGGGGGATCGACCCTTCCGTCGTCGACGACATGTGCCGGATGATCGTCCACCGCGGCCCGGACGACCAGGGGACGTTCATCCGGGACGGGGTGCAGATCGGCATGAGGCGCTTGAGCATCATCGATCTGTCCACGGGACACCAGCCGATCCACAACGAGGATCGAAGCGTCTGGGTGGTCTTCAACGGAGAGATCTACAACTTCAAGGAGCTCCGGCGCGACCTCGAGCGCCGTGGTCACACCTTCTACACCCAGAGCGACTCGGAATGCATCGTCCACGCCTACGAGGAGTACGCAGAGGACTGCTTCAGGCATTTTCGAGGCATGTTCGGCATCGCCATCGTCGACCTGAAGGCCGACAAACTGGTGCTGGGGCGCGACCGACTCGGCAAGAAGCCCCTGTACTACACCCGCCTGGGCGACGGGCTCCTGGGTTTCGCGTCCGAGCTGAAGTCGTTGCTCGCCGTCCCTGGCTTCGTTCCCCGAGTGGACGCGCGAGCCGCGCATGACTACTTCGTGCTGGGCTATGTGCCGTCGCCTTCCTCGATCTACCAAGGTGTCTACAAGCTTCCGCCGGCTCACTGCCTCGTGGCCCAGCATGGCAAGCTGACGTTGAAGCGCTACTGGAATCTCTCGTTCGAGCCGAAGCTCGATCTGCCGGAAGAGGATCTGAAGTCCGAGCTGCGCCAGCGGCTCGAGGAAGCGGTGCGCGTACGCCTGGTGAGCGACGTGCCTTTCGGCGCCTTCCTGAGCGGAGGGATCGATTCGAGTGTCGTCGCAGCCCTGATGGCCCGCAATCTCGACAGCCCCCTCAAGACCTTCACCATCGGATTCAAGGAGGCGCGTTTCAGCGAGATCGACGACGCACGGGCGGTGGCTCGCCATCTGGGCTCCGAGCACCATGAGCTGGTCGTGGAGGCCGACGCGGTGAAGCTGCTGCACGATCTGGTGTGGTACTTCGACGAGCCCTTCGGGGATTCCTCCGCCATCCCGACGTACCTGGTGTCGCGGCTGGCGTCTCGCCACGTCAAGATGGTTCTCTCCGGCGACGGAGGAGACGAACTGTTCGTCGGCTACGAACGCTACCGGAAGTACCGCCAGCTGATGCAGTTGCAGCGCTGCACGGCAGGGCTGGGCCCGGCCTTGCTCAAGGCGGGCGGGGGGCTGGTGGGTGGCGCCAGAGGGTACCGGTGGGAGCGGATCGCGCGCCGGATGATGCAGCCGTTTCCAGATCGCTATCTCTCAGGAGTGGGGCTGAACTCGCAGGACGACCTGAGCCGGTTCCTCGCGCCCGGTGTGGCCGGCGGGGACCTCTATGGCGGAGTGCGAGCCCTGTTCGAGAGGCCGGACATCGGCGATCCTCTGGACCGGATCGTGGCGGGCGACCTCGGATCGTATCTGGCCGACGACATTCTCGTGAAAGTGGACAGGATGACGATGGCCAACTCTCTGGAGGCACGGGCGCCGTTGCTGGACCATGAGCTGCTCGAGTTCGCAGCGAGGCTTCCGATGAAGTACCGGCTGCGTGGCAAGACGGGCAAGTACCTGCTCAAGCAGGTGGCTGCGGACCTGCTGCCTGCCACCGTCATGAACAAGCGCAAGCAAGGGTTCGCGATCCCGCTCGCCCAGTGGCTGCGTGGCGAGTTGCGGCCCCTCGTGGAGGACACGTTCTCCGATCGGCGCTTTCGCGAGCGCGGGATGTTCGACGTGGCCGGCGTGCAGGGCATGCTGAAGGAGCACTTCCGCGGCACCCGCGACCACGCGGAGGCCCTGTGGCTCCTGCTCACCTACGAGCTGTGGGCGAGGAAGTTCCTGGATGCGGACATGGCCGCCCAGGCGGCGGTTCGGGTGGGCCCGGGGGTGGATGGGGCCGGCTGGAGGAAGGCTGATGCTGTGGCCGCATGCCAAGTCGGTGCTTAAGGCGATCGTCTCGCCGCTGCTCGATGCCACCGGCGTGTACGACAGGCGAATCGAGGAGGTCTCGGTCCGGGAGGACCGCTGGACCATCCTCATGTACCACCGCGTCGTGCTCGACGACCGGGCGGACCCGTTCCGTCTCGGGATGTGCGTGCGGCGCGACCGCTTCGAGGCGCAGATCCGCTATCTGAAGTCCAGGTTCAACCTCATCGGCGTGGGGGAGGCGGTGCGGCGGTTGACACAGGGGCGGCCGCTTCCCTCTCGGGCCGTTTCCGTCACCTTCGACGACGGGTACCTCGACAACCTGGAAGTGGCACTGCCCGTGCTCGAGTCGCACCAGGTGCCCTGGACTCTTTTCGTGCCCACCGGAGGCCTCGCGACGGGTGAGCCTTTGTGGTGGGACCGGGTGATCCATGCTTTCGCCTGCACGTCGCGATCCTGGATCGACGCGCAGGCCATCGGCTTGCCCCGGCTTCGGCGCCGGCTTTCGCTGGCCCCGTGGTACCGGCGCCGCTCGGTGGAGCAGGTGCTCGAGGCGCTGTGGTCGTTGCCCATGGCGGAGATCGAGAGCGCGGTGCTCCGCCTGGAGCGCGCGCTCGCGCCGCGGGTGCGCCTGATGCCGTTGGCTCACCGCCTGCGACCGGCCGACGTGCGCGAGTTGCATCGTCGCGGCGTGGAGATCGGAGCGCACACGGTGAAGCATCCCAACCTGTGTCTGACGGACCGCGATCAACTGCGCGACGAAATGCTCGACTCCCGGCGCGAGCTGGAGGCCTTGTGCGGCTCGCCGGTCGAAGGCTTCGCCTACCCCGGGGGGCGGATGAACCAGGCGGTCAAGGAGGCGGCGCATGAGGCCGGCTTCTCCTATGCGCTGGCGACGATCAGCGCCGTGAACCACCTTCCGTGCGACGCCTACGAGCTGTGCCGCATCGGCATGCCCGACGCAGAGCTGCCGGACTTCAAGCGCGCACTGAGCGCGACGATGGTCAGGGGCGACGGCACCTTGCACTCCATTGCGTGAGGAGCAACGAATGACGATCCTGCGACTCGTGCTGGCCGCCTTGCTGATCTACCTGCCCAACCAGCAGATGTTCAAGTTGGAGTTCACGGTCAAAGGCTTGAACGTGTTGAACATGCTGTTCCTCCTGGCGGTGGCCCTCATGGTGGCGTTGCGCGTCCGCGCGCCCGATCCTGCGCCGATGAGGCGGGCGTTCTTCTTTTTCTTCGCCGTGCTCGTCTGGGGCTTCGCTGCGGGGTTGATGCACGACCCCTCGGAGTGGGTCAACGATCTCACCGCGCTCAAGAACAGCATCTTCTACATGCTGCTGTTTTTTTTGTTCTATCACGCGTCACAGGATGAACGCACGATTCGCTTTCTGTTTGGCGTGATTCTGCTCGTGACATTTGTGGCCGCGGTGCAGGGCTTGCGGCAGGCACTGGACTACGGCATCGCGACCTACAACGAGACTCGCCGCGTCTCGGCACCCTTCGGGTGGCACTACACGAATGCGAACAGAGCAGCGATCTTCTTTGCAATCTTCATTCCTTTGTTTGCCGCGGTCGGCTTGTTCTACCGAGGAAAGATCCTGCACCGGCTCGTGGGCCTCGGGAGCACCGCGCTCATTGCCTTCGTCGTCTTCTTCACCTACTCCCGCCAAGCCTATTTCATCCTGGCAGCGCTTGTGTTGCTCGTGACCCTTCGGCGCAGCGTGGTGTTGAGTGCACTGATCGTCGCCGCCTTGATGAGCTTCGAGTCGTGGGCGCCGGAGACCGTGGTCGAGCGCATCATGATGACCACGCAAGTGGAACATGCGACCACTGCGCCTGCCCGATCGGAGAGCGGGCGCGAACCGACGTACGACCAGAGCACCGAAAGCCGGTTCGAGATCTGGGAAGGTGCGGCTGCCATGATCGCGGACCGCCCCTGGGGGGTGGGCTTGAATCATTTCAAGCGCGAGATCGGGGCGTATGCCCCGGTCTACGCGAACATGGACGCCCACAACTTCTACGTGCTCATCACTGCGGAGGCGGGACTGCTCGGGCCGGTGGCCACACTGGTGTTGCTCGGGGGCTTGCTGCTCCTGGCGCGACGCGTGGAGCGGCTCGACACGCGTCCCGAGTCCCGGATGCTGGGCATCGGCTTCGGGCTGTCCGTGCTCGCCGTCGTCATGGGGAACATCTACGGCAGCCGGTTCCTCGACGGCGACGTGATGGGGAACTTCTGGGCCCTGGCCGGCCTGGTGGCACGCTACTACACGCTCTCGGCGCAGGGCAAACGCGTTGCTGCCGCCGAGGCGGTGAAAGCGGGGGAGCTCGGGGTGCCGGCCCCGGCCTGGCAACTGCCAAGTAGCGCACGCACCCGCACGCGTCCTGCACCGGATTTGTAACAAGGGCGGAAGGCAGACAAAGGGCGAAGTTCCCGCGCGAGCCCCCTCATTCAAGGGGGGACAAGAGGCCTCCGGCGCCCTCGGTCTGCGCCACGGGCCGGCGGCATTTGTTGCACCCGGTTACTTTCTCCGCTCATCTGACGGCACCATTCGGCCGTCGGGGTATGGAAGAGGGAGGCGAGCGGAGCTGGCCATCACCTCTCCATGCCGATCAGGACGGCCTCGGAGGCCGTCGGCAACGAGGGTGGGCTTCCAATGATTTCTGTGGTTCGGCTCGGCGTTGCCGGGTTTCTGTCCTTCGCGTTGGCGGGTTGCGGCGGGGGCGGGGGCTCTGCCACGGGTGGTGGGGGTGAGACCGACAGGGGCGGCGTCCCGGGGACGGGTGTGAGCGCCAGCCCATCCAGCGGCTGCAGGGATTTCTACTCGGCCGGTGGCGCACTCGTGAGCGGTCAATGGTTGACGGCGGCCATCCCGTCGCTTGCCAAGCCTGTGAAGGGCAAGGCGTTTGCGGAGCCGACGTACAAGACGTGCGTGACGAGGGTGACGGACCATGCGGTGGAGCCGCCGTCGGGTTTTGCGCGCAACGACTACTCACGGCGCCAGGCGTTCAATGCGGACAGCTCGAAGCTGCTGGTGTATGCGCTGGACGGGTTCTGGCATGTGTATGACGCGCGCACGATGGCGTATGTGAAGAAGCTGGTGGGCCCGGGAGGCGATGCGGAGCCGCAATGGCATCCGAGCGACCCGAACCTGCTGTACTACCTGCCGAGCAACGGCGTCGGGATGAAGCTGTACGAGCTGAACGTGGCGACCGACCAGACGAGGGTGGTGGGCGACTTCGGTGCGCGGCTGAAGGCCCGGTGGCCCGGTGCGGCGGCGGCGTGGACGAAGTCGGAGGGCTCGCCCTCGGCGGACGGGCGGTACTGGTGCTTCATGGTGGACGACGCGAACTGGAACGGCGTGGGCGTGTTCACGTGGGACCGTGACACCAACACGATTCTGGGGATGAAGAGCACGAACGGCGAGAGGCCGGACCATGTGAGCATGAGCCCGAGCGGCAACTACTGCGTGGTGTCGTCGGACGGTGCGAGCGGGACGGTGGCGTACAGCCGCGACTTCAGCCAGCAGAAGAAGGTGCACCACAAGTCGGAGCACTCGGACATTGCGCTGGACGAGAACGGCGACGACGTGTATGTGGCGATCGACTACCAGTCCAACGCGGGCGACGTGTTCATGGTGAACCTGCGCACGGGGGTGAGGACGGTGCTGTTCCCGACGTACCTGAGCGGCACGGCGACGGCGCTGCACGTGTCGGGCAAGGCGTACAACAAGCGCGGCTGGGTGGTGATCTCGACGTACGCGGACGGTGGCGGTTCGCTGCAGTGGCTGCACCGAAAGGTGATGGCTGTGCAGCTGAGGGCGGACCCGGTGATCTACCACCTGGCGCACCACCACTCGGCGCCGGCGGGCTACTGGACGGAGCCGCACGCGAGCGTGAACCGCGACTTCACCAAGATCCTGTTCAACTCGAACTGGGACGTGGCATCCGAGAACATCGATACCTACATGATCGAGCTGCCTGGATCATGGAACTGAGACATCGACTCTTGATTGGACTCGCGTCGGGACGACGATGAGGCCAGGGGCTGAGTGAGGCAGCCCCACCTGCCCTCTGTTGACTGATCGATCGGCGGCGCGCCCCTCGCGGGCACGCCCTCGGGGCAGGCTTTTTCTATCGCCAATTCACCGTGCGCAGGCCCGAGGCCCGTGCAGGGGGGAGTGTTTGCGTCGGAACCCCGGCCGAGACCAGATCGGCCGCATGCAAGCGCTCGGGCATCGAGGGTTCCAGTTGCGATGAGACGAAGAAATCCAGTGGGGGCAAGGACCCGCAGCCAAGAAGCAAGCGCGGGACATTGTCGGACGTCGTTGGGAGCAATGATGGAAAGCAAAGCATGGTGGGCAGGATTCCTCCTGCCTTTGGTAGCAGCGGCGCTGTCCGCCTGTGGTGGCGGCAGCGGTGGCGGTGGAACTGGTGGTCTCGAGACGACCCCTTCTTCCACGGTGGCGGTCTCGACGGATGATCCGAACTTCGATGGAGGTTCGTCTGACGAAGACATCGCGGTGGCTCAGCGGATTCTCTCGTCGAGCTACTTCCTCGCGCAGCCGATCACCGTCTCGGTGAGTGGCGCGGGCCGTGTGTTGGGAACACCGGGCGGCATCGACTGCGGAGTGGGCTCGAAGAACGTGTGCAAGGCCACTTTCTCGAGCTTCACCTACGTCAAGCTGAGTGCGGCGCCCGCGCCGGGGGCCACCTTCCTCGGCTGGTCGGGCAGCTGCAGCGGCACGGGGCTGTACTGCAAGGTGTCGAACGCCTTTGCACGCGACGTGCGCGCGGTCTTCTCGCAGCCCGCGACCGTGGCGCCCACGACCTACACGTTGAGCACGTCGGTGACGGGCAAGGGCACGGTCGCCAGCCAGCCGGCGGGCATCTTGTGTGGCGCCGCCGGCACGTCCTGCTCGACTTCGTTCAAGTCGGGTACCGCGGTGACGTTGACCGCCACCGCACCGGCGGGGTACTCGTTCTCCGGCTGGTCCGGCGCCTGCTCCGGGACGGCTTCGACCTGCACGGTGTCGATGTCCGGGGCCCGCAGCGTGGGGGCCGCCTTCACGCAGTCGCCGACCACGTATGCGTTGAGCGTGAGCGTCGCTGGCACGGGCTCTGTCAAGAGCACGCCGGCCGGGATCGACTGCGGCGGCTCGGCCACGGCATGCAAGTCCTACTTCGGCGCGGGCAGCTCGGTCACGCTGAGCGCTGTGGCTCCTCAGGGGTACACCTTCACCGGGTGGAAGGGCGCATGCAGCGGAACGAGCTCGACGTGCACCGTTCCCATGAACGGCGCCCAGTCCGTCGAAGCGGGGTTCGCGGCGACGGTGACCAGCGCTCCGACGAGCAGCAGTGCGTGCACGCAGGTCTACTCTTCCGGCGCGACGCTGGTGAGCGGGAAGGTGGTCTCCACGATCCCGTCGCTTGCCAAGCCTGTGAAGGGCAAGGCGTTTGCGGAGCCGACGTACAAGACGTGCGTGACGAGGGTGACGGACCATGCGGTGGAGCCGCCGTCGGGTTTTGCGCGCAACGACTACTCACGGCGGCAGGCGTTCAATGCGGACAGCTCGAAGCTGCTGGTGTATGCGCTGGACGGGTTCTGGCATGTGTATGACGCGCGCACGATGGCGTACGTGAAGAAGCTGGTGGGCCCGGGAGGCGATGCGGAGCCGCAATGGCATCCGAGCGACCCGAACCTGCTGTACTACCTGCCGAGCAACGGCGTCGGGATGAAGCTGTACGAGCTGAACGTGGCGACCGACCAGACGAGGGTGGTGGGCGACTTCGGTGCGCGGCTGAAGGCCCGGTGGCCCGGTGCGGCGGCGGCGTGGACGAAGTCGGAGGGCTCGCCCTCGGCGGACGGGCGGTACTGGTGCTTCATGGTGGACGACGCGAACTGGAACGGCGTGGGCGTGTTCACGTGGGACCGTGACACCAACACGATTCTGGGGATGAAGAGCACGAACGGCGAGAGGCCGGACCATGTGAGCATGAGCCCGAGCGGCAACTACTGCGTGGTGTCGTCGGACGGTGCGAGCGGGACGGTGGCGTACAGCCGCGACTTCAGCCAGCAGAAGAAGGTGCACCACAAGTCGGAGCACTCGGACATTGCGCTGGACGAGAACGGCGACGACGTGTATGTGGCGATCGACTACCAGTCCAACGCGGGCGACGTGTTCATGGTGAACCTGCGCACGGGGGTGAGGACGGTGCTGTTCCCGACGTACCTGAGCGGCACGGCGACGGCGCTGCACGTGTCGGGCAAGGCGTACAACAAGCGCGGCTGGGTGGTGATCTCGACGTACGCGGACGGTGGCGGTTCGCTGCAGTGGCTGCACCGCAAGGTGATGGCTGTGCAGCTGAGGGCCGACCCGGTGATCTACCACCTGGCGCACCACCACTCGGCGCCGGCGGGCTACTGGACGGAGCCGCACGCGAGCGTGAACCGCGACTTCACCAAGATCCTGTTCAACTCGAACTGGGACGTGGCATCCGAGAACATCGATACCTACATGGTCGAGCTGCCGGCCGGCGCGATCAAGTGATGCGTCTTTCGATGTGACCGCAAGGGGGCGCTCGTCGCCCCCTTTCTTTCTTTCTTGTCGGGCTCAGTCCGCCCAGCCTTGCCAGCGGTAATAGGCAAGACCGAGCACTTCATGCAGCGCTTGGGCAAGGAGCTGGGGCCCACCGTTGTTCGGCAGCCAGGCACGCCATGTCGGCCGCTCGATCTGCCGGAAGCCGCACGGCCAGGGGCGCACGTCCCAATCCAAGCTTCGGGCGACCGCGAGCGAGCGGGGCATGTGCAGCGCACTCGTCACCAGCCAGATCGGGCCCTCGTGATCGCCGAGGCGCTTTCTTGCCCAGAGGAGGTCTTCGTGCGTGCGCGAGGTGTCGGGGCTCAGCACGATGGCCTGCTCCGGTACTCCCATCGAGACCGCCACGGCTGCCATGCGTGCGGCGAACGACTCCGCGGGCGGGATGCCCTTCGGCCCTCCGGCCATCAACAGCCGCCCGCCGGTGCGTCGCCACAGCGACACCGCGGCATGCACCCGCTCCCATCCGTCGGCGTCCAGGCGGGTGTGCGGGGCGGCTGCCGTACCGGCGATCTCCCCGCTCGCCAGCACCACGATCACGCTGCGCGGGTCGGCCTGCGGGCGGTGCGCGGAGCGCGGGACGGCGTTCTCGAGCTGGCGCACGACCAGGTTGCCCAGCGCGGGGGTGCTGAGAATCCAGCTCCATGCGGCAAGCGCGAGCAGCAGATGGCGCCACCGGTACAAGCGGCTTCCATCGGCCAGGCGGGATCCGATGGCCAGGATCACGAGGATCAGGACGAGATACACCGCCCCCGGCAAGGGGATCTCCGAGGCGGAGGTGAAGAACAGGCGCACCGTGCGCCCTCAGGGCCGCGGGGAGAGCGCCTGCGGCGGCACCACCAGCATGTAAGTGTCCACGTCCGTCTCGCTCGCCACCCCCCAGTTGGAGTTGAACACGACGCGGGAGAAGTCGCGGTTCACCGAGGCGTGCGGCTCCGTCCAGTACTTGGCGTACCGGCTCTGATGAAAGCCGAGGTTGACGATGCGCGGGGAGGCTTTGAGTTCGACGGCCAGCAGCTTGCGGTGCAGCCACTGCCGACCGCCGCGGCCGCCATCGGCGTAGGTGGACACGAGCACCCAGCCGGGGCGCCGGTAGGCCTTGCCGGAGACGTGCAGCGCCGTCGCTGTGCCGTCGATGTAGGTGTCGAACAGGTCTGTCCGCTGTCCGGTGCGCAGGTTGACCATGAACAGAGGCCCTTTGCCGGCCTGGTAGTCGATCGCCACGTAGGCGTCGTCGCCCTCGGCGGTGAGGGCGATGTCGGAGTGTTCGCTCTTGGACTGCAAGAGGCGAGGGGCGCGGAAGTCCCTCGTGAACGCGGTGGGGCCGTCGAGCCACGAGACCACCACGTGATTGCCGCTCGGGCTCATGCTGATGTGGTCCGGGCGGTCCTTGCCGTGGCGCGCCAGATCGTAGGTCGCAATGATCCGGTCTTCGACCAGATCGTAGGTGAACAGGCCGAGCCCCTTCCAATCCGGGCCGTCGACCTGGAAGGCCCAGTAGCGGCCGTCGGCCGACGGCGACCCCTCGGATCGCGTCCAGACGCTGTGCGCGCTGGGCCACACCGCCTTCACGCGAGGTCCGAGGTCCGCGACGTCGCTCGCGATGCCTGTTCTCACGTTCAGCTGGCGCAGCTTCATGCCGATGCCGTTGCTCGGCAGGAAGTAGAGAAGGTCCGGGTCGCTCGGGTGCCACTGGGGCTCGGCATCGCCCGCCAGCGGGTCGAGGGCCACGAGGTAGTCGAGCGTCTCGGCGTCGTACAGATGCCAGCGCCCGTCCTGGGCGACGACGACGAGGCGGGTGTCGTCGGCATTGAACGACTGGCGGCGCGAGTAGTCTGCGCGCGCGAAGCCGCGCGGCGGTTCACGGTCGTGCTCCGTCACGCGAAGGATGCACGTCCGGTACGCGGGATCGAGCACGGCGATGCCCTTGGCAGGCCGTTCCCCGGCAGCAGGCAACGGGGCGAGGTGCTTGCCGGTGGTGGGACGCCATTGGGCCGCTTGCTGTGGGGAACACAACTCCTTGACCTTGGGCAAGATGCTCGTCCCAGCGGGGCGGACGGCGCCGGGGCCGGGGGAGGGGTTCGCCCACCCCTGCCATGCATGCAGCAAGCCGAGCAAGAGGACGGCCGCGGCGCGGTGCTTGCCGAAGCGCCGACGCGAAGGACAGGGGATCATGCGGCCCTCCGGCTCTGAACCTGCGTCGTCGGCACGCCCACCTGGGTCGCCCAGTGGACCACGCGGTGACAGGCTTCCTCTTGAGCGGCCAGGGGCGTGAGGGTGTGGTCGAGATGGGGCGTGTAATGGCATTCGATCCGGGCCGCCCACGGGTGGCGGCCGAACACATCCATGAACTGCCCCTGATAGTTGTAGGTGTTGAGCAAGCTGCCCGAGTAGGTCATGCAGATGCGCACGCCGCGCGCAACCAGGGCTTCCAACTGGGAGGAGAACTCCTCGACCGTCGGCACCGGCCGGCCATACGAGATGGCGTCGCCTTGCGGCCGGCGCCTGAGGAGACCCTGGGCGGCGAGGGCCGGCAGGGTCCAGGCCTTGGCGACCAACCAGCCAACGGAGCCGAGCGGCCCACGTCGAGCGAGGCTCTTCCAGTAGAGCAGCGCTTGCGTCTTCCAGGTCGGGTAGGCGTAGCCGTCCAGCATCCACAAGCCCTGGATGCGGTCGTCCTGCAGCGCACAGGCGAGGCCGTGGTCCGCCCCGGAACAGATGCCGACGACCGCGAAGTGGCGAAGGCCGCAGGACTGCCCGAGCTGATCCATCGCGGCCTGCAAGTCCAGGATCGATTGCTCGCGGTAGGGGAGGCCTGCGTCCGCGGCGCGGCTGTCTCCTTGCCCTGAGAGATCGAAGCGCAGGCTGGCGAATCCGGCCTCGCTCAGCCGGCGGGCCATCTTCACGTTCAGGCGGTGCGGACCGATGCGGTGGATGACGCCCGCGTTGAGCAGGACGATGCCCAGGGGCCGCATCTCGGTGTCGGGCACGGTGAGCGTGCCGCTCAGGCGGCGGTCAGGCCCGAAGGTGACGGCGATCTCGTTCACGGCAGGCATTCGACTTGGGTGGCGAGCAGGTGCACGGCTTCATGGGGCACCAAGGCGGTGTTGAGGGCTTCCTCCGAGGTCCAATCGAAGTCGTGCTCGAGCGGGATGTGCGTGGCTTTGTGCGCCTCGGCGGCGAGGGACGCGGCGTACTCGGACGCCCCGGTGGCGCGGGGGCGGTCGATCAGCGCGAACGGCAGGTCGCGCAGATGGGCACTCTGGCGGGGAAGATCGAGTTCGCGCAGTTGTTGTCGCAGGGATCCACCGATGGCGAAGCCGAGCGCTTCGCCCGGGAAGCTCCGGTCGCGAAGGTGGGGCGGCACGATGCTGTAGCTCTCCGACAGCGCACGTACGTGGGACGAGGCGAGCTCGCGCAGGTACTGTTCACCCGAGAGGACCGGCTCCCAGAGCACGAGCCCGCGGGGCGGCGGGCTCGCCGAGCGGGATGCGAGCACCGCGAGACTCGCCCCGAGGCGGGCGCCGAGCCACAGCGTGCGCGTGCACTTGGACCGCCGCAGGAGCTCGTGCTGCGCGGCAAGCACGTCTTGCGACCAGCCCTCGAGATCGCCTTCTTCGTCACTGCCTGCGGCGTCCCCCGTGCCGTAGTAGTCGAACCTGAGCACATGGTGGCCCTTGCGGGCCAGCCGGTCGGCGAGCACCCGGTACATGCGCTGGGTGCGGACGGCCTCTTGACCGTAAGGGTTGAGCAGTAGGACGGCACTGGCTCGCGTCGCGTCGCCGAGCGCGGCGTGGTACACCCCATAGAGCTGACGCGCCGGGGGACCGAATCGGAAGGGTTGCATCAGAATCCGGGTGATGGTGTGCGAGATCGGGCAGCCGGACAGGCGCGCGTCACGACGCCTCGTGCTCCGAGACCCGCCCAGACAGTGCCTGCAGGACGCGTGCCAGCCAGGGCCTCCTGTAGGACGGCGGGCTGGGCGGCGGCGCCGGGCTGCACGCGGCTGCGATCTGAGAGAGGGATTCGAAGATGAGGCGTCGCACGGGCAGGCGCACGCCCAGGCGTGCTTCGATGTCGGAGGCGGCGCGCATGGCCAGCAGGGAGTGGCCGCCGAGGTCGAAGAAGTTGTCGGAGCAGCTGACGTGCTCGATGCCGAGCAGGCGCTGCCAGACCTCGGCGATGGCGATCTCGGCGGCGGTGGTGGGCGGCACGAGCGAGGCGGCGGCGGTGCTGCGTGCGGCCGAAGGCGGCGCGGGCAGGGCCTTGCGGTCGATCTTGCCGTTGGGCAGCAGGGGGATGGCCTCGAGCATGACGAAGTGCTGCGGCAGCATGTACTCGGGCAGAGTGCGCCGCAGGTGCTCGCGCAACGCCGCGGGCTGAGGCGCGGGGCCGTCGGGCACCACATAGGCGAGCAGCCGCGCATCGCCGGGGTGGTCCTCGCGCAGCGCCACCACGCAGCGCGCCACACCCGGGTGCGAGGCCAGCTGGGCCTCGATCTCGCCGAGCTCGATGCGGTAGCCGCGCAGCTTGACCTGCGAGTCCAGCCGCCCCTGGTGCTCGAGCCAGCCGTCATGACGCCAGCGACCGCGGTCGCCGGTGCGGTAGAGCCGGTGGCCCGGGCGCTGCGGATCGTCGATGAAGCGCTCGGCGGTGAGCTCGGGGCGGCGCCAATAGCCCGAGGCCAACCCCAGCCCGCCGATGCAGATCTCGCCGGGCACGCCGATGGGGCAGGGCTGGCCGCGCTCGTCGAGGATGTGCACCTGCGTGTTGGCGATGGGCCGCCCGATGCTGATGCCCGAGTGCAGCGACGAGACGCGACCACAGGTGGACCACACGGTGGTCTCGGTGGGGCCGTACATGTTCCACAGCTCGCCGGTGCGCGCGAGCAACTGCTCGGCCAGATCCGCCGGCAGCGGCTCACCGCCGATGAGGGCCTTGAACGAGGCACTGCCTTGCCAGCCGGCCTCCAGCAGCATGCGCCAGGTCGAAGGCGTGGCCTGCATCACGGTGGCCTGCGAGGACAGCAGCAGCGCATGCAGGGCCTGGCCGTCCATGGCCTCGTCGCGGCTGGCCATCACGATCTGAGCGCCCACGGCCAGGGGCAACAGCAACTCCAGCACGGCGATGTCGAACGACAGCGTGGTGACGGCCAGCAGGCGGTCCGAGGGGGCCAGGCCCGGCTCGCGCGCCATGCTGAGCAGGAAGTTGACGACCGCGCGGTGAGGCACGACCACGCCCTTGGGGCGACCGGTGGAGCCGGAGGTGTAGATCACATAGGCCGGGTCCTCGGGGCGGGCCGAACGCTCGTCGCGGGGCAGCGGCGTGCTCGGGTGGCGCTCGATGCGAGGGGTGTCGATGTCGAGCAAGACGCTGCGCTCGCGCGGCCAGGGCAGCAAGCCCGCCAGGGGCGAGGAGGTCACCAGCAGCGCGAGCTGGGCGTCGTCGGCCATGTAGGCCAGGCGCTCGGCGGGGAAGGCCGGATCGAGCGGGACATAGGCGGCGCCGCACTTGAGGATGGCCAGCTGAGCGACCAGCATGTCCAGCCCGCGCGGCAGGCACAGCCCCACCAGCGAGCCGCGCGCCGCCCCGTGCGCGCGCAGCTCGTGCGCCAGACGGTTCGACTTCTCGTCGAGATCGGCGTAGCTGACGCGCTGCTGAGCGGCGGTCACCGCGCACGCGTGCGGCCGCGCCCGTGCCTGCGTGGCCAGCAGGTCATGGACACACAGCTCCGACGGCACTTCCTGCACGGTGGCGTTCCATTGCTCCAGGCAGGCCACGTCGCTCGGCGTCATCAGCGAGATCGACGAGACGCGTCGGCGAGGATCGGCCAGCGCCTGTCGCAGCAGGAGCAAGTAGGACTCCAGCCAGCGCCCGGCTGTCTCAGGGCTGAACAGGTCGGCGGCGTACTCGATGGTGACGCGATGCGCGAACTCCGTGTCCACGTGCATCGAGAGGTCGAACTGGGCGGAACCTCGATCCACCTCGAGGGGAGCCAGACGCAGCCCGCCCGTCAAGCGCACCTCCTCGAGCGGGGCGTTCAGCACGTTGAACAACACGCTGATGCCCAAGTCCTTGCGTGCCGATCCCTCGCCCTGGAGGCGCTCGACGAGGAAGTCGAAGGGAACGTCCTGATGATCGTAGGCGTCGAGCGCGGTCTGCCGCACGCGCTCCACCAGTTCCCCGAAAGTGGGGTCACCCTCGAGGGAACACCGCATGACCAGCGTGTTCACCAAGGTCCCTACCAGGTGCTCCGCCGCGAAATGCGTGCGGTTGGCGATCGGGGTGCCGACGGCCACGTCCTGCTGCCCGCAAATGCGCGACAGGAGCACCTTGAAGCCGGCAAGAAGCACCATGAAGGGCGTGGCCCCGTGGGCGATGCCCGTCTCTCGCACCGCGGCCAGAAGATCGGCGGGCAGCGCCGCGCTGACCTGCCGTCCCGCCGACGAGCGCCCTGCGAGCCGCGGGCGGTCCGTGGGCAGATCGAGAGGCGTCATGCCCTGGAGCTGGTATCGCCAGTAGGCCAGTTGAGGCGCCAGCGCGGCAGGCCCGTAGGTCGCGCGCTGCCAGGCGGCATAGTCGGCATACGCGACCTCGATCGCCGGCAACGCGGGGGGCGTGTCGGCCGCAGCCCCGTACAGGGCGGCGAACTCCTTCAGGAGGATCGTTCCCGACCACTCGTCTCCGATGGCATGGTGCACGAGCCACATCATCAGGTGGTGTCGGTCGTCGAGCTTCGCCAGGAACAAGCGGTGCAGGGGCGGCGTCGACAGGTCGAACGGCACGGCGGCGTGGGCCTCGAGCCATCGTAGGGCCTTCGCCTTGCGGTCCTCACCCGCGGCGGCCGAGGAGAAGTCTTCGATCACCAACGGCAGATCCGCGGCGGGCGAGATCTTCTGCATGGGCTCGTCGCCTTGCAAGGCGAAGGAGGTGCGGAACGCCTCGTGGCGCTCGACCAGCGCTTGCGCACAGCGCAGCAGCGAGTCCAGGTCGAGCGGGCCCTTCAGTTCGACGGCATAGGGGATGTTGTAGGCCGTGGAGTCCGGGTCGAACTGCTGGACCAGCCACATCCGTCGCTGCGAGTAGGAGACCGGCAACGGCTGCGCGCGGTCCAGGGGTGGGCGGTGGTGCAAGTCATCCGGCAGCAGCTCGTGGGTGGCGTGGCGGGCGGCCTCGACCGCAGGGGCGAGCTCTGCGATGGTGCGTGCGGAGAAGATCGTTCGCAGGGGAAGATCCGCCTGACACACCTTGCGCAGCCGAGCGAGCACCTGCGTGGCGAGCAGCGAGTGGCCGCCCAGCGAGAAGAAGTCGTCATGCACGCCGAAGCCGCCGTGCCGCAGGACATCCCTCCAGACCTCCCAGAGCAGTTGCTCCGTGGGGCTCCTCGGGGGCACGTGTTCGAGCTCGGCATGCGCCGGGGCGGGCGAGGGCAAGGCCTTGCGGTCGAGCTTGCCGTTCGGCAAACGGGGGAGCCGAGGCACGGAGACGACCGCATTGGGGCACATGTACTCGGGCAGCAGGTCGCGCAGACGCGCGAGCACTTCGGCATCGCGGACGCGAGGGCCGACCACGTAGGCGATGAGCTTCGTCGCCGTCGTGTCGCAGGAAGCGGCCACGGCGGCATCGTCGATGCCCTCGATCGACCTCAGCGCCGCTTCCACTTCGCCGAGTTCCACCCGGTGGCCGCGCACCTTGACCTGGAAGTCCGCGCGGCCAAGGAACTCGATGACCCCGTCGTGCCGGTAGCGTGCGATGTCGCCGGTGCGATAGAGGCGTTCGCCCGGGCGGTACGGGTCCTCGATGAAGCGCTCGGCGGTGAGGTCGGGCCGGCCGAGATAGCCTCGACCCAGGCCGGCACCTCCGATGTGCAGCTCGCCCGCCACCCGCGGGGGAACCAATCGACCGTGCCGGTCGAGGATGAGCGTCCTCGTGTTGGCGATGGGACGCCCCAGGGGAACGACCCCGGCTCGGGGGCCGTCCTCGCCGACTTCCCAGTGCGTGGCATCGTCCGAGGCCTCGCTCGGGCCATAGAAGTTGCCGATCCTGACGTCGGGCAGCAAGGCGCGGCAGCGGTGCACCAGATCCCAGTCCAGGGCTTCTCCTCCGCAGACCAGGTGCCGCAGGGTGAGGCAGTGTTCCAGCTCGCCTTGCTCGACGAGCGCCCGCAACGCGGACGGGACCATCTGGAGGATCGTCACCCGGTGCGTGCGGATCTGGCGGATCAGGGCGGCGGGATCGCGGTGCGAATCGGGTTCGGCGAGTACCACCGTCGCGCCGCTGACCAGCGGCGCGAGGAACTCCCAGACCGAGGCATCGAAGCTGATCGACGTCTTCTGCAGGACGCGGTCTCCGGGGCCCAGCCGCAGCGTCTCGCGCAGCCACAACAGATGGTTCGTCAACCCCCGGTGCGTGAGCAGGCAGGCCTTGGGGGTGCCCGTCGAGCCGGAGGTGTAGATGGCATAGGCCGCGCTGTCGGCCGGAAGCGGTGTGCGCACGCGCAGGCTCACTGCCTCGACGAGCGGCATTTCATCGACACAGAGGACTTGCACGTCCCCGCCTGCCCCGCTGAAGGCGCCGCGCAGGTGGCTTTGCGTGAGCACGCATTTCACCTTGCTGTCGGCGAGCATGAACGAGATGCGAGGGCCCGGGTAGTCGGGGTCGATCGGCAAGAAGGCGGCTGCGGCCTTGAGCACGGCCATCATGGCGATCGGCAGCTCCAGCGAGCGGTGCATCGCGATCGCGACGAGGTCACCGGGGGCGACACCGCGCTCGCGCAGGAGCGCCGCGAGCTGATCCGCACGCCGATGCAAGGCGTCGTAGCTCAGCTGCGACTGCCCGAACGTCACGGCCGGCGCGTCCGGGGCCTCGGCGGCCACCTGGTCGAACAGCTCGTGTGCCGCAAGCTCGAGAGGATAGTGCCGATGCGTGTCGTTCCAGGTGTGGAGAAGCCGCTCGAGCTCCGGTTCGCTGAGCAGCGGAAGGCGCGACAGCGGCGTCTCGGGGGCCGCGAGGGCGGCCTCGAGGAGGGTGAGGTGGTGCCGGGCCAGGTTCTGGATGGTCTCTGCGTCGAACAGGTCGGCGCTGTACTCGTACTCGAGCTCGACGCCACCGTGCGTCTGCGTGCACTCGACCCAAAGGTCGGTCTTCGCGATCCCGAGCGGGAAGGGGCGGACCTCGGCACAGGCCCCGGGCAGGCGCACGTCCGACACGCCGCGTTGACGCCACGCGAAGACCACGGGGTAGAGCGGGTTGCGGCCCGGCACGCGGGGCAGGCCGAGCGCGGCCACCAGGTGATCGGAGGGATACGCCTGATGCGCATGGGCCTCGACGGTGGTCTCGCTGACTCTGCGCACCAGGGTCTCGAAGGACGGATCGCCTTCGAGCGTGGTGCGCAGGACCAGGGTGTTGGAGAAGTAGCCGACCGTCTTCTCGTGCCGGGCATGCAATCGACACGCGCTGGGAGAACCGACGGTGATGTCGTCCTGGCCGGTGTAGCGGGCAAGCAGCGCCTTGAAGGCGGCCAGCATGACTACGTACGGTGTCGTCTGCAGGCGCAGGGACAGCTGCCGGACACGCTCGAGCAGCGGGGCCGGGAGCCGCAGCCCCTGATGCTCGGCGCGGAAGCTGGCGTGCGCCGGCGGCGGACGGTCGGGGAGGAGCTCCACAGGCTCGAAGGCGGCGAGCTTGCCGCGCCAGTACTCGAGCAGCCGCTCGCCCTCAGGGCCGGTGAGCAGGCGGTGGTGTTCCAACGCGTACTCGTCATAGCCCGTGGCCGGAGGGAGGTCCAAGCGCACGCCGGTTCGCTCCTGCTCGCTGAATTCCGCCAGCTCGCAGAGCAACAGATCGAAGGACCAGCCGTCGAACACCAGGTGGTGGGTCACGAGCAGCAGCACGCTTCGCTCTGCGGCGTCGCGATAGAGGCGCGCTCTCAACAGCGGCGTGCCGTCGAAAGGAAACGGCTCGCAGGCATCGGCTCGCATGCGGGCGACGAGTGCGGTGTCTTCCAGCCGGGCCTGCGGCACCTCGATCACCTCGACCGGCACCCGGCCCGGGCCGCCGACCGTGACTTCGAGCGCTTCTCCACGCTGAGCGATGGTCGTCCTGAGGACGCGGTGGCGATCGACGATGCGCTCCAGGCACCTCTCCAATGCAGCGGTGTCGAGAGTGCCGGACACGAGGAGCGACACGGCGAGGTGATAGGTGCCGGGCGGCTGCAGGCGGTCGAGCACCCACATGCCTTGCTGCGCCGGAGACAGGGTCGCCGCCTCCGGTGCCGGGCTGTTCGTCTGGCAAGCCGCGACCGTGGACGGATGTGCGAAGCGCGCCTGCTCGGCAAGATCCGCGGCCAGAGCCTCCAGGCTGCGCGCCGTGAGGAACCGCGCATGGTCCAGGGGGCGGCCGAGCCAGTTCTCCACCGAACGCAGCATCTGGAAGACCGCGAGCGAGTCCAGACCGCAGCCGAACAGCGAGAGGCGATCGTCGATCTCGTCGGGGGCCCGGTCCGTGAGCTGCGCCACCAGGGCGCGAAGGTAGTCCTTGCATGCGGCCGCGCTCGCGGGCGTGCCCGAGGGCCGCAGATCCTTCGTGGGCGCTTGCGGTGTGAGTTCGGCTTCGGCGCGGGCAGCAGGGAGCTGCGGACCCTGCCGGCTCTCCTGGTGGACCGCGACAAGGAGGCCGCTCGAGTAAAGCTGCTTGCAGGCGGCGCGTTGCACCTTTCCGCTCGACGTGACGGGCACCGCCCCGGCGCGCACCAGCACGATCGCGCTCGGCACGATGCCGTGCTCGGCGGACACTGCCTCACGAATGGAGTTGCACAAGAGGCCGAAGTCCTGCACGCCATGCCGTCGTTCGAGCTCCTGGACGATGACCAGGGCCTCGCCATCCGGTGCGTCGACGGCGAAGGCGCATCCCCGCCCGGAGCGCACAGCGGGGGCGCTGCGCTGGACCGTCCATTCGATGTCCTGGGGGTGGTGGTTGCGTCCCCGGACGATGATCAGGTCCTTGAGGCGTCCGGTGATGTAGATCTGGCCGCGGTCGATGAAACCGAGGTCCCCCGTTCGCAGGAAAGGTCCCTCTGCGGCCGACGTGTGTGCTTCGAACGTCGCGCTGCTTTCCTGCGGGCGACGCCAATAGCCGCTTCCGACGAAGGGGCCGCGGACCCAAAGCTCGCCGACCTGGCCTGCGGGAAGGGGCTCGCGCGATTCCGGATCGACCACCCGTACCGTCATGGTGGGGGCGGGCGAGCCGCACGCCACCAAGATCCTGGCGTGCTCGCTTCCCTGGCCGTTGACGTGGACCGCATGGCCGTCCGTCAGCGAGCGGGGGTCGCAGCGCAACACCCGCAATCCACCAGCGCGGACGGGAACCGTGATGGACAGCACCGTTTCCGCCATTCCGTAGCCCGCGCGGAAGGCCGAAGGGCGCAAACCATGAGGGACCGTCAGGCGCAGGAAGCGCTCGATCGTTGGGGCGTGGATCGGTTCGGCGCCGCAGGTGAGCCACTGCAAGCTGTCCAGGCGACCGTGCAGCCGGGCTCCGGACTCGATCGCCTTCGCACATGCGGCGAAGGCGAAGTTGGGCGCGCCGGTGTGCGTGATGCGAAACCTCGCCACCGCTTGCAGCCAGCGAAGCGGATCGCGCAGGAACGTCAGCGGCGACATCAGGTAGCTGGTGCCCCCGGCTGCCATCGGCCACAACAACCCCGAAACGAGGCCGTAGTCGTGGTAGTGCGGGAGCCAGCACAGCGTGCGGCTGTCGCGTCCCATCCCCATGGCTCGGCGCGCCTGCACGCATTGCGCGAGCACCTGGGCATGGGTGAGCACCACGCCCTTGGGCGCAGACGTGGATCCGGAGGTGTACTGCAGGTAGACCACCCCTTGCGGATCGAGGCGGGGTAGGTCGGCCGGCTTCGCAGGATCGCTGAGAGTAGCGTCCTCGATCGCATGCCAGGCGTGCGCAGCTTGCTCGGCCTGCGCGCACCGTGCCCGATGAGACAGGACGAGCGAGGCGTCGGCGTCGGTGATGATGGTTTGGAGGCGGGCCGCGGCATGGCGTTGCCGCAGGGCGTCGGAGTCCGGGACGGGAACGGCGATGCGGCCGCTGAGGACGCAGCCCCAGAAGGCGCGGACGAAGTCGAGTCCGGGGGCGAGGGCCAGCAAGACCCGGTCCCCCTGCCGGGTGTGCTGCATCAGATGCTGCGCGACCCGCAGCGACTGATGCAGCAGCTGCGTGAAGGTCAACCGCTCCTCGACCTCGAGGTCGTGACGCAGGAACGCCACTGCCGTGCGTCCGCCCGCGGGCCCGGCACGCATCCGCAGCATCGCGGCGACATCAGGGTACGGCGATGCATGCGTGTGGAGGGCGACGGGCATGAGATCGAAGGAGTGAGACTGCCTGGGCCCTGTCCGAAGTACCGGTCCGCCGCGAGCGGTGTCTCATGCGGAGCGGAAGCCGCTCATGCCGACGTGCCAGTGCTCGTTCAAGGTTTGTAACGGAGGTTAAGAGGAGCGATGGGCTGCGCGAATCCCTCGTACGAGGGGGCTGCGCCGCGTACAGCGGGAAAGCATCACGCCTCGACGCGTTTGCTCTCTTGCGCTGCACGCGGTGAGGCGGTCATCCCAGTCTTTGCTTCACGTCCTCCTGCGTGCGGTCGCCGGCAACGGCCGTGAGCACGCGCTTGAGCCAGCCCGCTCGCGAGGCGGGGCTGGCTTCGGTGACTTGCGGGGGGCGTTCCTCTTCGATCTCACACGCGGCTGCGATCTGAGAGAGGGATTCGAAGATGAGGCGTCGCACGGGCAGGCGCACGCCGAGGCGTGCTTCGATGTCGGAGGCGGCGCGCATGGCCAGCAGGGAGTGGCCGCCGAGGTCGAAGAAGTTGTCGGAGCAGCTGACGTGCTCGATGCCGAGCAGGCGCTGCCAGACCTCGGCGATGGCGATCTCGGCGGCGGTGGTGGGCGGCACGAGCGAGGCGGCGGCGGTGCTGCGTGCGGCCGAAGGCGGCGCGGGCAGGGCCTTGCGGTCGATCTTGCCGTTGGGCAGCAGCGGGATGGCCTCGAGCATGACGAAGTGCTGCGGCAGCATGTACTCGGGCAGAGTGCGCCGCAGGTGCTCGCGCAACGCCGCGGGCTGAGGCGCGGGGCCGTCGGGCACCACATAGGCGAGCAGCCGCGCATCGCCGGGGTGGTCCTCGCGCAGCGCCACCACGCAGCGCGCCACACCCGGGTGCGAGGCCAGCTGGGCCTCGATCTCGCCGAGCTCGATGCGGTAGCCGCGCAGCTTGACCTGCGAGTCCAGCCGCCCCTGGTGCTCGAGCCAGCCGTCATGACGCCAGCGGCCGCGGTCGCCGGTGCGGTAGAGCCGGTGGCCCGGGCGCTGCGGATCGTCGATGAAGCGCTCGGCGGTGAGCTCGGGGCGGCGCCAATAGCCCGAGGCCAACCCCAGCCCGCCGATGCAGATCTCGCCGGGCACGCCGATGGGGCAGGGCTGGCCGCGCTCGTCGAGGATGTGCACCTGCGTGTTGGCGATGGGCCGCCCGATGCTGATGCCCGAGTGCAGCGACGAGACGCGACCACAGGTGGACCACACGGTGGTCTCGGTGGGGCCGTACATGTTCCACAGCTCGCCGGTGCGCGCGAGCAACTGCTCGGCCAGATCCGCCGGCAGCGGCTCACCGCCGATGAGGGCCTTGAACGAGGCACTGCCTTGCCAGCCGGCCTCCAGCAGCATGCGCCAGGTCGAAGGCGTGGCCTGCATCACGGTGGCCTGCGAGGACAGCAGCAGCGCATGCAGGGCCTGGCCGTCCATGGCCTCGTCGCGGCTGGCCATCACGATCTGAGCGCCCACGGCCAGGGGCAACAGCAACTCCAGCACGGCGATGTCGAACGACAGCGTGGTGACGGCCAGCAGGCGGTCCGAGGGGGCCAGGCCCGGCTCGCGCGCCATGCTGAGCAGGAAGTTGACGACCGCGCGGTGAGGCACGACCACGCCCTTGGGGCGACCGGTGGAGCCGGAGGTGTAGATCACATAGGCCGGGTCCTCGGGGCGGGCCGAACGCTCGTCGCGGGGCAGCGGCGTGCTCGGGTGGCGCTCGATGCGAGGGGTGTCGATGTCGAGCAAGACGCTGCGCTCGCGCGGCCAGGGCAGCAAGCCCGCCAGGGGCGAGGAGGTCACCAGCAGCGCGAGCTGGGCGTCGTCGGCCATGTAGGCCAGGCGCTCGGCGGGGAAGGCCGGATCGAGCGGGACATAGGCGGCGCCGCACTTGAGGATGGCCAGCTGAGCGACCAGCATGTCCAGCCCGCGCGGCAGGCACAGCCCCACCAGCGAGCCACGCGCCGCCCCGTGCACGCGCAGCTCGTGCGCCAGACGGTTCGACTTCTCGTCGAGATCGGCGTAGGAGCAGCGCTCGGTCGAAGTCGCGACCGCGCACGACCGTGCGTGGCGTTCGAACGAGGGGGCGAGCAGCGTGGGCACGCACGCCTGCTTCACGTCCTGGGCGGTGTCGTTCCAAGCGCTCAGGCGATCTTGTTCTGCCTGCGCCAGCATGCGGTAGCGGCTCGAGGCCGTTTCGGCCTCAGCGGTCACCTGCTCCAGCACGTCCTGGAACCGGAGGGCAAAGGACACGACCGTCTCGTGGCAGAAGAGGTCCGCGGCGTAGGTGTAGGCGCACTCGATGCCCGCCGGTGTTTCCACGCACCAGAGGCTGAAGTCCTCCGAGGCCCCATGCAGTCCGATGCCGGTGCGTTGGTGCGTCAGCCTTCCCCACTGCAACCGACGCTCTCGCGCGTCCTGGAAAGAGAACATCGACTGATAGAGCACCGGCCGGCTCGGGTCGCGAGGCACGTTGAGCTCGCGTACCAGATGCTCGAACGGCACCTCCGGGTATGCGAATGCCTGTGTCACGACGTCGTGCACGTCGTCGAGCCATCGGCTGAACGAAAGGTCCGGGCCGGGGCGAAGGCGCAAGGGAAGAGCGTTGACGAAGAACCCCATGACCGGTTCGAGCTCAGGCTGCTCGCGGCCTCGTACCGGCGTGCCCACCACGAAGTCCGACTGCCCCGTCATACGGTGCAACAGCAGTCCGTAAGCGGCCAACAGCACGACATACAGCGTCTTGCCCCGTTGCCGTGCGAATGCGTGGAGACGATCTGCCAGCTCGCGAGGAAGCAGGTGTCGGTGCGAAGCGCCACGGCCCGACATCGAGGGCGGCCGCGGGCGGTCCAATGGAAGCTCCAGCGGCTGCGGCAGAGGAGTGAGCTGGGACTTCCAGTAGTGGGTCTGCCGGGCCAGTTCGGCGCCCTGCATCCACTGGCGCTGCCAAACCGAATAGTCCCCGTATGTCACGGAAAGCGGGGGCAGGCGAGGCTCTCTGCCCTCGCAGTGTGCGGCATAGAGTTCGGACAACTCACGGTACAGCAGGTCGAACGACCATCCGTCCCAGATCGCATGGTGTGCCATGAAGAACAGCACGTGTTCCTGCTCGTCCATGCAGAAGAGCTGCAGACGGAAAAGTGGTGGCTGTTCCAGAGAAATCGGCGTCTTCGCCATGCGGGCGATGTGTTCCTGAAGCACTTGCTCGCGCTCTTGCGCAGGAACTCCGGACAGGTCCACCAACGGGAGGCGGACCTCGAGGGACGGAAGAACCCTTTGCACCGCCCCTGCGTCTGGCGTGCGCTCGAAGTAGGTGCGAAGTGCGCTTTGGCGCTGCACGAGCCCGGCGAGCGCCGCCTCGAGGGCAGCCAGGTTCATCGGGCCCTTCAACCGATGCGCGGAGGGCAGGTTGTTCACGGGCGTGCCGGGATTCAGCTGCTCGAGGAACCACAGCCTCTGCTGCATCAACGACATCGGGGCGGTGTCCTGATCTGCACGGGGCAGGACGGGCGGCAACTGCCTCGCCTGGTCCGACGGAGCCGATCGCAGCGCAGTGGCCAGCGCATGGGGCGTGGGGGACTGAAAGATCGTCTTCAAAAGGACTCGTTGACCCGCGAGCCGGCCGACCCTGGAAGCCAGACGGGCCGCGAGCAGAGAGTGGCCTCCCAGCTCGAAGAAGTGGTCATCCGGCTCCAGCGGTGCGCGGCCCAGAATCTCTCCCATGATCTGCCCGATCTGCTCTGCGGTGACGGCCTGCTCGGCGGTCGCAGCCGCAGGTTGCGCGCGGGCCGGCGCAGCGGCCGGCAATCCGCCAGCCGGTGCCGGCAGCGCCTTGCGATCGATCTTGCCGTTCGGCAGCAACGGAAACCGATCCAGCAAGACGAACTGAGCCGGCACCATGTAGTCGGGAAGGTTCGTCTTCAGCGCCGCCCGAATGCCCGCCTCGTCGAAGGAAGTGTGATCCCCCGGGATGACGTAGGCGACGAGCCGCAGACCCCCGGATGCGTCTTCCTGCACGCTCACGACGGCGCGGCGAACGTTGTCCAGGGCTTCCAGCTGTGCCTCGATCTCGCCGAGCTCGATGCGGTAGCCGCGAATCTTCACCTGATGGTCGAGGCGACCGAGATGCTCGATCGTTCCATCTTCCAGCCAGCGGCCGAGATCGCCCGTGCGGTACAGGCGAGCGCCGGGGCGGGTCGCGAAGGGGTCGGGAACGAACTTCTCGGCGGTGAGTTCCGGCCGGTTGAAGTAGCCGGTGGCGACGCCGGCACCGCCAATGCAGATCTCGCCTTCCTCACCCACGGCACAAGGGCGCATTCCTGCATCCACCACCCACACTTGGGTGTTGTCGATGGGCCGGCCCACGGTGATCTTGCGGCTCGCGTCGGTGATGCGGGCGACGGTCGACCAGACGGTCGTCTCCGTCGGGCCGTACATGTTCCACAGCTCCACACCCTGGCGCAGCAGGCGCTCGGCGAGCGAGGCAGGCAAAGGCTCACCGCCGCACAGCGCCTTGAACCCCGCGGGAGCCCGCCAGCCCGTGTCCAGCAGGAGGTGCCAGGTGGTGGGAGTGGCTTGCATCACGGTGATGCGGTGCTTCTGGATCAACTGTGCGAGCGCCTCGCCGTCCATGGCTTCCTCGCGTTCGGCCAAGACGACCTGTGCGCCCACCACCAAGGGCAGCAGCAACTCGAGCACCGCGATGTCGAAGGACAGCGTGGTCACCGCAAGGAGCCTGTCGTCACGGCCCAGACCTGGCTCACGCTTCATGCTCGCAAGGAAATTGCACACTGCACGCCTGGGCACGACCACCCCCTTGGGCCTTCCCGTGGACCCGGAGGTGTAGATCACGTAGGCCGTGGCGTCGCCCGCATGCTCACGAGGTGGAGCCACCGGCGAGAGCGACGCCTGCGCGAGCGCGTCCGCGTCATCGTCGATGCGAAGCTGCAGTTCGCGCGGAACTCCGCACGCGTGGGCGTGTACCCGCTCGGTCACCACGACCTTCACGCCCGCGTCCTCGGCCATGTAGAGGAGGCGGTCGCGTGGAAAGCCCGGGTCGAGCGGCACGTAAGCCGCGCCGGTCTTCAACACGCCGAGCAGTGCGGCAACGAGGTCCGTCCCCCGTCCAAGGCACAGACCCACACGAGTGCCGGGGCCCGCGCCGTGGGCGAGCAGCGCGTGGGCGAAGCGGTTGGATCGGGCCTCCAGCTCCCCATAGGTCATCTCGACCCGCCCGGCGATCAGAGCGACGGCTTGCGGTGCGAGACGTACCTGGTCGCGAAACCATTGCTCCACGCTCGCGTCGTGGGACAACTCCGCGTCGGTCGCGTTCCACGCGACCAGCCTCGGGTCCACGGCAGGGCAGCCCGGCCCGCGCAGCCGGCCGGAATCCGGCTCCCCCGCGGCCGCGTCGTCTCGCGCCCGAGCCAGCGGCTCATCCGGCGAACTGGCGAGTGCCTCGCATGAGGCCACCAACGACTCGACGAGGAACCTCGCCCGCTCGGGGCTGAAATGCTCCGTGCTGTAATGGAGATCGAGCGTGATGACGCCGTCGTTCTCGTAGAAATTGAAGAACAACTCGCTCAGGATTCCCGCTTTGCGCCCCTCCTGCATCCTTGCTTTCAACGGGGCAAAGGCGGTCAGATCGACCTTCGGGTTGAGGTTGAAGAAGATGCCCGTCAGAGCAGGGCGGTCTCCGGGGCTGGCATGTCCCAGCGCGCGGGCGATCGA
This sequence comes from Schlegelella aquatica, assembly GCF_026013905.1. NCBI lineage: Bacteria > Pseudomonadati > Pseudomonadota > Betaproteobacteria > Burkholderiales > Sphaerotilaceae > Caldimonas > Caldimonas aquatica. The sequence continues at coordinate 1,424,915 of NZ_CP110257.1, forward strand.
TCCTTGCGTCACGAGGGGATGGTGCAGTGCATCGATCAGCCGGGAGCGCACCCGGCCGAGCAGCGACGCGCCCGTGTCGGTCTCCTCGCAGTCGATCAGCAGCGGCAGGTCGAGCACACCGTCCGCCATGAGCGGTCCATGGCGGTCCAGGGACTGACTGGCATAGGGGATGCAAACCACGAAGCGGTTTTGACCGCCCACGCGGTACAACATCGCACTGAGGGCTGCGAGCAGCACCTGGAACGCCGTGGCTGCGTGTTGTCGTGCCCGCTCGCGCAGCCGTCGGCACAGCGAAGCTTCGAGGCGGGTATGCAGCGTGTTCGCTTCGTAACGCCGGGGCGACGGCGGCGTGCGATCGCCCAGGGCCAGCGGCGGCGGTGCCTCTTCGAGGCAGCGCAACCAGAACGCACGACACGCCTCGCCTTCGGGGCCGTTCATGCGTGCATCCTCTTTCCTGGCGAACTCGATCGGCGATTCCGCGGCAGGAAGCTGCAGTGCCTCGCCGCGGACTCGCGCCCGGTAGGCGGCGCCCAGCTCCGCAACGAAAACGCTCGAGGCCCAGCCATCGAGGATGAGGTGACTGGTCACGAGATGGACGGCCGCCCGCGTGTCGCCGAGCCGCAGCAAGGTGATCGCCGCCAGCGGGGGCTGATCGAGCGGAAAGGCGCGTCGGCTCGCCTCGGTGCAGAACCGATCCAGGGCTGCGTCAGGATCCGGCTGCCCCCGCAGATCGACTTCGGTCACCGACATGGCCCGGGGCGGCGAGAGTCTCTGCCGAGGTTCGTCCAGGTCGAAGCTGAGACGGAAGGCCTCGTGGCGCTCCAGCACGTCGGCGACGGCCGCCTTGAGGGCGGGGAGGTCGACGTCTCCCGACAACTCGATGTAGAAGGACTCGTTGAGCGCACGGCGCACGTGGGGATCGAAACCGGCTGCCAGCCAACGTTCGGTCTGCCCCGGCGTCAGCGGCCCTTCCAGGAGGGACCCGCGCCCATCGTCGTGGGGGCCGGCGGGGGGCGGGAAGCCCGCGCGCGGCTGGATGAAGCCGAGCGCCATCAGTTCGTCGAGCGACTGCGTGAAGACGGTGAAGATGCGGTCCAGCTCCTCGTCGCCCATCGCCTCCGTCACGAAGTGCCCGAACTGCTCGTACAGGTGTAGGCCGTGATGGCGCACCAGGTAGTAGAACAGGCTGACGTACTTCTGGCCCTCGTCCCAGGAAAGCCGCCACAGGGAGGCGCAATGGACGGCCTTGCACGGAGCCCCTCGAACGGCGAACGCCGTGTTGAGACGATCGACGAGGCGCTGTGTCCGATCGTTCAGGCGGCGATAGATCGAGCGGCCCTCCTCCTTGAGGCGCAGCAGCGTGGCCCGTGCCGCGGCGAGCGCGAGCGGGTGGCGGACGAACGTGCCCGCGAAATAGGTCACGCCCGCTTCAGGATAGGAATCGTCTGCGTACTGCCAGTACCCGCCATCCAAGGCATCGAGCCAGCGGGCGGCACCAGCGATGGCAGCGAGGGGAAGGCCCCCGCCGATCACCTTCCCGTAGGTGCAGATGTCTGCCCGTACTCCATAGAACTCCTGCGCGCCACCCGGCGCGACACGGAACCCGGTGACCACCTCGTCGAAGATCAGCGCGCAGCCTGCCTCGTCTGCGATGCGGCGCAACTGGTGTACGAACTCCCGGGGTTGGAGCGTGGGGCACTTGTTCTGGATCGGCTCGATCATGATCGCGGCCAGTTCGTGCCCTCGCTCGTGCAGCACCCGCAGAGATTCCTGGCTGTCGTAGTCCAGCACGAGGACGTTCTCCACCGCACTGGCAAGAATGCCGGGCGCTGCGGAAACCGAGCGAAGCTGCTTGGTGCCGCGAACGATCACCTCATCGAAGATGCCGTGGTAGGAGTTGGTGAAGATGGCGATCGTCTTGCGCCCCGTCACCGTGCGAGCGATACGCATGGCGCCCATCACGGCCTCCGACCCGGTGTTGCAGAACGCGACGCGTTCTGCGCCGGTCAGCTCCGAGATGAGCTGGGCGACCTCAGCCGACAACGGGTGCTGAGGGCCCACCTCGATTCCGGCCTGGAGTTGGTCGACCATCGCCTGCACGACACCGGCCGGTTGATAGCCGAGCAGGTTGGCGCCGAAGCACGACAGCAGGTCGATGTACTCGTTGCCGTCGATGTCCCAAAGCCGCGCCCCATGCGAGCGGTTGACGACGATGGGGTAGACGAGGTCTTTCCAGAGCGGATTGAACCCCGTGACCACCCGGGGATCCGCCATGAGGCGGCGGTGCTGCTGACTGAACGCCTTCGACTTCGCGGTCCTTGCGTTGTAGCGGGCAATGAAGTCTTCGAGCCACCTGCGCTGCGCAGGCGTCTCGTCGTGCCTGGCATCCAAGGTGATGCGGGCCGCTGCCCCGAAGGGTTTCTCGATCAGGGCCGTGATCGAAGGCTGCTCGGACGATTCCTTCGGCGCGGACACCGGCTGGGCCGAAGGGGCAGGTGCGCTGCCGGGCATCGGTGCCTGTGCACGCGGCTGCGCCAGGGCCGCCGGGGCTGGCCCCTGGCCGGCCAGCAGAGCGAGCTGCTGAGACATCAGCTGCATCTGTTGTTGGAGGAGCTGGTGTAGGGCATCGGTGCCGATGCCTGTCGGCGCTGGCGAGGGGATGGCTGCGTTCGCGTCGCCCGCAAGGCTCGGGGTCACAGCGGCTGTGCCTCTGTGGGGTGTGGGCGAGAGCAGGGGAACGGCCTCCGGGGTGTGCGGCGTCGGGCCGGGCTGGGTGGAGGGCCCGCTCGAGACCTCGGGGGGCTGAGCCGGGCTGGGCCGGAAGCGATCGGGAGGAAGTTGTCCGTCGAGGAACACCGCCAGCTTGGGGACGGTGTCGAGGTCTTCCATCAATCGGCGCATCCGCAGCTTGACGCCGAACACTCGCTCGATCTCGAGTGTGGCCTGGGTGAGCGACAGAGAGTCGAGCCCTTGATCCAGGAAGCAGGCGGTGCCGCCCATCTCCTCGGCGGGCACGCCCGAGACGTCGCTGAGAATGCGCTGGAGTTCCTGTTCGAGAAGAGGCAATCGGGTCATGGTCGGAGTGCTGTTGGCGCAGAGGGGCCCGCGCACGGTGGTGGTCGCCTGCATCGGAGCCGCGACAGGAGCGGCTGCAGCGTGGGGTGGGCCAGCGTCGCGCGTGGTCGGACGCTTGAACCAATGGACTTCGCCTTCGAAGGGGTAGGTCGGCAAGGGAATCCGGCGCGCCGAACGCGGCACCGGCCAGGTGATGCCGACTCCGAGGCACCACAGCTTCGCCAGCGCTTCGAGCGCATGAACGGTGGGGGCCGTGGTGTCCTGTGCACGGCCCAGCAGGGGCACGACCTGAGGCGCCTGGCCTTCGCGGCCCCGGTGTTGGCGTACGAGTGCGGCAAGAGCCTGTCCTGCTCCGACCTCCACGAACACGCACGGACCGCGAGCGAGCTCACTCTCGACAGCCGTGCTGAATTGGACCGGCGCGCGGACCTGCCGTGCCCAATAGTCGGGGTTCACCGCCTCTTCGTCCGTCAGCAGCGCACCGCTGGCGCAGGAGTACAGCGGCAAGCGAGGCGCGCGCAGACGACACCGACCGAGCGCCTGCCTGACCGAGTCCAACGCGCCTTCCATCGAGGCGCTGTGGAAGGCATGAGACACCTTGAGGCGCGTGGCTCCGATCCCTTGCGCTTCGAGCTGCTGCGCCAAGTCCTCGACGGCGTCCAGGCTGCCGGCCAGCACCGTCAGCGCGGGGGCGTTGCGCGCGGCGATCTCCACACTGGAAGGCAGCATCGGCGCCAGGACGTCGGCAGGGGCGCGCACGGCGAGCATCGCGCCGCGCGGCTGGCCGAACATCGCCTCGCCTCGCGCGACCACGGCGGCCACCGCCTCCTCCGTCGTCATGACGCCGGCCACGCAGGCCGCGGCGTACTCGCCGATGCTGTGGCCGATCATGCTCTGGGGCCGCACACCGAGCGAGTCGAGCCAGCAAGCCAGAGCGTAGGACATCGCAAAAAGCGCAGGTTGCGCGTACCGCGTTTCGGCCAGCAGCTCGGAGGCGGCGGCGTCGTCAGGGGGGCAGTGGACCAGCCAGGGGCGCAGATCCGTTCCGAGCAAGGGTGCCGACAACTCGCAACACCGGTCGAGCGCCTCCCGGAAGGCCGGCACCTGCTCGTACAGGCCGCGCGCCATGCCGGGATGCTGCGAGCCCTGTCCGGGAAAGAGAAAGACCACCCGAGGGCTGGGCAGGCAGGCGGTCGCGCTGCTCACGCCGCGCAAGGCACGCGCCGCCCCGAGCGCGTCGCTCGCCACCACCGCAGCGCGGTGGTTCATGGGCCGGCGGCCGAGGGTGAGCGTGGCCAGCACCTCCTGCAGTGCAACGTCGGGGTGACCCTCCAGATAGGCGGCGAGATCGCGTGCCCGCCGTAGCACCGCGGAAGGGGTGCGGGCCGACAAAGGCAGGATGACCGGTTCCTGCGGTTCGCGCCGGGCCACGGTTTCGCGCAAGGGGGCTTCCTCCAGCACCGCATGGGCGTTCGTTCCGCCCACGCCGAACGAACTCACCGCCGCTCGTCGGGGCACCGCGGAGCGAGGCCAAGGTGTGTTGAGCGCGGCGACCTCGAACGGTGTGGACGAGAAATCGATCTGGGGATTGGGACGGCGGAAGTGCAGCGTGGCGGGAATGACCTCGTGGTGGAGCGACAGCGCGGTCTTGATCAGTCCGAGCACGCCGGCGGCTGCGATCGTGTGACCGAGGTTGCTCTTCAACGAGCCGATGAGGCAGAACTGCTTGTCCGCGGTGTCGGCCCCCCAGGCCTGCGTCAGTGCGGCGATCTCGATGGGGTCGCCCAACGCGGTGCCCGTGCCGTGCGCTTCCACGTAGCCGATGCTGCGGGCGTTGAGCTGTGCGTGCTCCAGCGCCATGCGGATCGCGCCGGCCTGGCCGGTCACGCTGGGCGCGGTGAAGCTCGCCTTGTCGCCCCCGTCGTTGTTCAGACCCACCCCGCGTATGACAGCGTAGATGGTGTCGCCCTCGGCGACGGCGTCTTCGAGGCGTTTGAGCACCACCATGCCTGCGCCGCTCGCGAACACCGTGCCGCTCGCGTTCGCATCGAACGGGCGACAGTGCCCGTCGGCGGATTCCATCCCCCCTTCGACGTGGAGATAGCCCGCTTCCTGGGGCACCAGGACCGTCGCTCCGCCGGCCAGCGCGACATCGCACTGTCCGCTGGCCAGCGCGTGCCAGGCCTGCACCACCGCCACCAGGCCCGTGGAGCAGGCGGTGTGCACGCTGACGGCCGGCCCCCTCAAGTTGAGGCGGTGGGCGATGCGCGTGGCCACGTAGTCCTTCTCGCTGGCCAGCATGGAGGCGAAGTCGCCCAGCTGTTGGACGAGTTCGGGACGCTCCTCTTTGAGTGCGGCGATGTAGCTGTTGTTGGCGACGCCCGCATAGACCCCGATGCGCGCATCGCTGGCAGACGGATCGATCGAGGCGTGCTCCAGTGCAGCCCAAGCCAGTTCGAGCAGCAGCCTCTGCTGAGGGTCGAGGACGACGGCTTCTCTCGCCGACACGCCGAAGAAGGCCGCATCGAATCGACCCGGATCCTCGATCACCCCTCGGGCCGGCACGAAGTTCGTCCGCAACCGCATCTCGGCGGGAACGCTGGGGTCGATCTCCTCGGGCGCGAAGTGCCGGATTCCTTCTCTTCCTGCCAGCAGGTTCTTCCAGAACTCATCGACGTCGCAGGCACCGGCGGTGCGCACCGCCATGCCGACGATGGCGATTCCGGCGGTGGCGCGGGGGGAGCGTCCTGTTCCGCGGTCGGTGCGGGGATCGGTCTTGTTCGACAGCAGCGACTCCAGGCCGCGCATCGTCGGTCGGTCGTATACGTCGGCGACCCCAATGCCGCGAATGCCTGCTTCTTTCAAACGCGCAACGAAGCGAAGTACGAGCAGCGACTTGGCACCGAGCTCGAAGAGATTCGCATCGGCCGGCAGTTCCTTCAGCCCGAGCAGCTCCTTCCAGACCGAGGCGGCAAAGGCGGCGGCATCCTCTGAGCTCGGCGAGGCACCAGCAGGTCCGGGCAATGGCAGCCGCTTCCTGTCGATCTTGCCGCTGGGGGTCGTCGGCAACCGGTCGAGCACGACGTACCGAACGGGCACCATGTACTCGGGCAGCCTCTCGCGCAGGAAGGAGCGCAGCTCGGAATCGATCGTGCTTGTGGGCAGATCGTGTTCAGGCTTGAGCACGAGGTGCGCGACCAGTTGCTTGCCGACGCCCGGAATGTCGGGCGCGGTGACGACGGCCTCTCGGACGCCCGGATGCGCCATGAGCGCGATCTCGGTTTCCCCAGGCTCGATGCGGAAGCCATCGACCTTCAGTTGCTGGTCGGTGCGGCCGAGGTAGATGTAGCCGTCCTGCCCACCCCGGCGGCGCACGAGATCCCCCGTGGTGTACCAGACGCCCGGCAATCCAGGTATGTCATCGCGGAAGCGCTCTCGGCTCAGGTCCTCGCGTCCCAGATAGCCGTGGGCCAAGGCCTGCCCGCCGAGCAGCAGTTCTCCGATGTCGTCGCCGGTCGGTGCGCCGCTGTCCGGGTCGCGCAACGCCAACCGCACATGGGGCAGCGGCGAGCCGATCGGCGGTATGTCGGGCCAGCCCTCCGCGGGCCCGCTGAGCTCGTAGGCCGTGACCACGTGGCTCTCGGTGGGGCCATAGTGGTTGTGCAGCACCGCCCCCGGCAGTTGTCGGAACAAGGCCCGGATCACCGGGGTGATCTGCAACTGTTCCCCGGCGCTGATCACGTCCTGCAGCGAAAGGGCAGGGGACGATCCTGCCTCGCCGGCGATCATCTGCAGCGCCACGTAGGGCAGGAAGATCCGCTCGACCTTGTGCCTGCGCAGTGCGGCCACGAGCAGAGCCGGATCGAGGCGATGCGTTTCCTCGAGCAGGACGAGCGTTCCTCCGCACGCGATGGTCGAGTAGATCTCCTGAAAGTGGACGTCGAAAGACAGGGGCGCGAACTGCAGCGTGACGGCCGCTCGACCGAGACGCGGGTGCGAGGCATGCCACGCGATCAGGTGGCGCAGCGGCACAGACCCCATCGCGACGCCCTTGGGCTTGCCGGTGGACCCCGAGGTGAACAGCACGTAGGTGAGATCCGAGGCGGCTGCGTACGGGCGCGGGCCCGTTCCGGAAGCCGCGGGGTCGAGGCGACCGTCCTCGGGTCGCAGGCCCGCCTCGTAGAGAACATCCAACTGGGCCGGGTCGCCCAGCACGAGCCGGGGGGACGCTTCCGCGAGCATGGCTTGCAGACGCTCGGCCGGGTAGGCGAGGTCCAGCGGCACGTAGGCCGCCCCCGCGCGCACCGTCGCCAGGATGTCGACGATCGTGCGCAGGCTGCGGGTGGCCGCGATGCCCACCCGGTCGCCGGGAACGATGCCGCAAGACCGAAGCTGCGAGAGCCGCTCTTGGACGAGCTTGGACAACTCGCGGTACGTGCATTGCTCTGTCGCCCACTGCACCGCCACCCGCTCGGGCCATTCCAGGCAAGCGCGTTCGAGCCAGTGATCGAGCAAGGGTGGAGGACGGTGGTCCTGCATGTCGCATCCTTCCTCGAGGCGTGGCTGGTTCATGGCGGCTCCGTTCAGGCGATGCGGCAGGCAGTGGCTCGAAACCGCTTCCGCGGCGCGGTGCCCAGCAGCGCGAGTTCGAGTGGTCGAGCGATTATGCGAGGGGGGGCATTCCTCTTGGCCCCTCAAATGAGTGAGGGGGGCGCCCCCTGAATGGGTGCTTGGAGCGACGGCCGAGGCGGGGATACTGCGTGCATGAGCGAACGGTGGACGGGCGAGCGCTTGCGCGTCGGCGGGCTCGCGGGAGCAGCGCTCCTCGCTTTGACCCTGGCCCTGTTGGCAGTGCTGGCGGTCGGCTCTGGCGGAAGCGGCGTGCGGTGGCAGCAGCCCGGAGCGGGTGCGACACCGCTGGCTGTGCTCGGCGATTCGGACAGCCACTCTTACGGCGACAGCTTGTCGTTCCCGCGCGATTCGGACCTTCGCGGGGGCCGGTACCGCGCCTCGTCCTTGCAGTGGACCGAAGCGGTGAGCCGCCTCAGGCCCGGCCACCTCGATCTCGGCCCGTGGGGCGTGTGGGGCGTGCCGGTGCCGATCGGCCGGGCGGCGCGGTGGCTCGGCCTCAGTCTGCGACAGCCGCGCAAGGAAGACTACCTGCACAACTTCGCCTATGCCGGCGCCGGCTGCGACGACCTCACGCGAGGGGGAGGTCGGCAGACCCAGCACCTTCTTGATCTGCTCGCCTCCGACCGAGAGCGCTGGTCGCGCGGCGTCGTCGTGGTTCGCATCGGCATCAATGACCTCGGCACGCGCGAGGCCCTCGATGCCTTTGCCAGCGATCCCGTCGGCTCGCGTTCTGACGCGGTGGTCGAGGCGTGCTTGCGGCACATCGAGGAGGCGGTGGGCCTCGTGCGGTCCCGGCACCCGCAGGTTCGGTTGGTCCTGGTGGGGATTTTCAACAACGCGCACTGGGCCCGCTTCTCCGATCGCTGGCAGGACCCGGTGGCTCAAGAGCGGATCGCCCGGGCCCTCGACCGTTTCGACCACGGCCTGCAGGCGATGACGCTTCGTTTCGGCCCCGCGGTGTTCTTCGACGAGCGCTCCTGGTTCGCGGCGCGCTGGGGTGGGCGCGACGGTGCCGGAGCGCCCGCCTACCGGGCGGTGGCGCTGGGACCTGGGCTGCGTGTGGCGAACACCTCCGGCGACGAGCCGTCCAACGCGGTGCTGGCCGACGGACACGCGGGTACGGCGTGGAACGCGATGTGGGCCGCTTCGCTGATCGATCTGTTGAACGGCACGTGGCAGCTTCGCGTTCCCGCGGTGCCACCTGACGAGATCGTGCGGCTCGTGCGCGCGGTCACATCCGGTGAGCCTCGGGGAGCCGGGCAGAACCCGTGAATCGGGGATTGGCGTCGCTCCATCGCTCTGTGACCATGCCCTCCGATGCGGTCGGACCGCGGCCATGGAGAAGCGATGAAGACAGTTGCTGTCGTAGGTTTGGGGTATGTGGGGCTGCCTCTGGCCGTGGAGTTCGGAAAGAAGTTCCGCACGATCGGCTTGGATCTGTCCCCCGAGAAGATCGATGCGTATCGGCGCCACGTGGACCCGACGGGTGAGGTGAGCACCGAAGACCTCAAGGAAGCGAAACTTCTCGAACCCACCACCGATCCGGCGGCTCTGCGCGAGGCGGATTTCATCGTCGTCGCGGTGCCCACACCGGTGGACGATGCTCACATCCCCGATCTCTCACCGCTCGTCGGTGCCAGCACCACGGTCGGACGCAATCTCAAGCCCGGCGCGATCGTCGTCTTCGAGTCCACCGTGTATCCAGGTGCAACAGAGGAAGTCTGCATTCCGATCATCGAGCGCGAATCGGGCATGCGCTGGAAGCAGGACTTCTTCGTCGGCTATTCGCCCGAGCGCATCAACCCGGGCGACAAGGAACACACCCTCACGACGATCGTCAAGGTCGTTTCGGGGGACACCCCGCAGACTCTGGAGCAGGTGGCACAGATGTACAGCGCCGTGGTCACGGCCGGCGTCTATCGGGCCAGCAGCATCAAGGTCGCAGAAGCGGCCAAGGTGATCGAGAACACCCAGCGGGACCTCAACATAGCGCTCGTCAACGAGTTGGCGCTCATCTTCCACCGCATCGGCATCGACACGCACGAGGTGCTCGAGGCGGCGGGCACCAAGTGGAACTTCCTGCCGTTCCGTCCGGGGCTCGTCGGCGGGCATTGCATCGGCGTCGACCCTTACTACTTGACGCACAAGGCCGAGCGCCTGGGCTACAACCCTCAGGTGATCCTCGCGGGCCGCCGCATCAACGATGGGATGGGCAAGTACATCGCGGAGCAGACGGTCAAGACGCTGATCCAACGCGGCTTCGCGGTCAAGGGCTCTCACGTCATCGTGCTGGGATTGACGTTCAAGGAGAACTGCCCGGACCTCAGGAACTCCCGGGTGATCGACGTGGTGCGGGAGCTGGAGACCTACGGGGTGACCGTGCATGTGCACGACCCCCTCGCCTCGCCCCGCGAGGCCTGGCACGAGTACGGCGTCGAGCTCATCCAGTGGGAGCACCTGCCGAAGGCGAATGCCATCGTGGCGGCGGTTCCTCACCGTCAGCTGACCGAGCGGCCCATCACCGATTACTTGGCCAAGCTGTGTCAAGGCGGCCTGTACGTGGATGTCAAGTGCACGGCGGACGCGCAGGCCCTTCGCGCCCACGGCGTTCATGTGTGGCGGCTATGAGCCTGGACGAAATCACCGTGGTGCTGAGGGTCCGCCCCCGTCGATGGCTGCTGACGGGAAGCGCGGGCTTCATCGGGTCGCACCTGCTGGAGGTCTTGCTGCGTCACGGTCAGACCGTGACCAGCCTCGACAACTTCTCCACCGGCCACCGGGCCAATCTGGAGGAAGTGCGCGAGGCGGTCGGTGAAGAAGCATGGAGCCGCCACACCTTCATCGAAGGCGACATCGCCGACCCCGAGGTGTGCCGGCACGCCTGCGAAGGGGCCTCGATCGTGCTCCATCAGGCGGCGCTCGGCTCGGTGCCGCGCTCGATCAAGGACCCCCTGGCCACGCATCGTTCCAATGCCACGGGTTTCGTGAATCTGCTGGCAGCCGCCTGCGAGGCGAACGTCCGGCGCTTCGTCTATGCCGCCTCCAGTTCGACCTACGGCGACTCCCTCACGCTGCCCAAGGTGGAGGACAGGATCGGCCGCCCGCTGTCGCCCTATGCGGTGACCAAGTACCTCAACGAGCTCTACGCCGAGGTGTTCTCGCGCTGCTATGGCATCGAGACGATCGGGCTGCGGTACTTCAACGTCTTCGGCCCGCGGCAGGACCCGAACGGCGCCTACGCGGCCGTGATCCCCCGCTGGGTGGCGGAGATGCTGTCGAACAAGCGCAGCGTCATCAATGGCGACGGCGAGACCTCGCGGGACTTCTGCTTCGTCGCCAACGCCGTGCAGGCGAACCTGCGCGCCGCGCTGACCGACAACCCGCAGGCCGTCAATCAGGTCTACAACGTCGCTGTCGGCGAGCGGACGACGCTCAACCAGTTGCACGAGTTGATCGCCGGGGCCCTGGGAGGCGTTCGCTCCGACCTTCGCATACGCCCGCCCGAGTACGCCGACTTCCGCCCGGGCGACGTGCGCCATTCGCTGGCCGACATCGGCAAGGCCCGTCGCCTGCTCGGCTATGCACCCACGCACACCGTTCAACAGGGCTTGCGTGAGGCGATCGGCTGGTACGTCTCCAAAGCCGCAGTGCCGGCATAGCGAAGGGTACGATCCGGTGCCGTGCCCGCGCGGCGCCCTGCGTGCAACCCGCAACGGGCACCGGCGATCAGTTGCCGCAGAATCCCGTCATGCAGTACGTGACCAGCCGACTGGGCACCACCGCGCTGGTGCTCGATTCGCCGCACAGCGGCACATGGTATCCCGAGGACTTCGGCCATGCCTGCGACCTGGCGGTCCTGCGCATGGCGGAGGACACCCATGTCGAAAAGCTCTACGCCTTCGCCTCGGAGCTCGGTGTGTCCTGGGTCGAGGCGCACTTTCCGCGCAGCTACGTGGATGTGAACCGGGCGCTGGAGGAGTTCGACACGGAGCTGATCGAAGGAGCGTGGCCTCATCCGGTTTCCCAGGGCAGCAAGGTGCGGCTCGGCAAGGGGCTGGTCTGGCGATGCACGGACGACGGCACCCCCATCTATGGCCGTCGCCTGTCGGTGGAGGAGGTCCTGCGGCGCATCGAGCGCTGCTGGTACCCCTACCATGAGGCGGTGCGAACGGCTCTCGACGCGGCGTACGACCGTCATGGCTACTGCGTGCATCTCAACTGCCATTCCATGCCCTCGGTCGCAGCCGAGTACGCCACGGAGTTCCCGGGTGAGAGGCATCCAGATGTCGTGCTCGGCGACCGCGACGGCACCACGGCGGCCTCGGCGCTCACCGCATCGATTGCGCAGTTCCTGTCGTCGCGCGGGTACGAGGTCGCGGTCAACCACCCTTACAAGGGCGTCGAGCTCGTGCGCCGGTACGGCCGGCCCTCGGAGCACCGGCATTCCATCCAGATCGAGGTGAACCGGCGGCTCTACATGGACGAGGGCACGCTCGAACTGCACGAAGGCTTCGAGCGCCTGCAACGCGACTTGCGCGCGCTGATCGAACACCTGCTGGGCTTCGACCCGCGGCGCATCTGAGGGGGCGATGATGGAACGGGTGGACGCGCTCGTCGCGGGGGCCGGCGTGGTCGGCCTGGCGGTGGGCCGGGCGTTGGCACAGCGGGGACTGGAAACGGTGGTGCTCGAGCGCGAGACGGCGATCGGCTCGGGGACCAGCTCCCGCAACAGCGAGGTGATCCACGCCGGGATCTACTACCCCGCGGGCTCCTGGAAAGCGCGCCTGTGCGTCGAGGGCAAGCGGCGCCTGTACGCGTATTGCGACGAGCGAGGCGTGGAGCACCGCCGGTGCGGCAAGCTGATCGTCGCCACCTCGCAGGCCCAAGTGCCCGCCCTGCGCGACATCCTCGCGCGAGGCGAGGCCAACGGCGTCCACGATCTGGAATGGATGGACGGACCGCAGGTGCGCGACCGGGAGCCGGCGCTGCGTTGTGTGGCGGCGGTGTGGTCGCCCTCGACCGGCATCGTCGACAGCCATGGACTGATGCTGGCGCTGCTCGGGGACCTCGATGCGGCTGGCGGTGCAGTGGCGCTGGCCTCTCCGGTGCAGGCCGTCAGGTGCACGGGCGACGGTTTCATCGTGCAGACGGGCGGCGAGTCACCGATGGAGCTGGGAGCGCGCGTCTTCGTCAATGCGGCCGGCCTGGACGCCTGCGCTCTGGCCGGCCGGATCGAGGGATGGCCGCAGCATCTGACCCCGCGGGCCTACTACGCCAAGGGCAACTACTACGCGCTGGCACGCAAGGCGCCGTTCTCGCGGCTGATCTATCCTATCCCCGAGGCGGCGGGATTGGGCGTGCACCTGACGCTGGACCTCGCAGGGCAGGCGCGCTTCGGCCCCGATGTGGAGTGGGTGGAGCCGGATGGCCAGGGCCGGCTGGACTACCGGGTGGCGCCGGAGCGCGCCCAGGCGTTCTATGCCGAGATCCGGCGCTATTGGCCCGATCTGCCCGACGATGCTCTGCAGCCCGCGTACAGCGGCATCCGGCCCAAGATCCACGGGCCGGGCGAGCCGGCCGCCGACTTCATGATCCTGCGGCCGTGCGAGCACGGCGTGGCGGGCCTGGTGCAGTTGTTCGGCATCGAATCGCCCGGGCTCACGGCTTCGCTGGCGCTGGGCGAGGTGGTGGCCCACGCGGCCCTTGCCGCCGCTTGAGGCCGCCGGCCGGCGGCTTCAGCCACGTCGCAGGGCCGCCACCGCCAGGGCGGCGTCGCGCACGAGGGCGGGGCCCTGGTAGATGAGGCCCGTGTAGATCTGCACCAGGTCGGCCCCGGCCTCGATCTTGGCGCGAGCGTCGGCCCCGCTCATCACGCCTCCCACGCCGATGATCGGATAGCCGGCGCCCAGAGCCTGCCGCAGCCGACGGATCACGCGGTTGCTGGCCTCGAACACCGGCCGGCCGCTCAGCCCGCCCGTCTCCTGTCCGTGGGGAAGGTGCTGCACGGCGTCGCGGGCCACCGTCGTGTTGGTGGCGACGACGCCGTCGATGCCGTGCCGGCGCAGGGTGTGGGCGATGACTTCCACCTGGGCGTCGTCGAGGTCCGGCGCGATCTTCACGAACAGCGGCACACGTTGCCCATGCTGGTCGGCCAAGGCCTCGCGCCGCTGCGCGATGGCGTCCAGCAGGGCGTCGAGGGCGGCGTCCGACTGCAGGCTGCGCAAGTTCTGGGTGTTCGGCGACGAGATGTTGACCGTCACGTAGTCGGCATACGGATAGACGCCGGCGAGGCCCATCAGGTAGTCGTCCGCTGCACGCTCGATGGGGGTCGAGGCGTTCTTGCCGATGTTCAGACCGAGGATCCCTCCTTCATTGCGGAAGCGTGCACGCTGCACGTTGGCGATGAAGGCCTCCAGCCCGTCATTGTTGAAGCCCAGCCGATTGATCAGCGCCTGCGCTTGCGGCAGCCGGAACATCCTCGGCTTCGGGTTGCCCGGCTGCGGGCGGGGGGTCACCGTTCCCACCTCGATGAAGCCGAAACCCAACGCCGCCAGGCCGTCGATGCAGCGGCCGTTCTTGTCCAGCCCGGCGGCCAGGCCGATGCGGTTGGGAAAGGTGAGCCCCGCCACGGTGTACGGGTCCTCGACCCGTGCCTCTCCATAGAGGCAGGCCAGCGGCGTGCGCTGGGTGCGGGCCAGAGCGTCGAGCGTGAGTTCGTGCGCGCGTTCCGGGTCCATCTGGAACAGCAGCGGTCGTGCGAGGGCGTAAGGCAGCAAGGACATGGGCGGTGGTTCGGGATAATCGCGAGATTGTCGCAAACAGGCCGCAGGCGGCCTTTCCTTCCATGACGCAAGACGAACTGAAGGCCCTGGTCGGCCGGGCGGCGCTGGATCACGTGGTGCCCGGCACCATCGTGGGTGTGGGCACGGGCTCCACGGTCAACTTCTTCATCGACGAACTCGCCAAGATCAAGGACCGCATCGCCGGCGCGGTCTCCAGCTCCCATCGCAGCACCGAGCGCTTGCAAGCCCACGGCATCCGCGTACTCGACGCCAACGAGGTCGAGTCCCTGCCGGTCTACATCGACGGCGCGGACGAGATCGATCAGCGCGGCTTCATGATCAAGGGCGGCGGCGCCGCACTGACGCGCGAGAAGATCGTGGCGGACCTGGCCGAGCGCTTCGTCTGCATTGCCGATGCGTCCAAGCTCGTCACCACGCTGGGCCGCTTTCCGCTGCCGGTCGAAGTGATTCCGATGGCGCGCGCCCAAGTCGCCCGGCGCCTGGCGCGGCTGGGAGGCGAGGCGGTGCTGCGCGAAGGCGTGGTGACGGACAACGGGAACGTCATCCTCGACGTGCGCGGGCTGTCGATCACCGATCCGCTCCCGATGGAAACCGAGATCAACCAGTGGCCGGGGGTCGTGACGGTGGGCATCTTCGCGCGGCACCGCGCGAGCGTGTGCCTGCTGGGCACCCCCGAGGGGGTGCGCACGCTCAGCTTCTGACGCCGAGGCCGGCCGGGCTCAGAACTTGAAGCCCGGCGGGGCGTTGCCTGCCGGCGGCGGGGGCGAGGGCAGGGGGCGCTGGGTGGAGGCCCCCGCGCTGCCGTCGCCTTGGCCCTCCTGCGTGCGCGCTTGGGGCGCAGCCGGAGGCTTGACCTCGACCAGCGGCGTGGCCGCCGGGAACTGGTAGCCCGCCGGCAGCCGTGACTGCTTGGGATAGCCGGCCGCGTCGAGGTACGCCGACCATTCGGTGCTGGAGAAACCGCGCACCCGTTGCTGGCCGATCTGGACCACCGGCAGCTCGTTGGCGCCCGTCAGCTGGCCGAGAGCCTGCGAGTCCTCGGCCGTGGTCACCGTCTTCTCCACGTGAGGAATCCCGCGTTGCCGCAGCAGTGCGCGGCCGGCATCGCAGGGCTGGCAATTGGCCGTGGTGTAGAGCGTGACCGGAAACCGCGAGGCGAGCTGGCGCAGCTCGAACGGCAGGGCCGACGTCGTTTCGGTCGACGCGCCCGGAGCGCCGAGCGCCTGGGCGGGGCTGTGGGCCGGCGGCCGGTCGGTGTACGTGACCTTGCCGTCCGGCCCCACCACCTTGTAGAGCGCGTGGGCCGGCGACAGAACCCACAGCAACGCCAGCGGCGCGCCGTGCAGCAGTCGGATGAAGGTGCGCTTCATGCGTAGAGGCTCCTAGGAGCGTGAGCACACGGGATGCTATCAGGCCATGCCTTGGTGGCGCAGCAGTGCGTCGATGCGCGGCTCCCGCCCGCGGAACGCGCGGAAGCTCTCGGCGGCCGGGCGGCTGCCTCCGGCCTCCAGAATCTCGCGGCGCAGGCGCCGGCCCGTCTCCACGTTGAGAACGCCTTCCTCCTCGAAGGCGCTGTAGGCATCGGCGCTCAGCACTTCCGCCCACTTGTAGCTGTAATAGCCCGCCGCGTAGCCGCCGGCGAAGATGTGCGAGAAGCTGTGCTGCATCCGGTTGAACTCCGGCGGCGGGAAGACCGCGACCTCGCGCCGCACCTCGTCGAGCACTTCCTGGATACGGGCCTCGCTGCCGGGCTCGGCGTGCAAGCGCATGTCGAACAACGCAAACTCGATCTGCCGCAGCGTCTGCAAGCCGCTCTGGAAGTTCTTGGCCGCGACCATCTTGTCGTAGAGCTCCCGGGGCAGCGGCTCGCCCGTCTCGACGTGGGCCGTCATGTGCCTGAGGACGTCCCACTCCCAGCAGAAGTTCTCCATGAACTGGCTCGGCAGTTCGACCGCATCCCACTCGACGCCGGAAATCCCCGCCACGCCCAGGTCGTCGACCTGGGTGAGCATGTGGTGCAAGCCGTGACCGAACTCGTGGAAGAGGGTGATGACGTTGTCGTGTGTCAGCAGCGCCGGCCGGCCCCCCACCCCCTCGGCGAAGTTGCACACCAGGTGCGCCACCGGCGTCTGCAGCCGGCCCTCCGGGCGGGCCCAGCGGCCGCGGACGTCGTCCATCCAGGCGCCCGAGCGCTTGCCGGTGCGCGCATAGAGGTCCAGGTAGAACTGCCCGACCAGCTCGCCGCCACGCTCGATGCGGAAGAACCGCACGCTGGGATGCCACACCGGCGCCTCGTCGGGCCGGATCTGCACCTCGAAAAGCGTCTCGATGATGCGGAACAGGCCTTCCAGCACCTTGGGCTCCGTGAAGTACTGCTTGACCTCCTGGTCGCTGAAGGCGTAGCGCTTCTCCTTGAGCTTCTCGGACGCGTAGGCCAGGTCCCAGGCGGCGAGGTCCGTCAGCCCCAGCTCCGCGGCCGCGAACTCGCGCAGCTCGGCCAAGTCGCGCTCGGCATACGGGCGGGCCCGGCGCGCCAGGTCGCGCAGGAAGTCGAGCACCTGCCGCGGGGAGTCGGCCATCTTCGGCACGAGGGACACACAGGCGTAGTTCTCGTGTCCGAGCAGGCGGGCCTCTTCCTGACGCAGCGCGAGCAGCTCGCGCATGAGCTGCGAGTTGTCGTGTTCCGGGGCGCCGAGCTCGGAGGCCCGCGTGACGTAGGCCCGATACAGGCGCTCCCGCAACGGGCGGTGGCTGCCGTACTGCATCACCGGGAAGTAGCTGGGGAACTGCAAGGTGATCCTGTAGCCGTCCTTGCCCTCTCGCTCGGCCGCGGCCCGGGCGGCCTGCTTGGCGTCGTCGGGCACCCCGGCCAGTTCCTCGTCGGTGGCGTAGTAGGCAAATCCATCGGTCGCGTCCAGCACATGCTCGGAGAACTTCTGCGACAGCTCCGCCTGGCGCTCCTGGATCTGCGCGAAGCGCTCCTTGGCAGCGCCGGTGAGCTCGGCGCCGGAGAGCACGAAGTCGCGCATCGCGTTGGCCAGCGCCCGGCGGCGGGCCGCGCGCAGCGCCGCCGCGCCGGGGCCGCCGGCGATGGCCTTGTACTTGGCGTACAGCCGCTCGTCGGCCCCCAGCCGGGTATAGAACTCGGTGACCTTCGGCAGGTTCTCGTTGTAGGCGGCGCGCAGCTCCGGGGTGTCGGCCACCGCGTTCAGGTGGCTCACCGCCCCCCAGGCCCGGCCGAGCCGCTCGGTCGCCACGTCCAGCACGGCCGAGAGGGCGTCGTAATCGGCGGGGACCTCATCGCCCACCGCACGTTCGAGCGCCTCGTAGGCGGCCTTCAGCAGTTCGTCCACGGCCGGCGTGACGTGTTCCGGCCGGATCTCGGCGAATCGGGGCAGGTCTGACGTGTCGAGCAAAGGGTTCATGGAGCCTCACAAGAAAACCAGGACGCCCGGCGCCGCGGTCGGACCCGCAACGCCCGGGCCGGCCACGCCCCCCGGGGCACGGCCTGTGCGCGGTGATCCCGCAGGCCGGGTCGCGCGCCGGGGCTCAGCCGCGAGCGGCCGCCCGTTCGGCAGCCTCGATGGTGTTGACGAGCAGCATCGCCCGGGTCATGGGCCCGACACCGCCCGGCACGGGCGTGATCCAGCCCGCTACTTGTCGCACACCTTCGAAATCCACGTCGCCGCAGAGCTTGCCCGCTTCATTGCGGTTCATGCCGACGTCGATGACCACCGCGCCGGGCTTGACCATGTCCGCCGTCAGCACGTTGCGCTTGCCCACGGCGGCCACGACGATGTCCGCTTGGCGTGTATGGTGGCCGAGGTCCGCCGTGGCGCTGTGGCAAATCGTGACCGTGGCGCTGGCTTGCAGCAGCATCATCGCCATGGGCTTGCCGACGATGTTGGAGCGCCCGATCACCACCGCGTGCTTGCCTTTCGGGTCGTAGCCGATGGACTCGAGCATCTTCATGCAGCCGTAAGGGGTACAGGGCTTGAACCCGGGCTGCCCCACCATCAGGGCGCCCGCGCTCTGGACGTGGAAGCCGTCCACGTCCTTGGCGGGGGAGATCGTCTCGATCACACGCTGAGGGTCGATGTGCGCGGGCAGCGGCAGCTGCACGAGGATGCCGTGGATGGTGGGGTCCTCGTTGAGCGCCTGGATGCGCGCGAGCAGCTCTGCCTGGCTGATGGTCGCGTCGTACTTCTCCAGCACCGAGCGCATGCCGGCGCCCTCGCAATCCTTGACCTTGTGTTGCACGTACACCTGCGAGGCGGGGTTGTCCCCGACGAGGATGACGGCCAGGCCCGGGGTGCGGCCGATTCGGGTGAGAGCGGCCGCGCGGGCGGCGACATCGGAGCGGATCTGCTGGGCAAGGGCGTTGCCGTCGATCAGGCGTGCGGTCATGGTCGGGTCTGTCGATCAGAGGTCAGAAACGAAAAAGGCCGCTTGGTTTCGCAAGCGGCCTCGCGGATCGTGAATTCGTTCAGTTCTTGCCCTGAGCGCCCAGGGCAATCTTGAGCAGATCAGCGACCGTGTTGGCGTTGAGCTTCTCCATGATGTTGGCGCGGTGCGCCTCCACCGTCTTGATGCTGATGCCCAGGTCGTCGGCGATCTGTTTGTTCAGCCGGCCGGCGACGATGCGGTCGAGCACCTGCGCCTCGCGGGTGGTCAGCCGAGAAAGCAGGGCATCGCGGCTGGCGGCTTCCTGCTGCTGGGCGAACTGCTGACGCGCCACGTCCAGCATCCGCTCGACCAGCGCCACCAGTTCGTCTTCCTTGAAGGGCTTCTCGATGAAGTCCATCGCGCCCTTCTTCATCGTGCTCACGGCCATCGGCACGTCGCCGTGGCCGGTGATGAAGACGATGGGCAGCGGCGACTTGCGCTCGAGCAGCCGGTCCTGCAGCTCCAGGCCGCTCATGCCGTCCATGCGGATGTCGGCGATCAGGCAGGCGACCTCCCGGGGATCGAAGCGCGACAGGAAGGACTCGGCCGAGTCGAAGCACTTGACACGGTAGTCTTTGCCTTCGAGCAACCATTGCAGCGAATCGCGCACGGCCTCGTCGTCATCGACCACGTACACGGTGCCTTTTTTCGGGATCAAGCTCATAGGCGCAGTTCAATGAGTTGCAGAGGCGGTTTCCACCGGCAAGGTGAATGAGAAGCGGCAGCCGACGACCGTCGAACCATTGTATAAGTTCTCGGCACGAATCCGGCCCCGGTGCGACTCGACGATCGAGCGGCACAGGCTCAGGCCGATGCCCAGGCCGTCGGACTTGGTCGAGAAGAAGGCCTCGTACATCCGGCCCAGCACTTCCTCCTTCAGGCCGGGGCCGCTGTCGGTCACGCTGAACTCGATCACGCCGCCTTCTTCCGGCGTGTGCTTGGGCACGACGCGCAGCTCGATGTTGCGGCGCGACGGCGGCAACCGGGCGTTGTCGATGGCCTCTGCGGCGTTCTTGAGCAGGTTGAGCAGCACCTGCTCGATGAGGATGGGGTCGACCATCAGGGTCGGCAGACGCTGCGCCACATAGGTGTGGATCGCCACGTTGCGCCGGCGCAGCTCGATCATCGCCAGCTCCACCGCGTCCTCGACGATCTCCCGGGCCTGCGCGGGCTGCCGTTGGGGCTCGCTCTTCTTCACGAAGGTGCGGATGCGGTGAATGATCTGCCCGGCGCGCTGCGCCTGCTTGGCGGTCTTCTCGAGGGCGGCGAGCAGGTCGTCGGTGTCCATCGCGCCGGCCTTGACCCGCGAGATGATGCCGTTGCAGTAGTTGGAAATGGCGGTGAGCGGTTGGTTCAGCTCGTGCGCCACGGACGAGGCCATCTCGCCCATCGTGACCAGACGGCTGGTGACCTGGGCCTTCTCCGCCTGCTGGGCCGCCTGTTCCTCGGCTCGCCGGCGGGCGGTCACGTCGGTGGCGATGAGCATCTGCGCCAGGCGCCCGTCGGTCCATTGCAGGTAGCGGGCTCGCACGTCGAACCACTTGTCCAGCGACTCGACGTACACCTCGCGCGGGTCGGTGCCGGCCTCGGTGAGTTCCTGCGCCGGCAGCCCGCCGAGGTGGTCCACCGCATCGTCCTCGTCGGGCAGGGGCAGATCCACCTCGCCGGGGTGGCCGCTGGCCAGATGCGTGTGTCCGCGCGCGTCCGCGCCGAACCACACCCGGTACGAGCGGTTGGCGAACAGCAGTTCGCCCTCCTGGACGGAGACCACCGACACCGCGGCGTCCAGCCCCTCCAAGACCGTGGTGAACCGCTCGTGCGCGGCGGAGAGCTGGTCGCGGATGCGCTTGGCCTCGGTGATGTTCGTCATCGAGGTCATCCAGCCCGTCTGGTTGCCTTTGGCGTCGATCAGCGGCGAGACGTACATCCGCGCGTCGAAGCGGGTGCCGTCTTTGCGCATGACCTTCACCTCGATCCCTCCCGGCGGGCTGCGGCCCTGGAGCTCCTGTTCCAGCAGGCGGCGGTTTTCCTCCATGCGCTCCGGCGGCCAATGCGGATAGGGCGGCAGCTTGCCGATGAGCTCCGACTCGGAGAACCCGGTCATCGAGCAATAGGCGGCGTTCACGTACGTGATGCGGCCTTCCATGTCCATCGCGCGCATGCCGGTGAGCATGGAGTTCTCCATCGCGCGGCGGAAGTTGGTCTCGGCGATGAGCGCGCTTTGGACCTGCAGCCGGCGTCGCATGTGACGCCACGTGCCGAGCAGCATCCAGACGGTGAGGCCGGACAGCGCCACCACCATCCAGAACAGCGTGTTGCCGATCAGCCCGACGGAGGTGCGGTAGCCCAGCCCGCGCAGGATCAGCCCGTTGCCCACGGGCGCCACCGGGATGTCGTGCGAGATGGACGGCCGCTCGTGCGCCCCGGGACCCTGCGCGATGGTGCTCGCCAGCACGCGGTCGTTGGCGTCCAGGAGCATCACGCCATGCCGGTTCACCACCTCGCTCGGCACGAAGTAGCGCAGCAAGGCCTCGACGGAATACTCGGCGACCAGTGTGCCGACGAACGCGCTGCGATCGATCAGCGGCACCTGCACCTGGAAGACATGCAGGCCTTGCGGGGTGGTGTAGGGGCGCGAATACACCGGCTGGCGCAGGTCACGGGCCGCCTCGAAGGCCCACTCGGGCTCGCTCTTGGTCACGCTCTTGGTGCCCGAGGCCGGCCGCGGTTGCGGCTCCACGCCCGGTTCGTACCGGCTGCCGTTGAAGCTGTAGCTGGGCGAGGTGTAACTGACGATGGGTTTGCGAGCGGAGGTGAGCCACACCATGCTCACGACCTCGGGCCGTTCACGGGCGAAGGTGGTGGCCTGCCCGAGGAATTCGTCCTGGTCCACCGCGCGGGTGGTGATCTCCCGGGCGATGCGCACCAGTTGCTCCTGGTTTTCGATCAGCCGCAGGCGTATCTGTTGCTGAGAGACCTCGGTATCGCGCTTGACCGCCTCACGCTCGCGTTCGATCTCCTCGGTGCGCAGGTACCAGAAGGCCGCGATGATCGCCGCCAGGAACAGCAGCACCGACACCAGCGGCCCGAGCGTGGCATAGCGGTCCTGCCGAGCGGGCGACTGCCGGCGCCACCAACTGCCGAACAGCCGCCGCGGTCGGCGGGGAAGCTCGTGCGTGCTGGGGCGAAATTCTTTTGGAATCGCGGACATAGGCGGATTATCGAACGCGACGCCATCCCTTCAGGGCCGTATGTCAGTTCGCATTATGAAATGAAGTCGCATTATTTGAAAACATGAGGGGCCTTGTGCGACACTACTCGTGTTGCCCCGGCTCCGCCGAACCACACGCACGAGGAGACCCATGTCTGCATTGCCCGAATCCTTCCTGGGCCCGGCTGCCAACGACCCGGACCGCCAGGAAACCCGCGAGTGGGTGGACGCCTTGTCCGCCGTGATCGAAACCGAAGGGCCGGAACGCGCGCATTTCCTGCTGGAGCAGTTGCTCGAGCACGCCCGTCAGAACAGCATCGACATGCCGTTCTCGGCGACCACCGGCTACGTCAACACCATCGAGCCGGACGAGGAGGAGCGCTGCCCGGGCAACCTCGAGATCGAGGAGCGCCTGCGCGCCTACATGCGCTGGAACGCGATGGCGATGGTGGTGCGGGCCAACCGGTTGAACCCGCCCGATGGCGGCGACCTGGGCGGACACATCTCGTCGTTCGCCTCGCTCGCCACGATGCTCGGCTGCGGCTTCAACCATTTCTGGCATGCCGAGCACGAGGGTCACGGCGGCGACCTGCTCTACATCCAGGGGCATTCGTCGCCCGGCATCTATGCCCGCGCCTACCTGGAAGGGCGGCTGACCGAGGAGCAACTGCTCAACTTCCGCCAGGAAGTGGATGGCAAGGGGCTGTCCAGCTACCCGCACCCGAAGTTGATGCCCGAGTTCTGGCAGTTCCCGACCGTCTCGATGGGCCTGGGGCCCATCATGGGGATCTACCAGGCACGGTTCCTCAAGTACCTGCATGCCCGCGGGATCGCCGACACCAGCAACCGCAAGGTGTGGGTCTTCTGCGGCGACGGCGAGATGGACGAGCCCGAGTCGCTGGGAGCCATCGGCCTGGCTGCCCGCGAGAAGCTCGACAACCTGATCTTCGTCGTCAACTGCAACTTGCAGCGCCTGGACGGGCCGGTGCGCGGCAACGGCAAGATCATCCAGGAGCTGGAGGGCGAGTTCCGCGGCGCGGGCTGGAACGTCATCAAGCTGCTGTGGGGCAGCTACTGGGACCCGCTGCTGGCACGTGACAAGGAAGGCATCCTCAAGCAGGTGATGATGGAGACCGTGGACGGTGACTACCAGGCCTTCCGCGCGAACGACGGTGCCTTCGTGCGCAAGCACTTCTTCGGCCGCCATCCCAAGCTCCTGGAGATGGTGTCCAAGATGAGCGATGAGGACATCTGGCGCTTGAACCGCGGCGGCCACGACCCGCAGAAGGTCTACGCGGCCTATCACCGCGCCGTCAACCACAAGGGCCAGCCCACCGTGCTCCTGATCAAGACGGTCAAGGGCTTCGGCATGGGCAAGAGCGGCGAGGGCAAGAACACCGCCCACCAGACCAAGAAGCTCACCGACGACGACATCCGCGCCTTCCGGGATCGCTTCAACATCCCCATTCCCGACGAGCAGCTCAAGGACGGCAACATCCCCTTCTACAAGCCGGCCGACGACACGCCGGAGATGAAGTACCTGCAGGAGCGCCGCAAGGCCCTGGGCGGCTACCTGCCGAAACGTCGCCCGAAGGCCGACGAGCAGTTGCCCGTGCCCGAGCTGTCGGCCTTCCAGGCGGTGCTGGAACCCACGGCCGAAGGACGCGAGATCTCCACGACGCAGGCCTATGTGCGGTTTCTCACCACGCTGCTGCGCGACAAGACGCTGGGACCCCGCGTGGTGCCCATCCTGGTGGACGAGGCGCGCACTTTCGGCATGGAGGGGCTGTTCCGCCAGATCGGCATCTACAACCCGGAAGGGCAGAAGTACACCCCGGTCGACAAGGACCAGGTGATGTACTACCGCGAGGACAAGGCCGGCCAGATCCTGCAGGAAGGCATCAACGAGGCGGGCGGCATGTGCTCGTGGATCGCCGCGGCGACGTCGTACTCCACGAACAACCGCATCATGATCCCGTTCTACGTGTACTACTCGATGTTCGGCTTCCAGCGCATCGGGGACCTCGCGTGGGCGGCGGGCGACATGCAGGCGCGCGGGTTCCTGCTGGGCGGCACCTCGGGGCGCACCACGCTGAACGGGGAGGGTCTGCAGCACCAGGACGGGCACAGCCACATCCTGGCGGGCACCATCCCCAACTGCGTGTCGTACGACCCGACCTTCGCGCACGAGGTGGCGGTGATCATGCACCACGGCTTGAAGCGCATGGTCGAGCGCCAGGACAACGTGTTCTTCTACATCACGTTGCTCAACGAGAACTACGCGCACCCGGGCCTGAGGCCCGGCACCGAAGAGCAGATCATCAAGGGCATGTACCTGCTGCAGGAGGCGCAGCCGGCCCAGGGGCAGCTGCTGGTCAACCTGCTGGGCTCCGGCTCCATCCTGCGCGAGTCGATGTTCGCCAAGGAGCTGCTCGAGAAGGAGTGGGGCATTGCGGCCAACGTCTGGAGCTGCCCGAGCTTCAACGAGCTGGCGCGCGAGGGCCAGGACTGCGAGCGCTGGAACCTCCTGCATCCGGGCGAGGCCCCACGCGTGCCGTTCGTCACGCAGCAACTCCAGCCGCATGACGGCCCGGTCATCGCTTCCACCGACTACATGAAGAACTACTCGGAGCAGATCCGGGCGTTCATCCCCAAGGGCCATGTCTACAAGGTCCTGGGCACCGACGGTTTCGGTCGCAGCGACTTCCGCTACAAGCTGCGCGAGCACTTCGAGGTCAACCGGCACTACATCGTGGTGGCGGCCTTGAAGGCGTTGGCCGAGGAAGGCAAGCTGCCGCTGGCCAAGGTGGCCGAGGCGATCGACAAGTACGGCATCAAGACCGAGAAGATCAACCCGCTCTACGCGTGAGCGAGCTTGGCGGGGCGCCGCCAACGCGGCGCCCGCCGGGAGACAACAAGCATGGCATTGGTGGAAGTGCAGGTTCCCGACATCGGGGACTTCAAGGACGTGGCCGTCATCGAGGTGCTGGTCCAACCCGGAGACACGGTGAAGGCCGAGCAAAGCCTCATCACCGTGGAGTCCGACAAGGCGTCGATGGAGATTCCATCGTCGCACGCGGGCGTGATCAAGGAACTCAAGGTGAAGGTCGGCGACAAGGTCAGCCAGGGCTCGGCCATTGCCGTGCTCGAGGCGGCGCAGGGGGTTGCCGCCCCGCCGCCCGCAGGCGAGGCGCGACCGGCCCCCGCATCGCAGCCGGCCGCAGCACCCCCATCGGCCGCCGCCGCCGCACCCGAGCCGGCGCCCGCCGCGCACGCCGGGGCAGAACTGGCCAGCCAGCCGGTCGAGCGCATCCCACCGACCGCGGCCTTGCCACCCCATGAGCCGGCGGCGCCCAAGGGTCGGCTGCCGCACGCCTCGCCGAGCGTGCGCAAGTTGGCGCGCGAGCTGGGTGTGCCGCTGGAGGAGGTGCAAGGCACCGGGCCCAAGGGGCGCATCACGCAGGAGGACGTGCAGGGCTTCGTCAAGAAGGTGATGGCGGGCGAGGTGCAGACCCAGGCGCAGAAGGCCAAGGCCCCGGCGCAGGCGGGCGGCGGGGCGCTGCCGGGTCTGCTGCCTTGGCCCCAGGTGGACTTCGCCAAGTTCGGGCCGATCGAGCGCAAGGATCTGTCGCGCATCAAGAAGATCTCGGGCGCGAACCTGCACCGCAACTGGGTGATGATCCCGCACGTCACCAACCACGAGGACGCGGACATCACCGAGCTGGAGGCCTTCCGCGTCCAGCTCAACAAGGAGAACGAGAAATCCGGCGTCAAGGTGACGATGCTGGCCTTCCTGATCAAGGCGTGCGTGGCGGCGCTGAAGAAGTTCCCCGAGTTCAATGCGTCGTTGGACGGCGAGCAGCTCGTGCTCAAGCAGTACTACCACATCGGCTTCGCGGCCGACACGCCGAACGGCCTGGTGGTGCCGGTGATCAAAGACGCCGACAAGAAGGGCGTGCTGCAGATCGCCAAGGAAACCGCAGAGCTCGCGGCCAAGGCGCGCGAGGGCAAACTCAGCCCGGCCGACATGTCCGGCGGCTGCTTCTCGATCTCGTCGCTGGGCGGCATCGGCGGCACCTACTTCACGCCGATCATCAATGCGCCCGAGGTGGCCATCCTCGGCGTGTGCAAGTCGGCGATGAAGCCGGTGTGGGACGGCACGCAGTTCGTGCCGCGGCTCATGCTGCCCCTGTCGCTCAGCTGGGACCACCGGGTGATCGATGGGGCGTCAGCCGCCCGGTTCAACGCCTATCTGGCGAGCGTGCTGGCGGACTTCCGCCGCGTGATGCTGTAAGGAGGAGCGCGGCGTGTCCACGATCGAAATCAAAGTGCCGGACATCGGCGACTTCAAGGATGTGGCGGTCATCGAGGTGCTGGTGCAGCCGGGCGACCGCGTCAAGGCCGAGCAGAGCCTGATCACCGTCGAGTCCGACAAGGCGTCGATGGAGATCCCGTCTTCGCACGCGGGGGTCGTCAAGGAACTCAAGCTCAAGGTCGGCGACAAGGTCAGCGAGGGATCGACCATCCTGCTCTTGCAAGCCGAAGGCGCGGCGGCCTCGGCGGCTGCAGCCGCGCAAGCAGCTCCTGCTGCGGCTCCCGCCGCGGCCGCAGCGCCCGCTGCGGCGGCGCCTCAGGCCGCGGCTGCCTCGCCTGCCGCGTCCACCGGGCCCGCGGCGTCCTACTCGGCAGGCGCGGACTTCGAATGCGACATGCTCGTGCTCGGCGGCGGCCCCGGCGGGTATTCGGCCGCTTTCCGCGCCGCGGACCTGGGGATGAAGGTGGTGCTGGTCGAGCGCTACCCGACGCTCGGCGGCGTGTGCCTCAACGTCGGCTGCATCCCGTCCAAGGCGCTGCTGCACGTGGCGGCCGTGATGGACGAGGTCAAGCACTTCGCGGACTTGGGCGTGAGCTTCGGTGCTCCGACGGTGGACCTGGACAAGCTGCGCGCCCACAAAGCCAAGGTGGTGGGCAAGCTCACCGGGGGCCTTGCCGCGATGGCCAAGATGCGCAAGGTGACGGTCGTGCGCGGCTACGGCAGCTTCCTCGACCCGCACCACGTGCAGGTCGAAGAGACGGCGGGCCCGGGCCAGGACAAGACCGGCAAGAAGCAGGTCGTCCGCTTCAGGCAGGCCATCATCGCGGCCGGCTCGCAGGCGGTGAGGCTCCCGTTCCTGCCCGATGACGAGCGCGTCGTCGATTCCACCGGGGCGCTGGAGCTGCCACAGGTCCCCAAGCGCATGCTCATCGTCGGCGGCGGCATCATCGGGCTGGAGATGGGCACGGTGTACTCCACGCTCGGTGCCCGCCTGGACGTGGTCGAGATGCTCGACGGCCTGATGCAAGGGGCCGACCGCGATCTGGTCAAGGTGTGGCAGAAGATGAACGCCGCGCGCTTCGACCACATCATGCTCAAGACCAAGACGGTGGGCGCCGAAGCGACGAAGGACGGCATCCTGGTCCGGTTCGAAGGCGAGGGCGCGCCGAAGGAGCCTCAGCTCTACGACCTGGTGCTGCAGGCGGTGGGCCGCGCGCCCAATGGCAAGAAGATCGGCGCCGACCAGGCCGGGGTGGCGGTGACGGAGCGGGGCTTCATCCCGGTGGATGTGCAGATGCGCACCAACGTGCCGCACATCTTCGCCATCGGCGACATCGTCGGCCAGCCGATGCTGGCGCACAAGGCGGTGCACGAGGCTCATGTGGCGGCCGAGGCGGCGGCGGGGGAGAAGGTCGCCTTCGATGCACGCGTGATCCCGAGCGTGGCCTACACCGATCCCGAGGTGGCCTGGGTGGGCCTGACCGAGGACCAGGCCAAGGCCGAGGGCCGCAAGGTGAAGAAGGGGCTGTTCCCCTGGAGCGCCTCGGGCCGCGCGATCGCCAACGGGCGTGACGAAGGGTTCACCAAGCTGCTGTTCGACGAAGAGACGCACCGCATCGTCGGTGGCGGCATCGTGGGCACGCACGCCGGCGACATGATCGGCGAGATCGCGCTGGCCATCGAGATGGGGGCCGACGAGATCGACATCGGCAAGACGATCCACCCGCACCCGACGCTCGGCGAGAGCATCGGCATGGCGGCCGAGGTCGCCCACGGCACCTGCACCGACGTGCCGCCCCCGCGTCGCTGAACGGCCCCCCGCGCTCAGCGAACCAAGAAAAAACGCCCGCAGGCCGCGGGCGTTTCTTCAAGGGCAGACGCAGCCGGCGCTCAACGCGCTGCCGGCGTGACCGCGGCGGGCCCGGCGAGCGACGCCGGGCCTTTCGCGACCTGCACCTGCGCGGGCGGGGTGGCGGGCGCCTCGGCCCGCTGCGTGGGCATGCCGGCCGGCAGCAGCGGCACGATCAAGAGCGCCACGATGTTGATGATCTTGATGAGCGGGTTCACGGCGGGGCCGGCAGTGTCCTTGTAGGGGTCGCCCACCGTGTCGCCCGTCACGGCGGCTTTGTGGGCGTCGCTACCCTTGCCGCCGTGGTGGCCTTCTTCGATGAACTTCTTGGCGTTGTCCCACGCGCCGCCGCCGGTGCACATCGAGATGGCGACGAACAGGCCCGTCACGATGGTGCCCATCAACAGGCCCCCCAGTGCCGCCGGGCCGAGGAACATGCCGACCAGGATGGGCACCACCACCGGCAGCAGCGAGGGCACGATCATCTCCTTGATCGCGGCGGCGGTGAGCATGTCCACCGCGGTGCCGTACTCCGGCTTGCCTGTACCTTCCATGATGCCCGGGATGGTCTTGAACTGGCGTCGCACCTCCTCGACCACGCTGCCTGCCGCCCGGCCCACGGCTTCCATCGCCATGGCGCCGAAAAGGTAGGGGATCAGGCCGCCGATGAACAGGCCCACGATGACCATGTGGTTGGACAAGTCGAAGCTCGTGGCGAGGTCGCGCGCTTCGAGCGCATGGGTGTAGTCGGCGAAGAGCACCAGCGCCGCGAGGCCCGCCGAGCCGATGGCATAGCCCTTGGTCACGGCCTTGGTGGTGTTGCCCACCGCGTCCAGCGGATCGGTGATGTCGCGCACCGAGGCGGGCAGCTCGGCCATCTCCGCAATGCCGCCGGCGTTGTCGGTGATGGGGCCGTACGCATCGAGTGCGACGATGATGCCCGCCAGGCTCAGCATCGAGGTGGCCGCCACGGCGATGCCGTAGAGGCCGCCGAGCAGGTACGACACGATGATCGCGGCGCAGACGAAGATCACCGGCCAGGCGGTGGACTTCATGCTCACGGCCAGACCCGCGATGATGTTGGTGCCGTGGCCGGTCGTCGAGGCTTGTGCGACGTGCTTGACGGGCGAGTAGTCGGTGCCGGTGTAGTACTCGGTGATCCACACCATGAGGGCGGTGAGTGCCAAGCCCACCACGGCCGCGCCGAACAGCCGCATCTGCGTGCCCGAGGCGTAGATCGCGTCGTCCGGCACCACCCACTTGGTGATGAAGTAGAAGCCGATCAGCGCGATGACCCCCGCGACGATGAGGCCCCGGTAGAGCGCCGGCATCACGTTCCGCATGCCCGGTGAGGCCTTCACCGCAAAGCAGCCGAGGATGGAGGCGATGATCGAGAAGCCGCCGAGCGCCAGCGGGTAGACGCTGGCCGCGAAGGGCGCCGCGGTCACCGTGAGCGCACCCAGCACCATCGTCGCGATCAAGGTCACGGCATACGTCTCGAACAAGTCGGCCGCCATGCCGGCGCAGTCGCCGACGTTGTCGCCCACGTTGTCGGCGATGACCGCCGGGTTGCGCGGGTCATCCTCGGGGATGCCCGCCTCCACCTTGCCGACGAGGTCGGCGCCCACGTCCGCCCCCTTGGTGAAGATGCCGCCACCCAGCCGCGCGAAGATGGAGATCAGCGAGGCACCGAACGCCAGGCCCATCAGGGGCTTGAGCAAGGTCGCCAGCGAGGTGGTGGGCGTCATCTGGCCATTGGTCGTGAGGAACCAGAAGAAGATGCCGACGCCCAGGAGGCCCAGGCCCACCACCAAGAGCCCGGTGATGGCGCCGCCGCGGAAGGCGACGGCCAGCGCCTCACCGATGCCGCGCGTGGCGGCCTGTGCAGTGCGCACGTTGGCGCGCACCGAGACGTTCATGCCGATGAAGCCGCAGGCTCCCGAAAGCACCGCGCCCACGACGAAGGCCACGGCCGTCGTCAAGTCGATGAAGATGCCGATCAGGATGGCGAGCACGACGCCCGCGATCGCGATGGTGCGGTACTGCCTCGCCAAGTACGCAGCCGCGCCCTGCTGGACGGCCGCGGCGATTTCCTGCATCCGGGCATTGCCCGGGTCCTGCCTGAGGATCCAGCTTCGCGAGACGAAGCCATAGAGCACCGCGGCAACGCCGCAAGCCAGCGCAAAGTAGAGCGCCGAAAAAGCCGTCGACATGAAGTGGTCTCCTTCCTCTCGATCATCCGCGTGGTTGTCGTTCACGCCGCGTGTCTGACGCCGCGGTCGCACCCCCCGGCACGCAGCCAGGGGCAAAACCCATGCTACGGGAAGCGCTATAGGGCCGCAATCGCGGCGCCCCTGTGTTTACGCGCAGTTGCGGCGGCCCCACGACGGCAGCCCGTCAGGGCGCCGCAAGGCCAGCCGGTACACTGCGGGTTTTCCCTCGCATTGCCATCAACACATCATGAGCCTGCACAACGTCACTCCCGGCGCCAAGGCGCCCGAGCAGTTCAACGTGATCATCGAGATCCCGATGAATGCGGATCCGATCAAGTACGAGGTGGACGAGGAAACGGGCGCGCTGTTCGTCGACCGCTTCATGGGCACTGCCATGCACTACCCGTGCAACTACGGCTACATCCCCCAGACGATCGCCGACGACGGCGATCCGGTGGACGTGCTCGTGATCACGCCGTTCCCGCTCATCCCCGGCGTGGTGGTGACGTGCCGGCCCATCGGCATTCTCAAGATGGAAGACGAGGCAGGCGGCGACAGCAAGCTGCTGGCCGTGCCGATCGACAAGATCCTGCCGATCTACACGCATTGGCAGAAGCCCGAAGACATGAACCAGCTGCGCCTCCAGCAGATCCAGCACTTCTTCGAGCATTACAAGGACCTGGAGCCCGGCAAGTGGGTCAAGGTCAAGGGCTGGGAAGGCCCCGAGGCCGCCAAGGAGGAAGTGCGCAACGGCATCGCCAGCTTCCTGAAGGCGCGGCAAAAGGGCTGAGTGCTCTTTCCGGGCGCCGCCGTGCGGGGCCGGACTTGCGGCGCGCGGCCGCCTGCCGTAGGGTGCGCGCCGTGGAGTCCGCACTTCTCAGGAAAGGACGAGCGGTGGCGCGATGGGCATGGATGCGACGAGTGGCGCTGCAGACCGTGCGGCGCGCCCTCGGGCAGCAGGTGCGCATCGACACCCCGGACAGGCGCCTGCTCGAAGACGTCATCCTCCCTCACTACGGCGCACGCGAGGACGTGCGCTGTGTTCTTTTCGTCGGCACGCATTGGTACACGGCGCACTACCCGCAGTACTTCCCGGCGGCCCGCTTCCTCACGCTCGACATCGATCCCCGGCAGGCGCGGCATGGGTCCCCTGGCGGGCACCTCGTCGCATCGGTCACCGAGGTGGACCGGCACCTGCCCGCGCGCTGCGTGGACCTCGTCGTGCTCAATGGCGTCTTCGGCTGGGGCCTCGATCGGCGCGAGGACGCGGAGCAGGCGCTCCACGCGATCCACGCTGTACTGCGCGATGACGGAGAACTGGTCGTCGGATGGAACGACGTGCCCTCGCGTCGGCCGTTTCCGTTCGGGGAACTGCGCGCCTTGAGCGGGTACGAGAAGGTGGTGTTTGCGCCCCTGGGCCGCGCCGTGGTGCTCAGCGGCGGCGACAACGCGCACCGATTCGAGTTCTATCGCAAGGCGGGCACACTCATGCCCGCGCCGATCCTGCCTGGCGCCCAAGGACGGGCGCCGCCGCGCGGCGCTTGACGCCCTGCCCAACCCGCGCCGGCAGACCGGGCTGCGCCCTCGCAGCGCGGCATCTGTCGTCGAGCGGCGGGTGCAACGCCTCGTCAGCCGCCCCCGATGCCGCGCGTGACGCGTCCTGTGCCGTTGCAGGTGGTGCAGGGCCGGCCGTCGAGCCGGCCACTGCCGCCGCAGTCGGGGCACACCGACTCGCCGGTACCGGGGCTGCCCGGCGGCGCCTCGTCGCCCGGAGAAGGGCGCGGATCGGAAGGTGAGGGATCGGGTGAGGGCGAGGACGGGGTCATGGTCTCATGCTCCAGGTGGACGAGCGGGCTTCACGGACTGTGCGGCGGGCGAGTGCGGGCGGACGGCCTGTGCGCCCGGGAATCGAGCGCAAGGCCCGAGCGTGCCAGCACGTCGCTCGCGCCGTGCCGTCGCAGCAACTCCTCGACGCGGCCCTTCGCCGTCTCGTCTTCCAGCGTCACCGCGAGCAACCGGTTGCCCCGCTCGATCGCCGCACGATAGAGGGCCTCCATCTCGCTTTGTGCGCCTTCCTCTCCAGTGAGCGAGAGGAACATGTCCTGGACGGTGTCCCGGATCGAGCCGTCGCTCTTGAAATCCGAGGCCTCGCCCTCGGGCTCCAGCGTCTGTGCCCCCAGTCCCGAGCCGGCCAGCGCTGCTCGCGCTGCGCGGGCGTCCTCGGCCCGCTCGAAGACGGCGATCAGTGTGAGCTTGGGCGTCATGGGAGGGTCTCCTTTCGAGTGCGCGGTGCTGCGACGAAGGCGAGCATCTGGCGTGCCGGGGCGCGATACCGGCGCGGGGGTAGGGCATGGCACGAGCGGAGAGCTTCGCGGGCCGCGCACCTCGCCCTTCGCTTCCCGGCGTATGCGGCTCGGCGCTACATTGGGCTCATGTGCTACAGCGCCCAGATCAAAGCGGAGTACCAACGCTACGTGCGCGCATATGGGGCCGACATCGACCTCCACGAGTACTACGACTTGTATTGGAGGCGGCGCCAGGGAGCGAAGCTGAAGATCCCCAGGGGCGTGGATCTGTCGTTCTCGGCGCCGCAGACGGACGAGGAGCGCCGGATCAAGGCATTGATCGACGAGACCGATGCCGAACAGGCGTGGCAGTGGCAGCAGGAGCTCGCGCGGCAGAAGCAGCGGCTGGCCAGGGCCGAGGCGGCCCTGGCCGCCAAGCCGACCAAGAAGGCCCAGGACGAGGCCCGGATCGCGGCCAACAAGATCGCCCAGTTGCGGGGCTGGCTCGAGGACCTGCAACGCACCGAGCCGCAGGCCAAGGATTCACGCATCTTCCCCGGCCACTATGCGCCGGTGATGGTCTCGGAGCACGGGCGCCGCGTGGTGCGCCTGATGCGCTACCAGTGCCGCCCGCCCGGCAAGCCGGCCCACTACGACGAACGCTTCCCCGGCACCTACAACGCCCGCAGGGACAACCTGGAAGGTTCGTTCTGGCGCGATCTCTTCGGCCGCAACCACGGCGTCATCTTGATCTCGTCGTTCTACGAGAACGTCCAACGTGCGGGTGAGAAAGCGGTGGTCGAGTTCAAGCCTCGACCCGAGCACGACCTGCTGGTCGCCTGCCTCTGGTCGCGCTGGGAAGGCGAGGGCGAGGTCTTGTATTCCTTCGCGGCGATCACCGACGACCCCCCGGCCGAGGTGGCTGCCGCCGGGCACGACCGATGTCTCGTGCCGATCAAGCCGGAGCACCTGGACGCGTGGCTCAACCCCGACCCTTCGAACCTGCAAGCGCTCTATGCGATCCTCGACGACCGCGACCGCCCGTACTACGAACACCGACTCGCGGCCTGAACGGATTCGCAAGCCGCGCATCCGGAAGGAAGTCGAAAGGAGAGAGCGGCGAGAAGCCACCGGACACTGGCAGCGAGGGTGGCACCAACGAAGCAAAGCCGAAGGCTGAATGCAGCGCGGCGTAGCGGGGAGGGGAAGCGGGAGGTGAAACGGGAGGAGGTGGCACCAGAAGAGGCACCCAGCGCAAAGGAAAAGGCCCCAGCGTCGGCTGCTTCCAACGCTGGGGCTTTTGCTGTTTTTGGCTCCCCGACCTGGGCTCGAACCAGGGACCTGCGGATTAACAGTCCGTCGCTCTACCGACTGAGCTATCGGGGAACAGAGCCTCGCATTATAGAACGAGTTTTTGCGGCTTTACAAGTCTGCTTGCAGCGCGACGCGGAAGGTGCGCGGCGCGAGCGGGTAGAGGTACACATGGCCGAACTGATACGGCGACTCGCGCCAGGCGCGTTTGTCGGTCAGGTTCTCCACGCCGGCGCGCCAGGTGAGCACCGTGCCGCTCCTGCGCTGCTGCCAGGTCAGACCGAGGTCGTAGCGGGTCCAGGAGGGAATGCGCACGCTGTTGTCGGGCAGCACCATGCGATCGCCCTCGTGCACCAGGGTCGCGCCGATTCGCAGCCCTTCGACGCTCGGCACGCGGTAGTCGGCCGTCGCTTTGAAGGCGTGACGCGGCACGTTGACCGGTCGCTTGCCATCGAGCGACGGGTCGGCGCTGTCTTCGCGGCGTGCATGCAGCCACATCGCGCTCGCGCCCCAGGTCCAGGGCCCCTGTCGCAGTTGGGCGCCGAGCTCCACCCCTCGATGGCGTGCGTGGCCGTCGAAGCGGCGGGTGCAGCTGTCGCCGGGAGTGTCGTCGTCGCAGACGGTGCCCACATCCGAGGTGGCCGGGCGGCGGATGTCGAAGTAGGCCACGTCCCACGTCAGCCCTTCGAAGGCGTGCGACTTGTAGCCCAGCTCCCACTGACGGCTCTTGAGGGGCCCGAGCGCCTGCCCGCGGTTGGTGTAGCGAGCCCGGTTCGGCACGACGTCGGACTCGGCCCCTTCCCCCCAGCTGGCGTAAAGGAGCCGCCCGGGCGCCACCTCATGCCCCAGCGCCAGCCACGGCGTCGTGAACGACTGGGTGTAGTCGGTGGCGCGCGGATCTCCGCTCGTGCGCACGCTCTCGCGGGCCAGCCGTGTGTGCCGCAGGCCCGCCCACAGCTGCCACCCCGGCGCCAGCTGCGCCGCGTCGCGCACGTAGTACTCGACGCTGCGCTCGGTGCGGTTCGTGTTGGCATCGAAGAAGGGCGTGGACGGCTGGGGAACCTGGGTGTTTCCATCGACGGTGCCGACGCCGGCCCAGGTGTTGAGCCCGTCCTGGAAGCGGGCCTTGTAGCGCGTGAGCAGTACCCCGGCCGTCAGGCGGTGACGCATGCCGCCCCACAGCACCTGCCCGTCCGCATGAAGGTCGAACGCCTGCGTGCGGCGCCGTTCGTTGTCGCTGACGTACTCGTAGTAGTCGAAGCTGCCGTCGGCGCAGTAGCGGTCATACTGGTTGACCGCGCTGCATCCGAAGGGGTAGGCCAGGCGGTCGTCCGTGTCCAGGCGCTGCGTCCCATAGTGCGCCGTCACGCTCCAGTCGGCCGACAGCTCTTGGCGCAGCCGCACAGAGGCGGTGAGGGCGTCCATCACCACCGGCTGGGTCCAGCTCTGGTTGTTGAGGTTGATGCGCGGGTTTACCGGCTCGGGCAGGCGGTCGCCGAGCAGGCTGAAGCCCGGCTGGCTGGGTTGACTGCGACGGCTCGACTCGATCTCGGCTTCCAGCAGGGTGCCCGGGGCGATGCGCCAGTCGCCCGCCACCGCCAGCAGCCGGCGGTGGCCGGTATCGCTGCGCAGCGGCGCGTCGAGGTGCTCGTAGGCGGCATTGACGCGCAGCCCGAAGCGGTCGTCGGTGCCGAAGCGATCCCCGACGTCCACCGCGACGCCGACCGTGGCCTTGCTGCGCCAGCCCAACTCCACGGTGCGCGTCCGTCCCTCAGGGCGCTTGACCACATGGTTCACGAGGCCGCCCGGCGCGCTCGTGCCGGCCTGGATGCCACTCGTGCCCTTCAGGATCTCGATGGCCGACTTGTTGTCCAGCGGGATGGAGGTTTCCGCGTTGATGGGCAGGCCGTCGCGCCGGTAGTTGAACCGGTTGTCGAGCACGAAGCCGCGCACGGTGAGGAAGTCCCAGTAGCCCTGGGAGTTGTAGGCGTCGCTGATGCTGGCGTCCAGGCCCACCACGTCGGCCAGGCGGGTGGCGCCGCGGTCCTTGAGATCGTCCAGCGTCCATGCCTGCGCCTGGAGCGGGGTCCGCGCCAGCGGCTCTTGCCCGAAGCCGGTGACGCTGGCGGGTGGCCGCTCCTGGCCTTTGACGGTGATCGCGGGCAGGGCCGTCTGGTCCGTCTGCGCGGCCGCCCAGCCGCACCACAGCAGGCACGCAGCCGCGATGGGGGAGCGACGCCGAACGAAATGCGAACGACGGGAGGAAGAAGGGTGGATGTGCGCCATCTGCAGTCCTAGGTGGCGCAGGTGGCGGCTTTCGAGAGGGCGTGGATGCACGCCGCTTTCGGTCGCTTCCCTGCGCGAGGATTACCTCAATCAGGTTCGAAGGGACTCTCTCAGTCGGAGCGGCCACGCTCCAAC
Source organism: Schlegelella aquatica (assembly GCF_026013905.1). Lineage (NCBI taxonomy): Bacteria > Pseudomonadati > Pseudomonadota > Betaproteobacteria > Burkholderiales > Sphaerotilaceae > Caldimonas > Caldimonas aquatica. Next base: position 1,461,476 of record NZ_CP110257.1, read on the forward strand.
ACCCCTAGCGAATGAACGCGGCGTCGCCTGGGCGGGGCCGCGTTCAGAATGTGGATTATCGCCCCAACGAGACCGTTGCGGTGCGTCCTGCTGCGTTTGCGGTGGCCGCAAAGGCTGGCCGGCGCCGCGCGCGCCGGCTCACTCGTCGTCGAAGGAGGGCGGCTCGACGCCCAGCGCCTTGTGGAGCTTGGGGCTCGTGGTCGTGTATTGCAGATGGACCGGCTTGTCCGGGAACACGTAGCGGGCCGCGCCGAAAGCGGCGAGCGCGGCCTCGTGAAAGCCGCAGAGGATGAGCTTCTTCTTGCCCGGGTAGGTGTTGATGTCGCCCACGGCAAAGACGCCCGGCTCGCTGGTCTCGAACTTCTCGGTGTCGACGACCAGCTGCTTGCGCTCGATCGCGAGCCCCCATTGCGCGATCGGGCCCAGCTTGGGGCTCAGGCCGTAGAAGACGAGCAAGGCCTCTGCCGGCACCACCCTCGTCAAGCCGTCCGGGGAGGTGACCTTGACACCCGCCATGCGCTCGCCCGCCGTTTCCAGCCCGCTGATCTGGCCCACGAGGAACTGCATCTGCATGGCATCGCACAGCTCGCGCATGCGGGCGACGGACGCCGGTGCGGCCCGGAAGCCGTCGCGCCGATGCACCAGCACGACGCTGGCGGCACGATGAGCGCCTTCCTGGGCGAAGTGGATGGCCCAGTCGAGGGCGGAATCGCCGCCGCCGGCGATGACGAGGTGCTTGCCGGCAAAGTCCTGCGGGCGGCGCACCCGGTAGAAGATCTGCCGATCCTCCAGCGTGTCGGCCCCTTGCAGATGCAGCTTGCGCGGCTGGAAGGCGCCGACGCCGGCCGCGATGAAGACGGTCTTGGCAACGAACCGCGTCCCCAGCGAGGTGCCGATGTCGAATCGCCCGTCTTCGCGGCGGGCGAGCGCGGTCACTTCTTGACCCAGGTGGAAGGTGGGCGCGAACGGCCGGATCTGCTCCAACAGCCGCTCGGTCAGCTCGCGCCCCGTGCACATCGGCACGCCGGGAATGTCGTAGATCGGCTTGTCGGGGTAGAGCTCGATGCACTGACCGCCCGGCTCGGTCAGCGCATCGACCACGTGGGCCTCGATGTCGAGCAGCCCCAGCTCGAAGACCTGGAACAGACCCACGGGGCCTGCACCGACGATCAATGCGTCCGTCTCGATCGCAGCAAGGGCGGATTCGGGGGCGGCCGGGCGGGTCATGGACGAGGGCGGGCTGCGATGCTCAGCGGATCAGCTCGGAGAGCTTGTCCTTCTTGTCCTTCCACTCGTCGGCATCGGGCAGCGGGGCCTTGCGCTTGGTGATGCTCGGCCACTTCTTCGCCAGCTCTGCGTTGAGCTGGATGAAGTGCTGCTGGTCGGCCGGCACGTCCTCCTCGGGCAGGATGGCATTGACCGGGCACTCGGGAATGCACACCGCGCAGTCGATGCACTCGTCCGGGTCGATGGCCAGGAAGTTGGGCCCCTCCCGGAAGCAGTCCACCGGGCATACGTCCACACAGTCGGTGTACTTGCAGCGGATGCAGGCCTCGGTCACTACGTGGGTCATACAGGTCTCGCGTATGTGGTTGGTGAATCGGGATGTCCGTGTGCGCGGCGCTTGATCTCCCGCCCCGAGGGCGCGAGCCGCGCCCGGCGCGACCGCGCGGCCGGCTGAGCGCCGCGACCCGCGGCCCTCAGCCGCGAATTGGAGCAGCAAACATGCGATTTTAAGACGCCAGGGTTTTCCCCGGCACTTGACCCTGCGCAAGCTCGATGCCGGGCCGGGCAGGGGCGACCCCCAGGGGTGCGGCCCCCGCCCCCACTACCACCACGGTGGGCCGCCCGGCGTGCAGCACGCTGGCGCGTGCGAGGTCGGCGACGGTGTGGCGGCTGTGGAGTTGATCCGGCCAACCGGCGCGCGAGACGACGCTCGTGGGGGTGTCGGCCGGCCAGCCGGCCTCTTGCAGGCGGCGCGCCAAGGCGCCCAACTGCTTGCCCGCCATGTAGAAGACCTCGGTGTCGGCGGTGCGGCTGGCTCGCAAGTCGCCGGTGCGCGTCATCGCGGTGGTGAGGCTCACGCTGCGGCCGCTGCCGCGGCGCGTCAGCGGCAGCCGGGTGTCGGCGGCCGCGGCCAGGGCCGCCGTGACGCCCGGCACCACGATGGCCTCGAACCCCGCCCGCGCGAGCGCTTCCAGTTCTTCTTCCAGCCGCCCGAACACGCTCGGGTCGCCGCCCTTCAAGCGCACGACCAGCGACGAGCGTGCGGCATGGCGGACCAGGAGCGCATTGATGGCGTCCTGGCCCGTGCTGTCGGCAAAGCCTCGTTTGCCGACGTCGATCCACCGCGCTTGGGGCGCCAGATCGCGCAATGCCGGGTCGGTGAGCGCGTCGTGCAGCACGACGTCGGCCTGCGCCAGCAAGCGCGCGCCGCGCAGCGTGATGAGGTCGGCCGCCCCGGGGCCCGCGCCGATGAATGCGACCGTTCCCATCGCTCGTTCCTCGCTCCCCGCGCAGTCCTACTGCGCCGCCTTGACGAGCAGCGCGCCACTCGTGCGGTTGCTCGCGGGGTCGACGATGATCAGTGCGCCGCCGACGCGGTTGTCTTCATAGGGCTCCACCGGCAGCGGCTGCTGTGTCTCGACGATCACATGGCCGATGTCGTTGACGGCCAGCTCCTGTGCGTCGGTGGCTTGCAGCGTGTGGATGTCCAGGCGGCTGTCGATCGCCGAGATGCGGGCTTGCACCCAGCGGTTGCCGTGGCGCACCCAGTACTTGCGCCCGACGACGGCCGGCTCGGTGTCGAGCCAGGCGAGCGTGGCCGCAAAGCGCTGAGCGGCGCGGATGGAGCCGGGCGTGGCGATCCAGTCCCCGCGCGAAACGTCGAGCTGACGGTCCAGCACCAGACCGGCCGATTCGCCGGCCGAGCAGCCGTCGACGACCTCGCCGGCACGCCGCACCTCGGCCACGGTGGCGAGTTCCCCGCTCGGGAAGATCTGCACCGAATCGCCCGCCTTGACGCTGCCGTGCGCGATGCGCCCCCACAGCGTGCGCGGCTGGTTGCCGGTGCCTTCGCCTTCACGGGCCACGTACTGCACCGGGATCAGCAGGTGGCCGCTCTGACGCTCCTGCGTGGTCGGCAGCGACTCCAGCAGTTGCAGCAGCGAGGGGCCCTGGTACCAGGGCGCCTCCAGCGGCTGGGTGACGTTGTCCCCGCGCAGGGCCGACACCGGGATGATCCCCGCCGGGCGGATGGCGGCCTGCTCGGTGAAGTCCAGCAGCGCATCGCGCACCGCCTCGAAGGCGGCCTGCGGTTGGGCGACCGCGTCGAGCTTGTTGATCGCGAACACGATGCTGGGCACGCGCAGCAGCTGCGCCAGCAGCGCGTGGCGGCGGGTCTGCGGCAACAGCGCGACCGGCCGGGCGGAGGTGTCCAGCTTGGTGATGTCCACCAACACGACGGCCGCATCGCTGCCGGCCGCCGCCGTCACCATGTTGCGGGTGTACTGCTCGTGGCCCGGGGCGTCGGCGATGATGAACTTGCGCTGGCGGGTCGCGAAATAGCGGTAGGCGACATCGATCGTGATGCCTTGCTCGCGCTCGGCTTCGAGGCCGTCGGTCAGCAGCGACAGGTCGATCTGCTCGCCGGCGGACTTCTTTTGCAGCACGTCGAGCTGATCGGCCAGGATCGCGCGGCTGTCGTAGAGCAGACGGCCGATCAACGTGCTCTTGCCGTCGTCGACGCTGCCGGCCGTCAAGAAGCGCAGTGCGCGGTGAGGGGCGTGCTCCAGAGACATCAGAAATACCCTTCCTTCTTGCGACGCTCCATCGAGCTGTCGGAGGTGCGGTCGTCCATGCGGGTGGCGCCGCGCTCGCTGACGGTGACGGTCAGCGTCTCGGCGACGATCTCGGCCGGCGTGGCGGCCGTGCTTTCCACCGGGCAGGTGCAGGTCATGTCACCGACCGTGCGGAAGCGCACCTGCGCGGTCTCGACCTGCTCGCCGGGCTGCACGGGGGTGACCTCGGTCACCGGCACCAGCAGGCCCTTGCGCCGCACCACCTGGCGGTCGTGCGCGTAGTACAGGCTCGGCAACGGGATGTTCTCGCGCGCGATGTAGAGCCACACGTCCAGCTCGGTCCAGTTGCTGATGGGAAAGGCCCGCATGTGCTCGCCCGGCTTGATGCGGGTGTTGAACAGCGTCCACAGCTCGGGTCGCTGCTCCTTGGGTTGCCATTGGCCGAAGCTGTCGCGGTGCGAGAAGATGCGTTCCTTCGCGCGGGCCTTCTCCTCGTCGCGCCGGGCGCCACCGATCAGCACGTCGAAGCGGTGCTCCTCGATGGCCTCCAGCAGCGTGACCGTCTGGTGGCCGTTGCGCGACTCGAGCGGGTGCGCCAGACGCACCTTGCCGCGCTTGATGGAGTCCTCCAAGTGGGCCACGACCAGGCGTTCGCCCATCTCGGCCACCCGCCGGTCGCGGAACTCGATCACCTCCGGGAAGTTGTGGCCGGTGTCGACGTGCAGCAGCGGAAAGGGCAGGCGGCCCTTGTACCGGCCTTGCCCCACGTGGGTCTTGAAGGCCTTCTCGGCCAGGCGCAGCACGACGCACGAGTCCTTGCCGCCGGAAAACAGCAGGGCGGGGCGCTCGAAGGCGGCGGCGGTCTCGCGCAGGATGAAGATCGCTTCTTCTTCCAGCCAGTCCAGGTGCCGATGGTCCAGCTCCGGCAACAGCTTGTCGAGGCTGACGGGGGCGTTCATGCGTGGGCTCCGATGATCGATACGACGGCGGGTTCTTCCTGCTTCACGTGCAGCCCGCACTCCTTGGCTTTCTCGTCCTCCCACCACCAGCGCCCGGCGCGGAAGTCCTCGCCCACGGCGATGGCGCGGGTGCAGGGGGCGCAGCCGATGCTGGGCATGAACTGGTCGTGCAGCGGGTTGTAGGGGGCTCGATGCGTGGCGATGTAGTGCCACACGTCGTTCCAGCTCCAGTCGGCGAGCGGGTTGTACTTCGTGCGGCCCTGGTCGTCCGCTTCGCTGAAGGGCACCTCGGCGCGCGTGTTCGACTGCTCGCGGCGCAAACCGGTGATCCAGGCGCTGCGGCCGTTCAGCATGCGCGCCAGCGGCTCGAGCTTGCGGATCGCGCAGCACTGCTTGCGCAGGTCGATGCTCTGGTACATCGCCTTCTCGCCGTGCGTGCGCACGAAGTGAACCACCGTCTCCTCGACCGGCCGGTACACCTCGACGCCGACACCATAGCGCTCCTCGATGCGCCCGATCAGCGCGACCGTCTCGTCGTGCAGCTTGCCGGTTTCGAGCGTGCCGAGCGCGATGGGCAGGCCGTGACGGGCGATGAGGTCAGTGAGGACCATGTCCTCCGCGCCAAGGCTCGTGGCCTGGACCACACGACCCGGATGCCGCGCGGCCGCTTCGCGCAGCACGGCCAGGGCGTGGTCCACCCGGGCTTCGAAGCCCGGGGTGTGACGGGCATAGAGTTCGATCGCGCTCATGCAACAGCTCCTTCCGGGCGGCGAAAGCGCGGCTGGCGCTCGTGCACGTCGCCCTGGTAGTACGCCGGGAAGTGCGCGAGCAAGCGCCGGGCGACCTCGGCGCTCTGGCCTTCGCGCAGCACGGCCGCATCGAAGCCGGTGCGGTGCAGGAGCGGCACCATGTCCACGACCACGTCGCCGGTGGCCCGCACCTGGCCGCTGAAGCGATAGCGGTTGCGCAGCAGGCGCGCCTGGCTGTAGGCGCGGCCGTCGGTCCATTTGGGGAAGTGCAGGGCGACCAGCGCAATGCGGGGCAGGTCCGGTTCCAGCGCCTCGATGTCCGCATCGTTCGGGAAGGCGACGCCCACCGGCACGTCCGCCGGCCACTGCTCGCGCACCTGCTGCCACTGGGCCCAGGTCAGCAGGCGATTGGGCAGGGGAGTGCCCGGCTCGCCATCGGCCCAGGGCGTCCAGTCGTCGTGTAGGGGGTCGATGAAGTTCATGTGCGGGGCTCCTCGTCAGGCGGCCATCGCCTTGCCGCCGGTGGTGCGTCGCACGGCGTTGGCCGCCGCCTTGAAGGGCTCCAGCCCGAGGCGCTTCACCGTGTCGATGAAGCGCTCGTGGGCCGCGCGTTGCTCGCGGTAGATCTCGATCACCGCCTCGATCACGTCGGGCACCTCGTCGGCCGCGAACGACGGGCCGATCACCTTGCCGGCGACGGCCGCGCCGCTGGGCGTCGAACCGTCGGAGCCGCCGAGGGTGATCTGGTACCACTCGGAGCCGTCCTTGTCGACGCCGAGGATGCCGATGTGGCCGCTGTGGTGGTGGCCGCAGGAGTTCATGCAGCCGCTCATGTGCACGTCGATGTCGCCGATGTCATAGAGCTCGTCGAGGTCCTGGAAGCGCTCGGTGATCGCCGCGGCGATGGGGATCGAGCGGGCGTTGGCCAGTGCGCAGAAGTCGCCGCCGGGGCAGGCGATCATGTCGGTCAGCAGGCCCACGTTCGGCGTCGCGAAGCTCGCGGCCCTGGCGGCCTGCCACAGGGCGTAGAGCTCGCTCTCGCGCACCCAGGGCAGCACCAGGTTCTGGTCGTGCGTGACGCGGATCTCGCCGGCGCTGAACCGCTCCGCGAGATCGGCCGCGGCTTCCATCTGCTCGGCCGTCACGTCCCCGGGTGCCTGGCCCACTCGCTTGAGCGACAGCGTCACCGCCCGGTAGCCGGGGAAGCGGTGCGCATGCACGTTGCGCTCCAGCCAGCGGCGGAAGGCCACGGGCACCTCGCCCACGTCCACGGCGAGCGAGTCATTGGCCGCGTCGTATCGCACCCCGGCCGGCACGTCGAAGTGCTGGGCCACGCGGTCCAACTCATCCTGCGTGAGGAGGTGAGCCGCGCCGTCGACATCGCGCTCGAGGATCGCCCGGAACTCCTCCTCGACGTCGTCGATGAAGCGAGGGCCCTCGGCCTTGACGAGGATCTTGATGCGGGCCTTGTAGATGTTGTCGCGCCGGCCATAGCGGTTGTAGACGCGCACGATCGCCTCGATGTAGACGAGGATCTGCTCCCACGGCAGGAACTCGCGCACGACGGTAGCGGTGATCGGCGTGCGGCCCATGCCGCCGCCCACCAGCACCTTGAAGCCCACGTCCCCCGCCTCGTTACGCACCAGGTGCAGCCCGATGTCGTGCCAGGCCAGGGCTGCGCGGTCTTCCTTCGCGCCCGTCACCGCGATCTTGAACTTGCGCGGCAGGAAGGCGAACTCCGGGTGCAGCGTCGACCACTGGCGCAGGATCTCGCAATAGGGACGCGGGTCCACCACCTCGTCCGGCGCGATGCCCGCGAAGGCGTCGCTCGTGATGTTGCGGATGCAGTTGCCGGAGGTCTGGATGCCGTGCATGTCCACCTCGGCCAGTTCCTCCATCACGTCGGCCGCGCGGTGCAGCGGGATCCAGTTGAACTGGATGTTCTGGCGCGTCGTGAAGTGACCGTAGCCGCGGTCGTACTCGCGGGCGATCCTGGCGAGGCGGCGCAGTTGCGCCGAGTTCAGCTCGCCATACGGAATGGCGATGCGTGCCATCGGCGCGTGCCGCTGGATGTACCACCCGTTTTGCAGCCGCAGCGGACGGAAATCATCGTCGCTCAGCGTGCCCGCCAAGTGGCGCTCGAGCTGATCGCGGAACTGCGCAGCCCGCAGCTTGATGAACTGCTTGTCGAATTCGGTGTAGCGGTACATCGTGCCTGTTTCAGTGAATGACCTTGAGCCCGGCCGTCACGAGCGACACGCACAGCAGCCCGCGCACCAGGCGGTCGGGCATGCGGCGGGTGAGCTGGGCGCCGATCCAGATCCCCGGCACCGAGCCCATCAGCAGCGCCGCGAGGAGCGGCCAGTCCACGTGGCCCAGCGAGGCGTGGCCGATGCCGGCCACCAGCGTGAGCGGCACGGCGTGGGCGATGTCGGTGCCGACGAGGCGACGCGCCTCGAGGCGGGGGTAGAGGAAGAGAATCAGCGTCGCGCCGATCGCACCCGCGCCGATCGAACTGAGCGAGACCAGCACGCCCAGGATGGCGCCGGCGGCGACCGTGAGTGCCGGCTTTCGGTGCTCCGGGAGCCAGCGTTGCAGCTTCAGCGCGACGCGGTGCCACGCCTGCTTGTAGGCGACGGTCACCGCCGTGAGCAGCAGCGCGATGCCCAGAGACAAGGTCAAGGCACTGGCCCACCCCTTGGTGATGCCCGTGGCGTGCATCAATCCGATCATGGCCAGCGTGGCCGGGATGCTGCCGGCCAGCAGCAGTCCGGCGATGCGGTAATCGACGTTGCCGTGCCGCTGGTGAGCCACGGAGCCGGAGATCTTGGTCAGGGCGGCGAACCACAGATCGGTCCCGATGGCGACAGCCGGGTTCAGCTTGAACACCGAGATCAGCAGCGGCGTCATCAACGAGCCTCCGCCCACCCCGGTCATCCCGACGATGGCACCGACACCGAACCCGCTGATCACCGCAATCCAATCCATACCTGCCCTTCGTACCCGAGGCCGCCGACTGGCGACGAGTGAAGACGCACTGTAGGAGGACGCTATATATATTGGAACTACAAATTCGTTGATTGGTTATCGCGTTCAGTTATTTGGTGGGTCCTAGAATGCCGGGCCCATGATCCCCGTGCTCGTCGGCGCTTTCCGAACGCTCGTCCCTCGGCGGGCCGCGACGGTTCTGCTTTGCGCGGCCTTGGCCGCCTGCCAGACCGTGCCCCCCGGCTCTTCGACCACCACCGTCACTCCGCCCCCACCGCAGCCGCCATCCGCGACGGTGCCGACGCCTCCCGCGCGACCGCCGCGCATTGGGCTCGCGCTCGGCGGCGGGGCGGCCCGGGGCTTCGCGCACATCGGGGTGCTGCAGGTGCTGGAGGAGCAAGGGATCCGCCCCGATCTGGTGGTGGGGACCTCGGCCGGTAGCGTGGTCGCGGCGCTGTACGCGGCCGGCAAGACCCCGGCCCAGTTGGCCAGCCTCGCGGCGTCGATGGACGAGTACACCATCAGCGACTGGTCGTACCCGCTGCGCGGTGTGATCCGTGGCGAGGCCTTGGCACGCTATGTGAACCAGCAGGTGGGCGGCAAACGCCTGGAGCAGATGAACGTGCCCCTCGGCGTGGTGGCGACCGACCTCGGCACAGGCGAGCCCATCCTGTTCCAGCGCGGCGATACCGGCACGGCCGTCCGGGCCTCGAGCGCGGTCCCGGCGGTGTTCCAGCCGGTGCGCATCAATGGGCGGGAGTATGTCGACGGCGGCCTGGTCTCGCCGGTGCCCGTGCGGTTCGCGCGCCAGATGGGGGCGGACGTCGTCATCGCCGTGGACATCTCCGCCGTGCCGCAGGGCAACCCGGTGAGCGACGCGGTGAGGCTGCTGCTCCAGACCTTCGCCATCATGGGGCGCAGCATCAACCAGTTCGAACTGCGCGAGGCGGACGTCGTGATCCGGCCCAAGCTGAACGGCGTGTCCAGCGCCGACTTCGCCGCGCGGGCACGGTCCATCCAGGCAGGACGCGAGGCCGCCCAGGCCGCCATTGCCGAGATCAAAGCCAAGATCGCCGGCGCGAAGGCCCATTGAGGGCCCTGCGGGCGGACGGGCGGATCGAGGCCGGGCGGCAGAAGCAAAAAAAAAGCCCGGTGGAGGACCACCGGGCCGAAGGTACCTTGAAGGGGATCTCGAAAGGTACCGAGGAGACAACCTTTCAGGGAGACCGTGAAGCATCACGGCTACCCTGTAGATAGGGCTACCGGTTCGAAGTTCAAGCCCTATACAAAGTTTTACCTACTCCTCAGGCCGCGGCTCGCTTGGGCTTGGCCGCCTCGGCCGCCTTCACGGCGGTGTTCGTCACCGCCTGGATGTTGGCCTCGGCCACGTGCGCCGCTTGCTTCACGGCCTTGTGCACGCTCTCGAACGCGTTGTTGGCGGCGGTCACGGCCGACTTCACCAGCGCGGCGGCGTTCTCGGTGCCGGCGGGCGCGTTCTTGATCGCCGTGTCCACCACAGCCAGGAACTTGCGCTGCATGTCCGCCAGTTGCTCCTCCGCCACGCGGCCGACCTCGGCGTTGGTGGACGAGGCGATGTCGTAGAGGTGGCGGCTGTAGGCAGCGGCCTTCTCGGCGACGGGCTGGAGCAGACTGGCTTGCAAGGCTAGCAGTTCCTGGGCGTCCTTGACCGACAGGACGGCCTGGGCGTGGTCGGCGGCTTCCTTCAGCGACGTCTTGGCAACCTGGACATTCAGCTCGACGAGCTTCTCGACGCCTTCCAGGGCCTTCTGGGTGAGACCGAACACGGTCTCGACGTTGGCTTTCTGGGCAGCAATGATTTGTTCAGCGGTCAACATGTGAATACCTCCATGGCAGGTTAGATGTGCTCAGCGCTTGTTGACTGTATGTTGCGCTGCAGCATGACTTCAGTATAAGGACTGGAGCGGGCATTGCAAGCCTTCGTTGTTGCGATGCAGCAAAATTAGGGGCGGTCCTCTAAGGAAGGTCTGAACAACTCCGCCCGATTGCGCGACAATGCCTCACCGTGATCGGGGTGAGTGCGATGCAGCTGTCGTTCGGTGATGCCGAGGGTCTGGGGAGCCGCAAGCGCACGCGGCGCGAGGTGTTTTTGGCGGAGATGGAGCAGGTGGTGCCGTGGCAGGCGCTGCTGGGTCTGATCGAGCCGCACTACCCGAAGATGGGCCGTCCCGGTCGCCAGCCCTATCCGTTGGCGACGATGCTGCGCATCCACTTCCTGCAGCAGTGGTATGCGCTCAGCGACCCGGCGATGGAAGAAGCCTTGTACGACACGCCGGTGATGCGCCGCTTCGCGCAGTTGGGCGGGCTTGCCGACATCCCGGACGAGACGACGATCCTCAACTTCCGCCGGCTGTTGGAGACGCACGGGCTGGCCGAGAAGCTCTTCGAGCAGGTCAACGCCCATCTTCAGCGCAAGGGCCTGAGCCTGCGCAGTGGCACGATCGTGGATGCCACGATCATCAGTGCGCCGAGCTCGACCAAGAACAAGGCGGGCGAGCGCGATCCGGCGATGCACCAGACCAAGAAGGGCAACCAGTGGTTCTTCGGGATGAAGGCGCACATCGGCGTGGATGACGCGTCCGGTCTGGTGCACCACGTGGAATGCACGGCGGCGAACGTGGCCGACGTGACGCAGGTGTACAAGCTGCTGCACGGCCGGGAAGACACGGTGTGCGGCGACAGCGGCTACACGGGTGCCGAGAAGCGCGAGGAGCTGCAGGACGTGGACGCCGGATTCCTGATCGCGGAGAAGCCGTCGAAGCTGCGTGCGATGAAGAACGAGCGCGAGCGGCGCTACGCCGAGCGGTGGGAGCGCTACAAGGCCAGTCTGCGGGCGAAGGTGGAGCACCCGTTCCGGGTGATCAAGCGGCAGTTCGGCTACACGAAGGTGCGCTACCGCGGCCTGGCGAAGAACGCGGCGCAGGTGCTGACGCTGTTCGCGCTGTCGAACCTGTGGATGGCGCGCCGGCGTTTGTTGCCGACGACGGGAGCAGTGCGTCCGTAAGGCGGGGAAACCCGCCAAAAACCGCCCTGCACGGGCGAAATCCGGCTCGAAAGCGACGCCAGGCCGGCGCCACGATGCCGCAATCCGGGCGGCAGAGCGGGTTGTTCAGACCTTCCCTAACGGGCCAGGCTGTGCGCAGTGGACGAGGGCAGGGCATCCTGGCATCCGCAGGTGACACCCGCGTGACGTGACGGCCGACGTTCGCGCGGCACAATCGGCCCAGGGCTCCAGGCCGGCCTGCCAGGCTGGTGGCGCCTGGCCCACCCCTTCATGAGAGCCTTCTACTGCGACCATTTCGTGCTGCCTCTGCCGCCGGGGCACCGGTTCCCGATGCAGAAGTACGGCCTGCTGCGCGACCGGGTCGCGGCCGAGTTGCCGCAGGTGCGGCTGGAGGAGGCCCAGCCGGCGTCCGACGGCGAACTCGCGCTCGCCCATCACCCGCGGTACGTGAGCGCCGTGGCGCAGGGGTGGCTCACGTCCCAGGAGCAGCGGGAGATCGGGTTTCCATGGTCGCCCGCGATGGCGGAGCGCGCTCGCCGTTCGGTCGGCGCGACGATCGCCGCTGCCCGGGCAGCGCTGGACGACGGGGTCGGGGCGAACCTCGCCGGGGGGACGCACCATGCGTACGCCGATCGCGGGGGCGGTTTCTGCGTGTTCAACGATGTCGCGGTGGCGGCCCGGCTGATGCAGGCCGAGTGGCACCGCAGACACCGGGCTCTGCTGCGGGTGCTGGTGCTGGACCTGGACGTGCACCAGGGCAACGGCACGGCGGCCATCTTCGCGGACGACCCGACGGTCTACACGGTGTCCTTGCACGGCCAACGCAACTTCCCCTTTCGCAAGGAACGCAGCGACCTGGACGTCGAGCTGGCCGACGGGTGCACCGACGAGCCGTACCTCGACGCGCTGGACGAGGCCCTGCGCGCGGTGTGGCGGCACCACGAGAACCGGCCTCCGGGCTTGGTGTTCTACCTGGCCGGAGCGGACCCCCACGAGGGGGATCGTCTGGGCCGGCTGAAGGTCTCGGCGGCCGGCCTTGCCGAGCGCGACCGCAGGGTGTTCGCATCCATGCGCGAGCGGGGGGTGCCGGTGGTCGTGACCATGGCCGGCGGCTACGGGCACGACATCCATCAGACCGTCGCGATCCAATTGGAGACCCTGCGTATCGCGCAGGCCGTCGCCGTTCATCCACGTTCTCCTGCACATCCCCATGTCGAGACCGCAACCTGAGCCTCGCAGCGCCTATCCGTACTTCCTGCCCATCACGACACGCTGGATGGACAACGACGTCTATGGCCACGTCAACAACGTCGTCTACTACAGCTACTTCGACACCGTGGTCAACCGCTACCTCGTCGAGCGGGGTGTGCTCGACATCCACCAGGGCCAGACCATCGGCCTCGTGGTCGAGACGCAGTGCAACTACTTCTCCTCGATCGCGTTCCCTCAGCTCGTGCATGCGGGGCTGCGTGTGGCGCAACTGGGCCATTCGAGCGTGCGGTACGAGGTGGGTCTCTTCGCGGACGACGAACCGCTCACCGCGGCGAAGGGGCACTTCGTGCATGTGTACGTCGACCGCGGGAGCCGCCGCCCGGCCGCGTTGCCGCAAGCCCTGGTGGCGGCACTCGAGCCGCTGAGACGCGCGCCGGGTTGACGGCGTCGCGAACGCTGCGCGATTTCAGCCAATCGCAAGGTCGGGGGCGCTCCGGTTCCTATAATCGCGCCGCCCGCGGGCGTCCGTGGGCGACGCGATCCCGACGCCCCGCCGCGCCCAGCCCGGGCGTCGCAGGGCTCGTCTGCCGGAGTCCTCCCATGAATCGCTTCGTGATCCGAGGGGCAGTGCTGACCCTCGCCAGTGCGCTGCTGCCCGGTCTCGCCCATGCAGCCGACATCGACGGCAGCCAATTGGCCGTGTGGTGGGCCATTCCCTTTGCGGGCATGCTCCTGTCGATCGCGTTCGTTCCGCTCATCGCGCCGTTCTTCTGGCATCACCATTACGGCAAGATCACCGCGGGCTGGGCGCTGGCGTTCCTGCTGCCGTTTGCCGCCGTGTTCGGGCCGGGGACGGCCGCGGCGGGCTTCGTGCATGCGCTGGTGGCCGAGTACGTCCCCTTCATCATCCTGCTCACCGCGCTGTTCACGACGGCCGGCGGCATCTACATCCGCGGCAACCTGCACGGCAGCCCGGGGCTCAATGCGGGCCTGATGGCAGTGGGGGCGGGGCTGGCGAGCATCATGGGCACCACCGGCGCCTCGATGCTGCTGATCCGCCCGCTCATCCGGGCGAACGACAACCGCAAGCACGTCGCCCACGTGGTCGTCTTCTTCATCTTCATCGTCTCCAACATCGGGGGCTCTCTCACCCCCTTGGGCGACCCGCCGCTGTTCCTCGGCTTCCTGAAGGGGGTGGACTTCTTCTGGACGGCGCGGGTGATCTTCCCGGAGACGCTCTTCCTCGTCGCGGCCTTGCTCGCGCTCTTCTACGTGATCGACTCCTACTACTACCGCAAGGAGGGCGTCCAGCCCGTCGATCCGACCCCGGACTCGCGCGACGTCGGCATCGAGGGCAAGGTCAACCTGCTGTTGCTGCTGGTCATCGTCGGGCTGGTGCTGCTGAGCGGTGTGTGGAAGTCTTCGGTGGAGTTCGACGTTTTCGGGACCGCCGTCGGACTGCCCCAACTGATGCGTGACCTCGCGCTGGTGGCGGTGATCTTCGTCTCGCTCGCGGTGACGCCGCGGCAGGCGCGCGAGCAGAACCAGTTCGGCTGGGCCCCGATGGTCGAGGTGGCCAAGCTCTTCGCCGGCATCTTCCTCACCATCATCCCGGTGCTGGCGATGCTCAAGGCGGGTCTCCAGGGGCCTTTCGCTCCCATCGTGCAAGCCGTCACCGGGGCCGACGGGCAGCCGGTTCCCGCCATGTATTTCTGGGCGACGGGGCTCCTGTCCTCGTTCCTCGACAACGCGCCGACCTACCTCGTCTTCTTCAACCTTGCCGGCGGGGAGCCTCAGGTGCTGATGACGAGCCTGGCACCCGTCCTCGCGGCGATTTCCGGGGGGGCCGTGTTCATGGGCGCCAACACCTACATCGGCAACGCCCCCAACCTGATGGTGAAGGCGATCGCGGAGGACCGCGGCATCCGGATGCCGAGCTTCTTCGGCTACATGGCGTGGTCGGGTTTCATCCTGCTGCCGCTGTTCGCGCTGGTGACCTGGATCTGGATGCGCTGAGCTGCGCGCGGCGCATGGGGCAGGCCCCGGTGCGGCGGCCGGGCGCTTGCCCGACAATGGGGCCATGAAGCCCAAAGTCCTCGTCACGCGTCGCATCTTCCCCGAAGTGGTGGAGCGTCTGCGCCAGCACTTCGATGTCGAGTACAACGAAGCCGACCGGCTCTGGAGCCCGCAGGCGCTGGCCGAGCGCCTGCGCGAGAAGGACGGTGTCTTTCTGACGCCGACGGAGCGGGTGGACGTCGCCTTGCTCGACGCATGCCCCAGGCTCAAGGTGGTGGCCAACATGGCCGTGGGCTACAACCACATCGACGTGGCCGCATGCACCGCCCGCGGCGTCTTGTGCACGAACACACCCGATGTCCTGACCGAGACCACGGCCGATTTCGGCTTCGCTCTCGTCCTTGCGGCGGCGCGAAGGGTGACGGAGGCCGAGCGTTTCCTGCGGGAAGGCCGCTGGCAGACCTGGTCCGTGCACATGATGATGGGCCGTGAGGTGCACGGCACCACGCTGGGCATCCTGGGGATGGGCCGCATCGGCCAGGCGATCGCCCGGCGCGCGGCGTTGGGCTTCGGCATGAGGGTGCTTTACCACAACCGCTCGCGCCTGCCCGAGGCCGTGGAGGCCCAGTACGGCGCTCGCTACGTGGACAAGGACACGCTGTTGCGCGAGGCGGATCATGTGATCGTGGTCGTGCCGTACTCCCCGCAGACGCACCACCTCATCGGTGCCGCCGAGCTGGCGCTGATGCGACCCACCGCCACGCTGACGAACATCGCCCGCGGCGGCGTCGTCGACGATGCGGCGCTCGCCCAGGCCCTGCGCGACGGGCGCATCGCCGCCGCTGCGCTCGACGTGTTCGAGGGCGAGCCGCGCGTGCATCCGCACTTGCTGCAAGTGCCGAACGTCGTGCTCACGCCGCACATCGCCAGCGCCACCGAGACCACCCGCCGGGCGATGGCCGAGCTCGCCGCCGACAACCTCATCGCCGGCCTGGGCTGCGGCCCGCAGGCGGGCCGACCGCCGACGCCCCTCAACCCCGAGGTGCTGTCGTCCACGGCCGCGGGCGAGGGGAGGGCCGGCTCGTGAGCTGGGAGTGGATCGCCCTGGCGGGCATGCTGGCGGCCAACCTGGCCTTGTCGTGGTGGTTGTTGGCCACCTTGCGTTCGCGCGAGGCCCTCTCCCGCGCCGAAGCCTGGCGCGACGAATTGCACACCCTGGCCCGCATGCAGAACGAAGCCGGTGCCCGGATGGAGCGGGAGTTGCGCGACGAGGTGGCACGAACCGGCCAGGCCACGCGCCAGGAGCTCGCGACCACCCTCGCGCTCTTCCAGCAGACCCTGCTCACGCAGCAAGGCGACGTGGCGCGCACGCAGAACGAGCAGATCGACAGCTTCCGCGCGCAGCTGGCGGCGATGCAGCAGGCGGTCGGCGATGCGTTGCGGCACGCGACGGCGGGCCTCGCAGCGCAGTCCCAGGCCGCCCGTGAGAGCCAGGATGCGGCGTTGCGCCGTTTCGGCGAGGCGCTCGGCGAGCAGGTGCGCCAGCTGACGGAGAGCAACGAGCGCCGACTGACCGAGGTGCGCGCCACCGTCGAGACGCGGCTGGCGGCGCTGGCGGCCGACAACGAGAAGAAGCTGGAGCAGATGCGCCAGACGGTGGACGAGAAGCTGCACGCCACGCTCGAGCAGCGTCTGGGCGAGAGCTTCCGCCAGGTGGCGGAGCGGCTGGAGCAGGTGCACCGGGGCCTGGGCGAGATGCAGAACCTGGCGCAGGGCGTGGGCGACCTCAAGCGCGTCCTCTCTAACGTCAAAACGCGCGGCGTGCTGGGCGAAATGCAGCTGGCAGCCCTCCTCGAGCAGGTGTTCACGCCCGAGCAGTACGCGGCGAACGTGGCGACCGTGCCCGGCAGCCGCGAGCGGGTGGAGTTCGCCATTCGCCTGCCTGGCAAGGGCGACGACGGCGCCCCCGTGTGGCTGCCGTTGGATGCGAAGTTCCCTCGAGAGGACTACGAGCGCTTGCTCGATGCGCAGGAGCGGGCGGACCGCGAGGGGGCTGAAGCCGCAGCGAAAGCGCTGGAGCTGCGCATCCGCGAGGAGGCGCGGACCATCTCGGCCAAGTACGTGGCGCCCCCGCATACGACCGATTTCGCCGTGCTTTTCGTGCCGACCGAGGGCCTCTACGCGGAGTTGCTGCGGCGCCCGGGCCTGCTCGAGTCGCTGCAGCGGGAGCACCGCGTCACGCTGGCGGGGCCGACGACCTTGCTCGCGATGCTGAACAGCCTGCAGATGGGTTTCCGCACGCTGGCGCTCGAGAAGCGCTCGTCGGAGGTGTGGAAGGTGCTCGGCGCGGTCAAGACGGAGTTCCTGAAGTTCGGCGACGCGCTGGCCAAGACGCGCAAGAAGATCGAGGAGGCGGGCAACGTGATCGAGGCGGCCGAGCGTCGCACCCGCGTGATGGGGCGTGCGCTCAAGACCGTCGAGGCGCTGCCCGAGGCCGAATCGCTCGCCCTCCTGCCCGCGGCGAGCGCAGAAGAGGTGGACTGAAGCCGCCGGGGCGCTGGCCCCTCAGCGAGGCGCCCGGCGCACTGCGCGGCTGATGAAGCGGGCCGGGTCCAGCGCGTCGCGCAAGTCGGCCTCCACCGGCAGCGGGCTGCCGTCGATCCAGGCAGCGAGCACCTCGCCGCAGAGCGCCGACCAGGTGATGCCGCGGGAGCCGAGGCCGGTGCACAGATACAGGCCCGGGCGCCGCGGCACGTGCCGCGGCTGAGTCAGGCGCTGCGGCGAGGCCTGGGCCGCTTCGTCGTCGGGCACCGGGCCGACGAGCGGCAGGCGGTCCTCGGTGACGGCGCGCCAGCCCACGCGCCCGCGCAGCGCGAGGGGTGAGGGGCGCACCGGGTGCCCCGTGAGCCGTGCCAGCTGCTCCAGGTTGTGGAGGTGGTCTGCCTCGCGCACCGCGCCGTCCGGATCGTCGGCCTGCGCGGTCGCGCCGCACCAGACCCAGCCGTCGTGCGCGGGCAGTACATAGCCTGCGCTGGCCACCGGCACGTGCGGTGCTCGCAACCCCGGGGAGTCCGCCGGAACACCCGTGATCTGGCCCCGCACCGCGCGCAGGCGCCACGCCGGGGACGGTGCAAGCCAGGCCGCGTCGGCGGCATTGGCGAGCACCACCACCGGTGCTTGCGCCAGCACCTCGCCGTGGGCCGCGCGCAGCTGCCATCCTTGCGGGACCGCGTGCAGCGCCTCCACGCGGGCGTCGCCGCGCCATTGCACGCCCGGCGTCCCCAGCCAGTGGGACACGAGCGAGGCCGGGCGCAACCATCCGCCGGAGGGGAAGAACCAGGCGGGCGAGGTCAGCCGGATCCCCGCCATCTCGCTGGCAAGGCCCGCGTCGAGGGCCTGCGCGTACCGAGGCGGCAATCCCAGGGCGTCGAGGAGGGCTCGCATCTGCCCGAGCGTTGCCTCCTCGTCACCGGCGAGGAGGCTTTCCAGGCGAAGCAGCCCGTCGAAGCCCCCGACGAGTGCGGGGCGGAGGCGGTCGACCAGGGCCGCCAAGTGGAGCGCCGCGCTGCGGTGCAGGCGGGCATGGGGGCCGTCTTGTCGGTTCACGATGCCGCGGTACAGGCCCCCGGGGTTGCCGGAGCCTTCCTGGGCCGCGCTGGCATGCCGGTCGAACACCGTGCAGGCCCAGCCGCGCACCGCGAGCGCGGCCGCAACCGAGGCGCCCGCCAGACCGCCGCCGACGATCAGCGCCTCTCGCCGGGCCACGTCGGCCCCCTGGAGCGCCACCGGGCCGCGGGGCTGATGGCGAGGGGCATGGCGGGCGACGGTCATGTCGCGTTTGCCGCCGAAACCGGGCGCGGTCTCCACGTCGAAGCCCGCGGCCGACAGTCCATCGCGCACGGCTCGCGCCGCGCTCCAGGTGGCGGCCGTCGCGCCCGGCGCTGCCAGCCTCGCCAGCTGGTGAAAGACCGAGGGCGACCACATCTCTCGGTTCTTCGCCGGCGCGAAGCCATCGAGGTAGAGGGCATCGGCGCGGGCCTGCAGCTCCGGCAGCAGGTCCTCGACGTCGCCGAGCGCGAGAATCAGGAGCACCCGCCCGTGCTCGAACTCCAGGCGGTGCAGGTTGGGTGTGGCCACCGGCCACCGCGCGAGGAGTTCGCCGACGAGCTCGGGCCAGGGGTGCTCGCGGTGGACGGCGGCGAGATCGCTCGCCCGCAGCGGGTGCTTCTCGATCGAGAGGAACACCAGGCGTTCGCAACGCGCGGGGTCGGCGCGCCAGGCGTGCCAGGTCGCGAGGAAGTTGTTGCCCAGCCCGAAGCCTGTCTCCAGCACGACGAACTCGCGCCGGCCGCGCCAGCGCTCGGGCAGGCCGTTGCCGCGCAGGAACACGTGCTGCGCCTGCGCCAGCGCTCCGGCGCGCGTGTGATAGACGTCACCGAATGCCGGGGCGAACGGCACGCCCTCGCGCAGCTCGATCTCGGCAGGGCGGATGGGCTTCGTGTTCATCGGCGCGGCCCGGCCCCCAAAGCAAGAGCCGGCCCGCGGGCCGGCTCGTCACTCATGCCGCAGCCCCATGTCGCGGGGGCGGCGGATCGCTCCATGCACCGGGAGTCGAAAGCGCGTCACACGCGCTTACGGTACTCGTGCGTGCGGGTGTCGATTTCGATCTTGTCGCCGGTCTCGACGAAGATGGGCACCTGGATCTCGAAGCCGGTGGCCAGCTTGGCCGGCTTCATCACCTTGCCCGAGGTGTCGCCCTTGACGGCCGGCTCGGTGTAGGTGACCTCGCGCACGACGGTCGTGGGCAACTCCACGGAAATGGCCTTGCCGTCGTAGAACACCACCTCCACGGCCATGCCGTCCTCCAGGTAGTGGATCGCGTCACCCATGTTCTCGGCCTCGACCTCGTACTGGTTGTACTCGGCGTCCATGAAGACGTACATCGGGTCGGCGAAGTAGGAGTAGGTGCACTCCTTGTGGTCCAGGATGATCTGGTCCATCTTGTCGTCGGCCTTGAAGACGACTTCGGCGTTGGAGCCGTTGAGGAGGTTCTTCAGCTTCATGCGAACGGTGGCGGCGCTGCGGCCACCGCGGCTGTATTCGGTCTTGAGCACGACCATCGGGTCCTTGCCGTGCATGATCACGTTGCCGGCGCGGATTTCCTGAGCGAGTTTCATGGCAGTCCCTCTGCGGGTGTCGTCGACGTGGCTTGCGCGCACTCGTCTAGAGAACCTTCGCAAGAACGCGCAAAGCCCATAATTCTACCCCGTCCGGGAGACGAAGCGGACGAGCTGCGTCGTCAAGTCGTCCTGTGCGAGCAGCCCGTCACGCCAGCCCGCCGTGGCACGAGGCCAAACCTCCTGGAGGGCGGCCGCCGAGAATCCTGTGGCGAAGCCGTTCCAGGCCAAGAAGGCCTGGCGCAGCGTACGGGCCGCCTCGTGGTCCGAGGTGCCCGCCAGACGGCCGAGGAAGGCCTCGAGCTTGAGGCGATGAGCGTCGTCGCTCTGGGGGTAGAGCTGCCAGACGAAAGGCTGGCCGGCCCACACCGCCCTCACCAGCGAATCCTCTCCTCGCACGAGATTGAGGTCCGAGGCCCACAGCAGGCGGTCGAACTCCGGCTGGGGCAAGGCCGGCAGGCCGGCGACGCGCGCCAGCCCGACTTCGAAGACGGCACCGGGCTGCGGCACACGGCCCAGCGCCTCGCCCACCGCTCGCGCGGCATGGCCGGGCGTGACGAGCAGCAGGTGGGGCGACTCCGCCAACTCGCCGAGCAACGCGGGCACGGCCGGGTTCGGGTAGCAGAAGAGGCTCACCACACGCTCACGCGGGCGCCGCCCCGGGCCGAGGCGTTGCAGCCAGGCCTCGCGGTCGAAGGCGGCGCGCGCCTCGAGCAGGCCGGGTTCGCGCAGCAACCCGCCCGTGGCCGGCGTGAAACCCGGGTAGAAGAAGCGCTTGATCAGGCCGGCTCCCGGCTCCACGTATCGCGGCGAGGGCAGGCCGTGGCAGCGCTCGACGTAGTCTTCCGCGCTCAGGTACTCCAGGTTGATCCACTGGGGCGGCGCGGGGCGCTCCGCCATGCGGGCAACGAAGCCTTGCGGCAGTTCGCACCCGAAAGCTTCGATGACGACATCTCCCGGCTGCGGCCAGTCGGCCGCGCCGTCCCATGGAAGCACCTCCACACCGCTGGCGCCGGCCGGTGCCATCCACGCGAGCGCGGCGGCGTCGTCCAGCCACAGCCGCACGGCATGGCCCCGCCCTGCGAGGTCGCACGCCAGCCGCCAACACACGCCCACGTCGCCGTAGTTGTCGATCACCCGGCAAAACACATCCCAGCGCATGCCGGCATTATCCCGGCGTGCCTGGAGTCCCGCGCCGCTTGGCACAATTTGCCCAATGAGTGATTCACCGACGAGCGAGCCGACCAGCGGGCCCGAACAGAGGCGGCCCGCTGCGCCTGCGTGCGCCTCCGCGTCGGATGCTCCGCGCGATCGGTTGCTGGCCGAAGTGGCGGCCTTGCCCAGCCTGCCGGGTGTCTACCGCTACTACGACGCCGACGGGCAGGTGCTGTACGTCGGGAAGGCACGCAACCTGAAGAAGCGCGTGTCGAGCTACTTCCAGAAGAACCACGGCGGCACGCGCATCGGCCACATGGTGACCAAGATCGCGCGACTCGAAACGACGGTCGTGCGCTCCGAAGCCGAGGCGCTGCTGCTCGAGAACAACCTGATCAAGACGCTCAACCCGCGGTTCAACATCCTGTTCCGCGACGACAAGAGCTATCCGTATCTCAAGATCGCGAGCCACGCCTACCCGCGCGTGGCCTACTACCGCGGGTCGGTGGACCGCAAGCACCGCTACTTCGGCCCGTATCCGAGCGCATGGGCGGTCAAGGAGACGATCCAATTGCTGCAGAAGGTGTTCCGCCTGCGCACCTGCGAGGACACCGTCTTCTGCAACCGCACCCGGCCTTGCCTGCTCTACCAGATCAAGCGCTGCTCGGGGCCCTGCGTGGGCCTGGTCTCGCCGGACGACTACGCGCGCGACGTCGCCCACGCCGAGCGTTTCCTGCTCGGCGAGCAGCAGGAGGTGATGGAGGCGCTGCAGGCGCAGATGATGGCGCATGCAGAGCGGCTGGAGTTCGAGAAGGCGGCCGAGATCCGCAACCAGCTCTCGGCGCTCTCGCGCGTGCTGCATCAGCAGGCGGTCGACATCGGCTCGGACAAGGATGCGGACATCCTCGCGGTGCGGGTGCAAGGGGGCAAGGCCTGCGTCAACCTGGCGATGGTGCGCGGGGGCCGGCACCTCGGGGACCGGGCCTACTTCCCCTCACACGTCGAGGACGCTGCGTCCGTCCGCGCGGAGGAGGGGGAGGACACCGAAGGCGAGGCACCCGACGCGCCGATCGAGGTGCAGGTGCTGGAGGCGTTCATCGCGCAGCACTATCTCGAGAGTCCCGTGCCGGGCCTGCTCGTCCTGAGTCACCCGGTGAGCGGCGGCTTGCTGCAAGTACTCACCGAGCACAGTGGCGTGAAGGTCACCGCCGTGCACCAGCCGCGCGAGCAGCGCCGCGTCTGGCTCGAGATGGCGCAGAAGGGGGCCGAGCTTGCGTTGGCGCGGCTGCTGGCGGAGGAAGGCTCCCAACAAGCTCGCACACGCGCGCTGGTGGAGGCGTTGGACCTTTCGCCGGAAAGCCTCGATAGCTTCCGCATCGAGTGCTTCGACGTGAGCCACACCGCCGGCGAGGCGACGCAAGCCTCGTGCGTCGTGTTCGAGAACCACCGGATGCAGCCTTCGCAGTACCGCCGCTTCAACATCGACGGCATCACGCCCGGGGACGACTACGCCGCGATGCGGCAGGTGCTCACCCGCCGCTATGCCAAGCTCGCCGAAGCCGTGCAAAAGGGCGAGGCGCGGCTGCCGGATCTCGTCCTGGTGGACGGCGGGCGAGGGCAGGTGTCGGTGGCGCGCGAGGTGTTCGAGGAACTCGGCCTGGATCTGGGCGTGATCGTCGGCGTGGAGAAGGGCGAGGGGCGCAAGGTGGGCCTGGAAGAGCTCGTGTTCGCCGACGGCCGCGAGAAGGTGTCTCTCGGCAAGGACTCGGCCGCGCTGATGCTCATCGCGCAGATTCGCGACGAGGCCCATCGCTTCGCCATCACCGGCATGCGGGCGCGCCGCGCCTCCGTGCGCACGCGAAGCTCGCGGCTGGAGGACATCCCCGGCGTCGGACCGAAGAAGCGGGCTAGACTCCTGCAGCGCTTCGGCGGATTGCGAGGCGTGGCGGCTGCGAGCGTGGACGATCTCGCCTCGGTGGAGGGGATCTCGCGCGAGTTGGCCGAAGAGATCTACCGCGCGCTGCACTGAGCGCGCGGCGCCCCACGGGGAAGGAACACACGGCAATGACGAATGGCGATCGCAACAAGGGCTGGCGCGCGCGAGTGCTGGCGTGGTCCGGCATGGTGGCGGGTGCCGCGTCCTTTCTGGTCGGCTGTGCCCAGGCACCGCGCGGCCCGGGCGAGGCGCCGCCCGCCGCGAAGCTGCCGGCAGCCGGTGCGCCCACCGGCCCGACGCGACCGACCCTGGGGCCGGCCCGCAACTGGGCCGAGTACCGGCTGCGCGTCGCCCAGCGTCTGGCTGAAGTCAACGCCGAGCGCGTCTACCTCGACGCCCCGCCGGACATTCTGCTGGCCATCCCGGTGCTCGAGATCGAGCTCAATGCCGACGGCAGCATCCGTCGCATCGAAGTGCTGCGCTACCCGGGGCAGGCGCGCGACACCACCCAGATCGCCATCGACGCCGTGCGGCGCGCCGCGCCCTTCGGCAGCGTGGCGCACCTGCCCAAACCGTGGAAGTTCCCGGAGACGTTCCTGTTCCGCGACGACCGCCGCTTCAAGCCGCGCACGCTGGACTGAAGGCCGGGCGCTCGGCCGCCCGGAGCCGGGCCGCGACCCCCATGGGGGGTGGGGCGCCAGCCCCGGGGGGCGAAGATGGAAGGCCCGTGCACCGGCCGACCGCCCCCGGCCGGACTCTGTCACGAGCCCGGCGCGGCTTTGAGACACAATCCGCGCCATGTTCTTCAATCTGCCGACGCTGCTCACCTGGGCGCGCATCGTCGCGATCCCGCTCATCGTGGCCGTGTTCTACCTCCCGCTGGAGGGAAGCACCCGCAATCTGATCGCGACCGTGCTGTTCGTCGTCTTCGCGCTGACGGACTGGCTGGACGGGTGGCTCGCCCGCAAGCTCAACCAGACCTCCGCTTTCGGGGCCTTCCTCGATCCCGTGGCCGACAAGTTCCTGGTGTGCGCGTCGCTCCTGGTCTTGGTGCAACTCGATCGTGTCAACGCCCTCGTCGCGCTCGTCATCATCGGGCGGGAGATCGCCATCTCCGCGCTGCGCGAATGGATGGCCCAGATCGGCGCCTCGCGCAGCGTGGCGGTGCACATGCTGGGCAAGCTCAAGACGACCACCCAGATGATCGCGATCCCTTTCCTGCTCTATGACGGTGTCGTGCTGGGTCGGGTGGATACGAGGATCTGGGGCACCGGCCTCATCTACCTGGCGGCGGTGCTCACCATCTGGTCCATGGTGTACTACCTGCAGAAGGCGCTGCCAGAGATCCGCGCCAAGGCCCAGTGAATACCGTCGCGCACGGCCGTGGCGACGCGTTGCTGCGCGCGATGCCGTGGGTGTTCGTGCTCGTCTGGAGCACGGGCTTCATCGTCGCCCGCTACGGCATGCCCTACTCGCCACCGATCACGTTCCTCACGTGGCGGTACGGCCTGTCGATCCTGTGCTTCCTGGTGTGGGTGGGGCTCTCGCAGGCCCAGTGGCCGCGAGGGGCCGCCCAATGGGGGCACCTGGCCGTCACGGGCGTCCTGATGCATGCGGGCTACCTGGGGGGCGTGTGGGCGGCCGTCAAGGCCGGCATGGGGGCAGGCACCGTTGCCCTGATCGTCGGCCTGCAGCCCGTGCTCACCGCTGTCTGGCTCACTGCGCGCGATGCGCAGAACCGCGTGACCGCGCGCCAATGGATGGGGCTCGCGCTCGGCTTCGGCGGGCTGGTGCTCGTCGTGCACGGCAAGCTGGGCGTGGGGGAGATCAACCCGCTGAATCTCGGGCTCGCGGTGTTCGCGCTGCTGGCCATCACCACCGGCACGCTCTACCAGAAGCGCCACGTGCAGCCTTGCGACGTGCGCACCGCCAACACCGTCCAACTGGCCGCGGCGTGGCTCGTCTCCTTGCCGGTGGCCTGGTGGGAGAGCGAGCCCGTCGTCCTGCACCCGCATCTTCTCGGTGCGATGGCGTGGTCGGTGCTCGGGCTGACCCTCGGGGGCAGCTCGCTGCTGTACCTCCTGATCCAACGGGGGGCGGCCACCGCGGTGACGAGCCTGCTCTACCTCGTGCCGCCTTGCACGGCGCTGATGGCGTGGCTTCTCTTCCGCGAACCCCTGACTGTGCTTACCCTCGTGGGTATGGGCCTCGCCGTGTTCGGCGTGCTGCTGGTCGTGCGGCCGACTCGCTAGCCCGGGGCGCACCGCCGCGAGGATCTTGCGCCGGTGTGCCCACTCGCCGCGCCGCGCGACGACATCCGCGTGTTCTTCAAGGAGTGACGATGAGCAAGACCTACCGCATCGCCGTGATCCCGGGCGACGGGATCGGCAAGGAGGTGATGCCCGAGGGCCTGCGTGTGCTGGACGCCGCGGCGCGCCGGTTCGGCATCGGCGTCGCGTTCGACCATTTCGACTTCTCGAGCTGGGACTACTACGAGCGCCACGGCCAGATGCTGCCCGACGACTGGAAGGATCGGATCGGGGGTCACGATGCGATCTACTTCGGCGCCGTGGGCTGGCCCGAGAAGATCCCCGACCACGTCTCGCTGTGGGGCTCGCTGCTCAAGTTCCGGCGCGAGTTCGACCAGTACGTGAATCTGCGCCCCGCACGGCTCATGCCCGGGATTCGCTCGCCACTGGTGCGCCGTGACGGCAGCGAGCGCCAGCCGGGCGAGATCGACATGCTCATCGTGCGAGAGAACACCGAGGGCGAGTACTCCAGCATCGGCGGGCGCATGTTCGAGGGCACCGAGCGCGAGGTGGTGATCCAGGAGACCGTGATGACGCGCACCGGAGTCGATCGCGTGCTGCGCTACGCGTTCGAGTTGGCGCAATCCCGCCCCAAGAAGCACCTCACGTCCGCGACCAAGTCGAACGGCATCTCGATCACCATGCCGTACTGGGACGAGCGCGTGGAGGCCATGGCCCGCGAGTACCCCGAGGTGCGCGTCGACAAGTTCCACATCGACATCCTCACCGCTCACTTCGTTCAGCGGCCGGAGCACTTCGATGTGGTGGTGGCGAGCAACCTGTTCGGCGACATCCTGAGCGACCTCGGGCCGGCGTGCACCGGCACGATCGGGATTGCCCCTTCGGCCAACCTGAACCCCGACAAGCGCTTCCCGTCGCTGTTCGAGCCGGTGCACGGTTCGGCGCCCGACATCGCCGGGCGGCATATCGCCAATCCGATCGGACAGATCTGGTCGGGCGCCCTGATGCTCGACTTCCTCGGTCACCGGCAGGCGCACGATGCGATCGTCCGCGCGATAGAGCAGGTGCTGGACCCCGCCTCGGGCGGGCCTCGCACCCCCGATCTCGGCGGCTCGGCGCGTACCGAGGACCTCGGTCGAGCCATCGCCGAGGCCGTGCGATGACGGTCTACGGCAGTCCTGCACACTGCGCGAGGGTGATTCCACTTAGAATCCGCCCTCGCGCTTGACACTGCCTAGACCCCTCGCTGTAATTTGGCCGGGCAGCGGCCTTGCGGAGGGTGCGGGGTTTCACGCTGCCGATCCACGGGTCTGTCCCGTGCTCGCGGCACACCAAATCCATCTCGTGAGACCTGAGAGAGGGGGTACTTCGTGAACAAGACCGAGTTGATCGAGCACATCGCCAAGCAGGCCGACATCTCCAAGGCCGCGGCCACTCGTGCGCTCGAGGCGATGCTGGGCGGTGTCAAGACGACGCTGAAGAAGGGCGGCACCGTGTCGCTCGTCGGTTTCGGCACCTTCGCGGTGGGCAAGCGCGCGGCTCGAAGCGGCCGCAACCCCCGCACGGGCGCCGCCATCAAGATCAAGGCAGCCAAGATTCCGAAGTTCCGTCCCGGCAAGGCCCTCAAAGACGCATTGAACTGACCCATCGTTCCCGGGTGCTTAGCTCAGTTGGTAGAGCGGCGCCCTTACAAGGCGTAGGTCGGGGGTTCGAGCCCCTCAGCACCCACCATCTCGGGACACTACGGGCCGCAGGGCGGCGGCGCGGCGCGGTCGCCGGCTGTCGCTAGAATGCCTGATTGGCGCACGGGCCGCCGGGATTCCGCAGCCCTGTGTATCGCGGCGGCCCGTGGCCCCTCTCCGATGACGAGGCGAACCGCGGTTCGCCTTTTTTGTGTCTGCCCCAGGCCGAAAGGCCCTTCCTTCGACACGCTCGAGGTTCGTTGATGTTCGATTTCGTCCGCAACAACACCCGCATCCTGTTCTTCGTGCTGCTGTTGTTGATCATCCCTTCGTTCGTCTTCTTCGGCGTGCAGGGCTACAGCCAGTTCCGAGAGGGCGCCGACGGCGTGGCGAAGGTGGCGGGCCATACGATCACCGTGGCCGAACTCGACGCAGCGCATCGCAACCAGGTCGAGCGCGCCCGGGCGCAGATGCCCAATGTCGATCCCAAGCTCTTCGACTCGCCGCAGATGAAGCGGCAGACGCTGGAGATGCTCGTGCGCGAGCGTGTGCTGGCGCAGGCCGCTGAGGACCTGAAGCTGCTCACCGGCGACGAGCGCCTGCACCGTGTGTTCGTCAACGACCCGCAGTTCGCGTTCCTGCGCAAGCCGGACGGCTCGGTCAACAAAGACCTCCTCTCGGCCCAGGGCATGAGCGTGGAGATGTTCGAGCAGCGCCTGCGGCACGACCTCTCGGCTCAACAGGTGCTGCGTGGCGTGGCCGACAGCGCGCTGGTGGGCAAGAGCGTGAGCAATCGGGCGCTCGATGCCTTCCTGCAGCAGCGCGAGGTGCGCGTCGTGCGCTTCGACGCCAAGGACTACCTCGGCAAGGTACAGCCCACCGATGCGCAGATCGAGGCGTACTACAAGGCCAATGAAGCGCAGTTCCAGACGCCCGAGCAGATCAAGGCGGAGTACGTCGTGCTCGACCTCGACAGCATCAAGAAGACGATCACCGTCGCGCAGGAGGAACTGCACAAGTATTACGAGCAGAACGCCGCTCGTTACACCGCCCCCGAGGAGCGCAGGGCGAGCCACATCCTCATCCAGCCCGATGCGTCGGCGCCCGATGGGCGCGCCAAGGCCAAGGCACGCGCCGAGGAGTTGTTGGCCCAGCTGCGCAAGAACCCCGAGGCGTTTGCCGATCTGGCGCGCAAGCATTCGCAGGACCCGGGTTCGGCCCCCAACGGCGGCGACCTCGACTTCTTCCGTCGCGGCATGATGGTCAAACCGTTCGAGGAGGCCGCTTTCGCGCTCAAGCCGGGCGAGATCAGCAACGTGGTCGAGACGGAGCACGGCTACCACATCATCAAGCTCGCCGCGGTGCGCGGCGGCGAGCGCAAGCCCTTCGAGGCGGTGCGTGCCGAGATCGAGGACGAGGTCAAGAACCAGCTGGCCCAGCAGCGCTATGCCGAGGCGGCCGACCAGTTCTCGAACATGGTGTACGAGCAGCCGGACAGCCTCCAGCCGGTGGCCGACAAGCTCAAGCTCCAGGTGCGGCGCGTCGACCAGCTCACCCGCTCGGCAGGCCCGACTGCGGACGCGGCGATTGCCCACCCGAAGGTGCTGGAGGCGCTTTTCGAGGCCGAGTCGCTGCGCAACAAGCGCAACATCGAGGCGGTGGAGGTTGCACCGAACCGGCTGGTTTCGGCCCGCGTGGTGGAGCACCAACCGGCGCGTACCTTGCCGCTCGACGAGGTGAAGGACCGCGTACGCGAGCGGGTCGCGGCCCAGCTGGCGGCCGAACTCGCGCGCAAGGAGGCCGAGGCGCGCTTGGCCGAATGGCGCCAGAACCCGGGCCAGGCCACCGCCGGCCAGGTGCTGAAGGTTTCCCGCGTACAACCGGCCGGCCAGCCGCGCGAGGTGGTCGATGCGGCACTCAAAGTCAAGGACGACGCGTTGCCCGCATGGGTGAGCGTGGATCTCGGTGCTCAGGGGCACGCCCTGGTGCAGGTGACGAAGGTCCTCGGCCGCGACGACGCCGTCCCTGCCGCCCAGCTGGAAGGGCAGGTAGTGCAAGCCTGGCGCTCTGCCGAGCTCGATGCCTACTACGAGCTCCTGAAGAAGCGGTACAAGGTGCAGTTCACCGCGAAGGCGCCGGCCCCCTGAGAGCAAGCGCCCGCCAGTGCGAGGAGCCTCTTCCTCGGCGGAGAAAGATTCGGTTATACTTTCAGGCTCTTTCGATGATGTTTGGTGCTTGCCGGCAGCGTCGGGAGATCGAATGGTGGCTGTAGCTCAGTTGGTAGAGTCCCAGATTGTGATTCTGGTTGTCGTGGGTTCGAGTCCCATCAGCCACCCCAAGAATTCCTAGGCCCTCCGCGTGAGGGCCTACTTGCTTGTAGCTCTCGACACCGTTGCCACGAGGTCTTCAACCCGCGCGCGGTGTAGGCGTTGTTGTCCAACGGCCTCGGTGCAGCTCGCGGCGCCACTGGAGGTGCTGTCCGCCCTCGGCATGAAAGGCCTGCCCGCCAGCACGACGGGCGACCGCTTGGCGAAGATGCACTTCAACCACGCGCCGACGCGCTCGGAGCTGAAGCGACTGCCGAATCTGCTGGTCCGCCCGGTGCTGGTGTTCGAGTCGGCCATGCAGCCGGGGGGCGGTCGCGGTGCTCGACGTGCTGCGGGCGAGTCTCGAGAGGCTGCCAGGCGCCGCGCCCGCCGAGAGTGGGCCCGCTGCGGCCGCTCGCCGGCGCGCGAGCCACGAGGCCCTCAAGCCGTGAGCATGCGCCAGACGGCGTACGCGAAGGTCGCGATGCCCAGTGCAGCGCCCAGCGCGATGAGCGCGAGCCCGGCCCCTGTGCCAAGCGCGGGCATGAAGAACACGCCGATGCCCATCAGCGCGGCGGCCGTGCGGAACGCCAGCCCAGCTGGGCTTTCGTGACGTGGTGGTAGAGCCATGGCAGATCCCAAGATCCGGTACGACATCATAGCCATCGCCCGAGGCGAGGCGGATGTCGAGCGCGTGGCCCGTGCCACCGTGGAGCTGCCGGGCGGCGGGCGTGTGCAGGCGGGGGCAGGGCAGCGTCGGAGACCGCGTGTTCGTGTGCGCCGGCGGGATCGAGGGTGAGGCCCCGGCCTTGGCGGTCGAAGTCATCGAGGTGTGAGAGGGCGCCCGGCCGGTCCCCCTACAGAGGGGTCCCGACGGACGTGGCAGACCGGTAGCATTTGGCGGACCCTGGAGGAGCCCCGCATGCGCGCACTTGCCATCGCTCTTGTCCTGGCCACTGCTGCCTCGGCAGCCGGCGCCCAGGTGTACCAGTGCCCTGGCCCGGGCGGGCAGAAGGTGTTCCAGCAGCAGCCCTGCGTGGGCGGCAAAGAGCTGGACGTCAAGCCGCTGCCCGAGCTGGGCGGCACGATGCTGGGGGGCGCGACGGCGGCCAGCCTGGACATCGACCGACGCACCGCGATTCGCCTGGCCGCCGAGAGCGGCGAGCCCGCGGTGGGCATGACCGCCGAGCAGCTGCAGCAGGTGCTCGGTCTGCCCGAGCGGGTCAACGTCTCGAACTACGGCGCCGGCGCCATGGAGCAGCGCATCTATCGGCGAGGTGACCGCACCTACTATGTGTACACGCAAGGCGGGCAGGTGACGGCCATCCAGAACCGCGACACGGGCCGCGTGCGGCCGCCGTGCCCCTCCTCGCTGGAGCTGCGCAATGCCGAGACCAGCGCGTCGTCGCGATGGGCCAGCGAGACGGCGCGCTCCCAGTACGAAGCGCTGCGCCGGCAGGCAGCCGACTGCCGCTGACGCCGACGAGGCCCGCGGCCCGCCACGACTCGCTTCCCTTAGAGCCCGCCCACGGATGCCGGCGGGCTGTTCTGCGACTGGGTCCCTCGAATCGGCCTGCATTCGGCCCTTCCGGGCAGGCACTGTGCTTGCTGCCGGTGTGGCATGGAGCCGGAAGAAGTACGCCGTCGCCTTGCCGACCTGCTGGGACAGCCCTCGGGCTGGGCCCCTCCCGTCGCACGCAGCCGGGCATGGAGGTGCTCGGTCTGCGGGCTGGGGTACTTGTTCGCGCGGGAGCAGCCGGCCCCGATGCAGTGCCGGGCCTGCCGCGGCAGCTTCTTCGAGTTGCGTCGCGCCGGGCGGCGGCGTTGAGGGGAGCGGCCATGTGGAAGACGGCAGCCGAGCGCATCGCATTCAGCGAGGCCGTGGACTTCCTGCTGCAGGGGCAGGTGGAGCTCGTCGGCCCCGAGCGCATCGACGACTACGTGCGGCAGGGCTTGCTGCGTCGTGAAGGCGATCAGGTCACCTTGACCGCCGATGGTGAGCGCGAGTACCGAGCGGCTCGCAACGAGCGCTTCAGCGACGGATGAGTGCGACGCGCGCGCGGGCCCGGTGAGCGGATCGCCTCAGCCCGCACTGCGCGCGGCGCCCGCCGAGATCCCGCTCGACGCCCAGAGCTTGTGGTAGATGGCCTTGATGTGGTCGTTGACGGCGAACCACTTGATGCCCATCAGGCTGGCGATCTCCTTGAGCGTGAACCCCTTGCTGAGGTACGTGAGGACTTCCACCTCCTTCGGCGAGAGGCGGTCGGCGTCGTCGCTGGAGGTGGGGGGCGCCAACCCGCCGAGCGCCGAATCGCCGAACCGGGAGGGGCGGTCCCCCGGGAGCCGGAAGTGGGCGAGCAGCCTGCGCGCGAGCGACGCGGAGACGGGGCGTTCGCCCTTGACGATGCGCTGCAACTCCTCCACCAGCACTTCGTAGCGGTCTTCCTTGAGCAAGTAGCCTTGAGCACCGCATTGCAATGCGGAGAACAGGTGTTCGTCGTCCGAGTACAGCGTGGTGACGACCTTCAAGGCGGGGTACTGCGCCATGCGGATCAGCAAGTCCAGTCCGCTGCCGTCGGGCAATTCCATGTCGAGCAGCGCGAGCTTGAACACCCCCGCGTGGCCCGCGGCCTGAGGATGCAGCCCGAGGAGACGACGGGCCGATTCCAGATCACCGGCTTCGACGATTTCCAGCGGCTCGCTGAAACTGTCGCGCACGACGCGCGCCAAGAATGCGCGCGCAACGGCGTTGTCTTCGACGATCAGGACCCGAACGGCCATGGGTGAACTCCGGCGCCGCGGCTGTCCGGCACCGGTCGGCCAGTTCGTCCGCGCTGCGGCTATGGTAGCGCGGCAGGCGAGGTTCAGGGGTTTGTCAGCACCACTTTGCCGCGCACCTGCCGTGAAGCCATCAGCTCGAACGCACGGGGCAGCTCTTGCATCGGCAACTGGTGCTCGATCACCGGTTTGACCTTGCCCTCGCCGTACCAGGTGGCAAGTTGGGCGAGAGCCGCAGCGTTGTGCTGCGGCTCTCTGCGTGCGAACTCGCCCCAGAAAACGCCCACGATCGACGCACCCTTGAGCAGGGGCAGGTTGAGCGGCAGGGCGGGGATCTGTCCCTGTGCGAATCCGATCACCAGGTAGCGGCCCCGCCACGCGATCGAGCGGAACACCGGCTCTGCCAGATCGCCACCGACCGGGTCGTAGACGACATCCGGGCCTCGCCCGCCGGTCAGGGTCTTGATCTCGTCACGGATGTTGCTGCGACTGTAGTTGATGGTGGCGTCGGCCCCCAGCTGGCGGCACAGCGCGCACTTCTCGTCGCTGGATGCGGCCGCGATCACCGTGGCGCCGGCGGCCTTGGCGATCTGGATCGCGGCCGTCCCGACACCTCCCGCGGCGCCGAGCACCAGGACGGTCTCGCCGGCCTTGAGGCTGGCGCGGTCGATCAACGCATGGTAGGTGGTGCCGTAGGTGCACAGGAAGGCGGCGGCATCGGCGAACGGGAATCCTGGGGGCACAGGCATCACCACGGCCTGGGGCACACAGGCGTGCGTGGCGAAGCCGCCCAGTCCTGCAAAGGTGGCCACCGCCATGCCAGGTTTGAGCGAGGCCACGCCTTCGCCGACCGCCTCCACCACCCCCGCGAACTCCGCCCCGGGCACGAATGGCGGCTGGGGCTTCATCTGATACTTGCCCTGCACGATCAGCAGATCGGGGAAGTTGAGGCTGGCCGCCTTGATCGACACCAGGACCTCGCCCTTGCCCGGCGAGGGTGTGGGGACCTCCTTCCAGGTCAAGGCTTGCGGCCCGACCGGGTCCTCGCAGATCCATGCGTGCATGTCGTGTTCTCCTCGTGGATGAGCGTCTCGCCGGCCGTCATTCTCGGGCCGTGAAGCTTGACGCATGATAGGCAGCCGGCCTGTAGGAGAACGTCACCGAGGTGACGTCTCCATACGCATCCCTACAATCGGGGGGCATGCGCATACTTGTCGCCAACGATGATGGCTACCTCGCCCCCGGCCTGCAAGCGCTGGTCGAGGTGTGCCGGGAACTCGCCGAGGTGGAGGTGGTCGCCCCGGAGCAGAATGCGAGCGGCACGTCCAACTCCCTGACCTTGCACCGCCCGCTGTCGGTGTTTCGCGCGCCCAACGGCTTTCGCTTCATCAATGGCACCCCTTCGGACTGCGTGCACGTCGCGCTCACCGGTCTGCTCGACCACCCGCCCGATCTGGTCGTCTCGGGCATCAACAACGGCGCCAATCTGGGCGAGGACACGCTCTACTCGGGCACTGTCGCTGCGGCGATGGAGGGCTATCTGTTCGGCATTCCGGCCGTCGCCTTCTCGCTGGTGGACAAGGGATGGGAACACCTGGACAGCGCGGCCCGGGTGGCGCGCGACATCCTGCGCCAGATCGTGGCACGACCTGCCCCGGCCGGTCCTTACCTGCTCAACGTCAACATCCCCAACCGCCCGTATGCGGAGCTGGGGCCGGTGCGCTGGACCCGCCTGGGGCGCCGGCATGCGAGCGAGGGGGTGATCCGCCAGACGAATCCCCGGGGAGAGCCCATCTACTGGATCGGCCCGGCCGGCTCCGCTCGGGAGGCCGGCGAGGGAACGGACTTCCACGCCGTCTCGCAAGGCGCGGTGTCGGTCACGCCGTTGCAGGTCGACCTGACCGACCACGCGCGCATGCCGCTGTGGCAGCAGTGGTGGGGGCAGGGGGGCGCAGCGTGAAGCCTCCCGCGCGTCCCAAGGCGACTGCGGTGCTGCCGCAGCGGCCTGCCCGTGCGGAATCGGGAGGCAGTGGCAGCGCGCGCTTTCCGCTCAGCCTCGACCGTGTCGCCCCGCCGAGCCGTCACTCCGGGCCAGGGGGGACGCCCCCCGCTGCGCCTGCGAAGAAGCCGACACCGGGCCTGATCTCGCCTCAACGACCCGTCCAGGACGCCCTGCGCGAGCGCTTCCGTGAGGTGCGGCCGGTGGGGCTCGGGCTCGACTCGGACCTCGTACGTGCACGCATGGTCGAGCGGCTGCGTCAGCAGGGGGTGCGCGACGAACAGGTGCTGGCGGCGATGCTGAAGATCCCTCGGCATGCGTTCGTCGACTCGGCCTTGGCGAATCAGGCGTACGAGGACACGGCGCTGCCCATCGGGCTGGGGCAGACCATCTCCAAGCCTTCGGTCGTGGCTCGGATGATCGAGCTGATGTGCGGCGGACGCGCGGCTCCCTTGTCGCGCGTGCTCGAGATCGGGACGGGCTGTGGCTACCAGGCGGCCGTGCTCGCGCAACTGGCGAGGCAGGTGATCTCGGTCGAGCGTTTGAAGCCCCTGCACGATCGGGCGAGGGAACTGTTGGCCCCCTTGCGGCTCCACAACGTCCGGCTGGTCTACGGCGACGGACGGCTCGGCCATGGGCCGAACGCCCCTTACGACGGCATCATCGCAGCCGCCGGAGGCGATGAACTCCCCGCGGCCTGGCTGGATCAGCTGGCCGTGGGAGGCCGGCTGGTGGCGCCGGTGGTGCGCGGCGGCGGGCAAGTGCTGGTGCTCGTCGAGCGCACCGAGCGCGGCCTGGTGCACACGGAACACGAGGCCGTTCACTTTGTCCCTTTAAAATCTGGCACGACCTGAAACAAGCGCCGCGCGGCCGCTTGCCGCCGCGGCCTCGACTCCCGCGCGGACGGCTTGAAGCGGGGCGTGCCGAAACTCCCTCTCTCATCGTGACGCACACTGGAGGTTTGATGAGTTTCAAGACGGGCGCGTGCATTGCCATCGCCCTCCTGTTGGCCGCGTGCGCATCGCCGCGGCACCGGGCCCCGGTGGAGGAGCGCAACGCTTCGCAGCGCGTGGGCGCCGCCCCGGCAGAGGCACCGAAGCCGCCTCCTCCCGGCATCGAGAATGCCGGCAAGCCCGGCTACTACACCGTCAAGCCGGGCGACACGCTCATTCGCATCGGCCTGGATACCGGGCAGAACTGGCGCGACATCGCCCGCTGGAACAACCTCGAGAACCCGAACCTGCTCGAAGTCGGGCAGGTGCTGCGCGTCGTGCCGCCGGCTGCCGACCCGACAGGGGTGTCGACGCGCCCTGTGACCACTGCGAAGGTCGAGCCCCGTCCACTGGACAGCAAGCCGGCTGCGCCGGCCTCCTCGCCTGCGGCCTCCGCTGCCGGCCCTGCGGTCTCTGCTGCACCGGGGGCCACGGCGTCCGCGCCGGCGGCCTCTGCAGTGCCGGCCACCGTGCCTGGTGCCGCGCCGGCCGCCTCGCCGGCGGCTCCGCCGGCCGCCAGCCCGCCGGCAGCTGCGAGAGAAGCCGAGGAAGACAACATCACCTGGGCCTGGCCCGCCAGCGGGCCGGTGATCGCGCCGTTCGACGAGTCCCGCAACAAGGGCATCGGCATCGCGGGCAAGGCCGGCGATCCCATCCTGGCTGCGGCCGATGGTCGGGTGGTGTACGCCGGCTCGGGCCTGAGGGGTTACGGCAACCTCGTCATCGTCAAGCACAGCAACAACTACTTGACGGCATACGCGCACAATCAGACGCTGTTGGTCAAGGAGGACCAGAGTGTGCGGCGCGGGCAGAAGATCGCCGAGATGGGTTCGACCGATTCGGACCGGGTGAAGCTGCATTTCGAGATCCGCCGACAGGGCAAGCCGGTGGACCCGACCAGGTTCCTGCCGCCTCGTTGACACCATGAGGCACTGAGCCGAGGAGGCCGTCGTGAGCGGGTGGAAGCCAAACGAGCATGAGGCCGGATCGCTTCCCGACCCGCTCGAACCCGGCGGCACCGACCCGGCGCTCGAGGGTTTGAATCCCCTCGGCACCCTCCCCCCGGCGGACCTCAACGACCCTGCGCAGGCCGCTCCGTCGGCCGGGGATGCGGGAGACAAGTCCGCCCTGGAGGCGGGGGAGGCGGACGTCGGCAATACGCTGCAGACCTACCTGCGCGACATCCGACGCACGCCGCTGCTGACACCCGAGCAGGAGTTCGAGACCGCACGCAGGGCGCGACAGGGCGACTTCGAGGCGCGCCAGGCGATGATCGAGCACAACCTGCGGCTCGTGGTCAGCATCGCCAAGAACTATCTCGGTCGGGGATTGCCGCTCACCGATCTGATCGAAGAAGGCAACCTGGGCCTGATGCACGCCATCGGGAAGTTCGAGCCCGAGCGGGGCTTTCGCTTCTCGACGTATGCCTCCTGGTGGATCCGGCAGAGCATCGAACGCGCGATCATGCATCAGGCGAGACTCGTGCGCCTGCCCGTGCACGTCGTGCGCGAACTCAACCAGGTGCTCAAGGTGCGCCGGCAGTTGGAGTCGGAGCGGTCCAACGGCTCGCAAGAGGCGCAGGTGCGCGTGGAAGACGTGGCCGCGCGGCTCGGCCGTCCCGTCCAGGAGGTGGCGCAGTTGCTCAAGTTCGCCGAGCTGCCCACCTCACTCGACGCGCCCCTGGAACGCGACAACGCGGAGTCCATGATGGACATGGTGGCCGACGAGCAGGCCGTCGACCCCATGGGTCTCACGCTGAACCACGAGGTCGAGCATTTGCTGGACACCTGGCTGGGGGAGTTGAGCGAGCGCGAGCGCGAAGTGCTCGCCGGCCGCTACGGTCTGCACGACCGGGAGCCGGAGACGCTCGAGGTGCTGGCCGCGCGGCTCGGCCTCACACGGGAGCGCATTCGCCAGATCCAGCAGGAAGCGCTCGTCAAGCTCAAGCGCCGCATGATCCGGCAGGGTGTGGACCGCGATTCGATCTTCTGATCGAGGCGGATCGCTCATGCGCTGGCGGCCGCCGCCGATAATGCGGGTCCGATTCTTCGCTGCGAGCATCCATGGCCTGGCCCGTACTCGTCTTCGACATCGAAACCATCCCCGACCTCGCCGGGCTGCGCGCGCTCCACGGTGCGCCCGAGCTCGATGACGACCACCTCTATGAGAAGGTCATGGCCGAGCGGGCTCAGGCGGGGCAGAGCGAGTTCCTGCCGCACTACCTGCAACGGGTGCTGGTGATCAGCTGCGTGTTCCGCAATGCCGAGGGGCTGCGGGTGCATTCCTTCGTGGACCGCGAGACCGACGGCGCAAGCCAGGAAGGACGCATCATCCAGGCGTTCTTCAACAGCATCGAGAAGCACGTGCCGCAGTTGGTGAGCTGGAACGGCGGGGGGTTCGACTTGCCGGTGTTGCACTACCGTGGCCTGCGGCATGGCGTGGTGGCGAGCCGCTACTGGGACTTGGGCGAAGACGACCGCGAGTTCAAGTGGAACAACTACATCTCCCGCTACCACATGCGGCACCTGGACCTGATGGACCTGCTGGCCATGTACCAGCCGCGGGCCAACGCACCGCTGGATGCGATGGCCAAGCTGTGCGGCTTTCCCGGCAAGCTGGGCATGGACGGCTCGGCCGTGTACGGGGCCTACCGCGCCGGGCAGCTGGAGGAGATCCGCCGGTACTGCGAGACCGACGTGATGAACACCTATCTGCTGTACTGCCGCTTTCAGCAGATGCGCGGCGGCTTCACCGAGGCGGAATACCAGCGTGAAATCGACCACGTGCGCAGCACGCTGGCCGGCTGGGACGAGCCGCATTGGCGCGAGTACCTGCAAGCCTGGGGCGGATAATTCCGCCCATGACACAAGCGAATGAGTGGCTGAAGGTCGAGTCGCTCGACCTCGAGGCCCAGGGCGTGGCTCACGACGCGGAAGGCAAGGTCGTCTTCATCGAGGGCGCCCTTCCGGGCGAAGAAGTGCAGGTCGCCGTCACGCGGCGCAAGAACAACTGGGAGCAGGCGCGCGTGGTCGCGCTGCGCAAGGAGAGCTCGCAGCGTGTGGTGCCGCGCTGCGTCCACTTCGGCGTGTGCGGCGGCTGCAAGATGCAGCATTTCCACATCTCGGCGCAGGTGGCCGTGAAGCAGCGCGTGCTCGAGGACAACCTCTGGCACCTCGGCAAGGTGCGGCCCGAGACGATATTGCGGCCGATCGAGGGGCCGACCTGGGGCTACCGCTTTCGCGCGCGGCTGTCGGTGCGCATGGTGCCGAAGAAGGGCGGCGTGCTGGTCGGTTTTCATGAGCGCAAGTCGAGCTACGTGGCCGACATGACGAGCTGCCAGGTGCTGCCGCCGCACGTGAGCGCGATGCTGGTGCCGCTGCGTCACCTCATCTCGTCGATGGACCGGCCCGATCGCCTGCCGCAGATCGAGGTGGCCGTGGGCGAGCATGACGAGGGCCGGGCGACGGCGCTCGTGCTGCGGCATCTGGAGCCGCTGAGCGAGGCCGATATCGCCCGCCTGCGCAGGTTTGCCGAGGAACATGGGGTGCAGTGGTGGCTGCAACCGAAGGGGCCCGATTCGATCCATCGGCTCGACGAAGGCGGTCCGGTGCTGGCGTATTCGCTGCCCGAGTTCGACGTGCGCATGCCGTTCCGGCCGACGGACTTCACGCAGGTCAACCATCACATCAACCGGATGCTCGTCGGGCGCGCCGTGCGCCTGCTCGACCCGCAGCCGCATGAGCGGGTGATCGACTGGTTCTGCGGCCTGGGCAACTTCACGCTGCCGATCGCGCGGCGAGCACGGCAGGTGCTGGGTGTGGAAGGCAGCGAGGCGCTGGTGCAGCGCTCGCAGGACAACGCGCGCCTCAACCGGCTGGAAGCGCGTACCTCCTTCGAGGCGCGCAACCTCTTCGAGCTGGAGCCGCAGGATCTGCTGCGCTATGGCAGCGCTGACAAGTGGCTGGTCGATCCGCCCAGGGAGGGGGCGTTCGCACTGGCCAAGGCGCTGGCCGACGTGCACCAGCAAGGGGGCCTGAGTGGGGGCCTGAGCGGCTGGCAGGCGCCCCGGCGCATCGTGTACGTGTCGTGCAACCCGGCGACGCTGGCGCGCGACGCGGGGCTGCTGGTGCATCAGGCTGGCTACACCTGTGTCGCGGCCGGTGCCGTGAACATGTTCCCGCACACCGCGCACGTCGAGAGCATCGCCGTCTTCGAGCGGCGGTGACGCGAGGCCCCGCGCGAGGGTCACGGGCTGTCCGCGGTGGCCGCCGGGTCCTGTCTGAAGTAGCTCTTGAACTGCTCGTAGAGCGCGGGGTGCTCCGCTCGAAAGGCGAGTGGGGCGACGAAGAAGGCTTCCGCGGCGACCGCGAAGAACTCGTCGCAGCCCTGCGCCCCATAGGGGTCCAGGAACGTCTCGCGGCCTTCGTCCACGTCGGTGCAGAAGCGCTCGAACTCCGCGTCGATCACGTCGATCCATGCGGCTCGCGCGGCGGGCGGCAGCGGAGGAACGCCGTCGGACTCGCCGTCTTGCATGTCGAGCTTATGGACGAATTCGTGGATCACCACGTTGTAGGCCCCCTCGGCACCGGCACCCGCCTCGCGCACGTCCCGCCAGGAGAGCATCACCGGGCCGCGGTCCATCGCCTCGCCGGCCAGCACCTCGTCGTAGCGGTGGACGACGCCGTCCTCGTCCATCACCTCGCGCCGCGCCACCACTTCATCCGGGTGCACGACGATGCCGACGAAGTCGTCGTAGAGGTGCAAGCCGAGTTTGAGCACCGGCAGACAGGCCTGGGCGGCTATGGCGACGGCCATCTCGTCGGTGATCGTCAAGCCGCCGGCGCCGGTGAACTCCTTGCGGTCGAGAAAGAGCGTGGCCAGCCGGCGCAGCTCATCCACGTCCCCAGGAGCGCGCTGCCTCAGAAAGGGAAACTGATCGAGCACCGCATGCCACAGGGGGTCGGGAATCGGGCGCGACTGGAGCACGCGCTCCTGCCGGCGTGCTTGCCAGCGTCGCCACCACGTGGGCCACATCAGCGGCCTCCGTCCACCAGCGAGATGCGCTCCAGGCCGGCGGGGGAGAGCCGCACGACCTCCGCCCGGGGGGCGTGCCCGGTCCCGTCCTCGTCCAGATCCCAGTCGCTCAACACATGACGCAGCCGCCGATCGTCCAGCGGGCCGTCGCCCGGACGGTGCGTGTGGCCGTGGATGAGCGCGTCAGCAGCGCCAGCCTCCAGCCAGCGCAGCGCGGCGTCGCGGTCCACGTCGGCATACGCCTCGCGTCCCAGGCGGCGCTTGCGCTCCTCGCTGGCGGCCCGCAGCTGGCACGCGATCTGCCGGCGCACCCCGAGGGGCTGCGCGAGGAACCGCTTGCGCCAGACCGCCGTGCGCACTTCGGCGCGAAACCGCTGGTAGTCCACATCGGCCAGACACAGCGCGTCGCCATGGGTGAGCAGATAACGCCGTCCGAAGGCGTGGAGCACCGTGGGGTCGGCCAGCGGATGGATGCCGCACGCCCCCAGGAAGGCCGGGCCGACGAGGAAGTCGCGGTTGCCGGCCATGAAGCCGATCCACCGCCCCCGCGCCGCAGCGCGCAACCACAGGCCCACCTCGTGCTCGAAGCCCTCGTCGGCCGCGTCGTCGCCCACCCAGGCCTCGAAAAGATCACCCAGGATCAGCACCGCCTGCGCCGGCGTGTGAAGGAGATGGTCGCGCAGGGCCGCAGCCGTGCGCGGCAGCCCGGCGTGCAAGTGCAGATCCGACAGCAGGTCGATGCGGTGCCAGCCCGCGGGAGCGATCAGCTCCGCCGGGTGCGGCACGGCAGAGGCCGGCGCCTCGGGCGCGACAGGCATGAGCGACACGAGCGTCGGTGCGCCTTCAGACCTCGACGGCCTTGAGGATCACCACGTCCTCGTTCGGCACGTCGTCGTGGAAGCCGCGGCGGCCCGTCTTGACGCCCTTGATCTTGTCCACCACCTCGGTGCCTTCCACCACCTTGCCGAAAACGGCATAGCCCCATCCCTGCAAGCTCTCGGAGCGGAAGTTGAGGAACTCGTTGTCGGCCACGTTGATGAAGAACTGCGCGGTGGCGGAGTGCGGCGCCTGCGTGCGGGCCATCGCGATCGTGTAGCGGTCGTTCTTCAGGCCGTTGTTGGCCTCGTTCTCGATCGGCGGGTCGGTCGGCTTTTGCTTCATACCCGGCTCGAACCCGCCGCCCTGGATCATGAAGCCGTCGATGACGCGGTGGAAGATGGTGCCGTCATAGTGGCCGCGGCGCACGTAGTTGAGGAAGTTCTCGACCGTCTTGGGCGCCTTGTCGGCGTCGAGTTCGAGCTTGATGACGCCGTGGTTGGTGTGCAGTTCGACTGCCATGTTCATTTCTCCAGAGTGACCTTCTTGATGACCACCGGTTGTACCGGCACGTTCTCGTACATGCCCCGCGTGGTGGTGCGCACGGACTTGATCTTGTCGACCACCTCCATGCCTTGCACGACCTTGCCGAACACCGCGTAGCCGTGGCCGTCGCGCGCGTTGGCGGCGTCGAGGAAAGCGTTGTCGCTGACGTTGATGAAGAACTGGGCCGTGGCCGAGTTCGGGTCCATGGTGCGTGCCATGGCGAGGGTGCCGCGCTGGTTGGACAGGCCGTTGCGGCTTTCGAGCGGGATGGGCGGCTGGGTCGGCTTCTGCTTCATGTCGGGCGTGAAGCCGCCGCCTTGGATCATGAAGCCGTCGATCACGCGATGGAAGATGGTGCCGTCGTAGTGGCCGGCCTTGACGTAGGCGAGGAAGTTCTCGACCGTCTTCGGCGCCTTGGCCGCATCGAGTTGCACGACGATGTCGCCGGCCGTGGTGTTCAGGCGCACCGTCTGGGCGGACGCGACGCTGATGGTGGCCGCGAAGGCCACGGCGGTGGCGGCCAGGCGTAGGGAAATCATCGTTGTCGGACTCCTGAATGACCTTGGAACGAAGAGACGTGCAGCCGAGAGGATAGACGA
Source organism: Schlegelella aquatica (assembly GCF_026013905.1). Lineage (NCBI taxonomy): Bacteria > Pseudomonadati > Pseudomonadota > Betaproteobacteria > Burkholderiales > Sphaerotilaceae > Caldimonas > Caldimonas aquatica. The sequence goes on from NZ_CP110257.1 coordinate 1,503,533, forward strand.
CCCGCCAAAGGCGCGACGGCCTGGTGCCATCGGGCCCGCTCCGCGAAGGGGGCGGGAAGCCGGCGCCGGCGGGGAGGCGCCGGTCTCGGCATGCCGGCTACCGCGCTCCCGAGGGCGGGAGCGCCGTGACCCGCCCGCTGGCCAGCTTGCGGGCCGCCTCGAGCTTGGCAGTCACGCCGGGTTGGCCCGGTGAGAGATCCGCGGCCCGTCCGTAGGACTGCGCCGCCAGCTTGGCATGCACATCGCCCAGATTCTCGTGAGCGGTGGCGTAATCGGGCTTCAGGCGCACCGCCATCTCGAAGGCAGCGCGGGCTTTGTCGAGTTGTCCGGACTGGGCGAGGACGACGCCCAGGTTGTTGTAGGGCTCGGGCAGCTCGGGCCGCTCCTGCACCAACTGCGAAAAGAGCGCGATCGCCTCCGACGACTTGCCCTGCTCGGCGAGGACCACCCCCTTGAGGAAGCGCAGTCGATGATCCGTGGGCTGTTGGGCCAGTGCGCGTTCCACGCGCAGCAGGGCCTCGGCCGTCTGCCCCTGCCGCAGCAGCGCTTGCACCTGCGCCGATTCGTCCGCGCGCGCGGGCAAAGCCCCCCCGCAAAGGGCCAGGACGAGGACGGCGGCCGACCACCGGACGGTGGGCAAGAGCGAGGCTGGGGGCATCGGGTACCTTGGGCGTGGCAACGCTATACTGCGGCGATTCTACGAGGCGACAGGCGCCTCGACCCCTGCAAACCCGCATCGAGCGAGGCCCGGTGCCGTGTTGAAATCCTCCCGCCGGTCGCCTGCGCGCAGCGCGCCGTCACACCTGGTCGGCTCCTGTTGAGCCGGCTCGTCACGACGAGCGCCCCTTCCGTTTTGCATCTCCCATGACGCTTTCGATCTACAACACCCTGACGCGTCGCGTCGAGCCGTTCACGCCGATCGAGCCCAACCATGTCCGCATGTACGTCTGCGGCATGACGATCTACGACTACTGTCACGTGGGCCACGCGCGGATGATGCTGGTGTTCGACGTCGTGCAGCGCTGGCTCAAGGTGCTGGGCTACCGCGTCACCTACGTGCGCAACATCACCGACATCGACGACAAGATCATCCGGCGGGCGATCGAACGGGGCATCACGATCCGCGAACTCACCGAGGAAATGGCCCGCGCGATGCACGAGGACATCTCGGCATTGGGCATCGAGCCGCCGACCCATGAGCCACGGGCCACGCAGTATGTGCCGCAGATGCTCGAGATGATCCGCAAGCTCGAGGACAAGGGGCTCGCCTACCGCGCCTCCAATGGCGACGTGAATTTCGCGGTGCGGCGCTTCCCCGGCTACGGCAGGTTGTCCGGCAAGTCGCTGGACCAGCTGCGTGCCGGCGAGCGCGTGGCCGTGGGCGAGGGCAAGGAAGATCCGCTGGACTTCGTGCTCTGGAAGGCGGCCAAGCCCACCGAGCCGGACGAAGCCAAGTGGGAGTCGCCCTTCGGCCGGGGACGTCCGGGCTGGCACATCGAGTGCTCTGCGATGAGCTGCGCGCTGCTCGGCGAACACTTCGACATTCATGGTGGCGGCATGGACCTGCAGTTCCCGCACCACGAGAACGAGATCGCGCAAAGCGAGGGCGCCACAGGCAAGCCCTTCGTCAACGTGTGGATGCACAACGGCTTCCTCAATGTCGACAACGAGAAGATGTCGAAGTCGCTCGGCAATTTCTTCACCATCCGCGACGTGCTCAAGCGCTACGACGGCCAGACGCTGCGTTTCGCGATGCTGCGCACCCACTACCGCAGCCCCTTCAACTACAGCGACACGAGCCTGGAGGACGCGCGGCACGGCCTGACCCGCCTGTACACGGCGCTCGACACCGTGCCCCCGGCCGAGGGTGTCGGCATCGACTGGCAAGAACCGCACGCCGCGCGCCTGAGGGCGGCGATGAACGACGACTTCAACACGCCCGAGGCCATCGCGGTGTTGTTCGACCTCGCCTCCGAGGTGAACAAGACCCGCTCGCCGCAGACGGCAGGCCTGCTCAAGGCGCTGGCCGGCACCCTCGGACTGCTGCAAGGCGCGCCGCGGGAGTTCCTGCAAGGCGGCTCCGGGGTGGACGAGGCCTACATCCAGTCGCGCATCGAAGCGCGCTCCCAGGCCAAGCGCGAGAAGAACTACGCCGAGGCCGACCGCATCCGCGAGGAGCTCGCGGCACAGGGCATCGTGCTGAAGGACACTCCGACGGGCACCACCTGGGTCAAGGCGTAGCGACATGCGCAAGGGCGTCACTCCGGAGTATTGGGACGAGGCCTGCAGGCACTTGGTCAAGCGCGACCGGGTGATGCGCAAGCTCATCCCCCAGTTTGGCGAGGCACGGCTGCAAAGCCGCGGCGACGCGTTCACGACGCTGGCCCGCTCCATCGTCGGTCAGCAGATCTCCGTCAAGGCCGCGCAGTCCGTGTGGGACCGCTTCGCCGCGCTCCTGCCCGGGCCGTCGACGCGCATTTCGCCGGCCCAGGTGCTCGATCTGCCGCTGGAGGCCCTGAGGGCTGCAGGGCTGTCCGCGCGCAAGGTGGAGTACCTGCGCGACCTGGCTTCGCACTTCGCCAGCGGGGCGGTCCACGTGCGCCAGTGGTCCTCGATGGACGACGAGCAGATCATCGAGGAGCTGGTCGCGATCCGCGGCATCGGCCGCTGGACGGCGGAGATGTTCCTGATCTTCCATCTGATGCGGCCGAACGTGCTGCCGCTGGACGATCTGGGCCTGCTGCGCGGTATCAGCCTGAACTACTTCAGCGGCGAGCCCGTCTCGCGGGCCGAAGCCCGGGAGGTGGGCGAGGCCTGGGCCCCGTTTCGCTCGGTGGCCACATGGTACATTTGGCGCAGCCTCGACCCACTGCCGGTGGAATATTGACAACGATCATCGAGGCCTTCGTCTTCATTGACGGGGATCACTTGGGATGAGCAAGAAACACTTCCTCGAGTTCGAGCAACCGATCGCCGAACTCGAAACCAAGATCGACGAACTGCGTTACGTGCAGAACGAGTCGGCAGTCGACATCTCCGAAGAGATCGACAGGCTCAGCAAGAAGAGCCTGCAGCTCACGAAGGAGATCTACGCCAAGCTCACGCCCTGGCAAGTCACGCAGATCGCGCGACACCCCCAGCGGCCCTACACCCTGGACTACGTCAACGAGATCTTCACGGACTTCCAGGAGTTGCACGGGGATCGCCATTTCGCCGACGACCAATCCATCGTCGGAGGTCTGGCCCGCTTCAACGGGCAGGCCTGCATGGTCATCGGCCACCAGAAGGGCCGCGACACGAAGGAACGCGCGATGCGCAACTTCGGCATGTCGCGCCCCGAGGGCTACCGCAAGGCGCTGCGCCTCATGAAGCTGGCCGAGAAGTTCGGCCTGCCGGTGTTCACCTTCGTGGACACGCCCGGCGCCTATCCAGGCATCGGCGCGGAGGAGCGGGGTCAGTCGGAAGCGATCGGCCGCAACATCTTCGAGATGGCGCAACTCGAAGTCCCGATCATCGCGACCATCATCGGCGAGGGCGGCTCTGGCGGCGCGCTGGCGATCGCCGTGGCGGACCAGGTGCTCATGTTGCAGTACTCGGTCTATTCGGTCATTTCTCCCGAAGGCTGCGCGTCCATCCTCTGGAAGACGGCCGACCGCGCGAGCGAGGCGGCCGAGGCATTGGGCATCACCGCGCACCGCCTCAAGGCGCTTGGTCTGATCGACAAGATTGTCAACGAGCCCGTCGGTGGCGCGCATCGCGATCCCAAGCAGATGGCAGCCTACCTCAAGCGCGCACTGAGCGATTCGCTTCGCCAGGTGGCCGACTTGCGCACCAAGGAGCTGCTGCAGCGCCGCTACGAGCGGCTGCAGAGCTACGGGCGCTTCACCGACACCAAAGAGCACTGATGTCGTCCCCGGTCGCCGCGCCCGCTACGGTCGCGGTGGCCTACAGCGGCGGCCGCGACTCGACCGCCTTGCTGCATGCCACCGTGAGGGTGGCCCGCGAGCAGGGCTACCAGGTGGTGGCGCTTCATGTGCACCACGGGCTGCAGCCCGCAGCGGACGAGTGGCTTTCCCACTGTGAGGAGACCTGCCGGCGCTGGCGCCAGCGCGGCGGGCCGATCACGTTCGCGCATGAGCGTCTGCCGCTGAACCTCGGCCCAGGCCAGAGTGTGGAGGCCGAGGCCCGGCGCGCGCGCTACGAGGCGCTGGCTCGCATGGCGAAGGCGCACGGGGCGAGTGTGGTGATGCTGGCCCACCATCGAGGCGATCAGGCCGAGACCTTCCTCCTGCAGGCTTTGCGCGGAGCAGGGGTGGCTGGATTGGCGGCCATGCCGCGTGAGGTCGATCGCGAGGGGGTGCGGTGGTTGAGGCCGTGGCTGGATCGGCCCCGCTCGCAGATCGAGGCGTACGTGCGGCTGCACGGCTTGAGCTACATCGACGACACGAGCAACGCCGACCCTCGCTATGCCCGCAACCGGCTGCGCCTGCACGCCTGGCCGGCGCTGGCCGCCTCGTTTCCTCAGGCGGAGCAGGGCCTGGCCCGCGCCGCCGCCTGGTGCGCCGAGGCCGCCGAATGCGCGCAGGCGCTGGCGGCCTTGGATCTGCAAGCCGTTTCGGGGGCGGAAGGTCTGTCGCGCTCGGCATTGGTCGCGCTCGGGCCGGCGCGCGCGCGCAACGCCTTGCGCGCTTGGTACCGGCAGGCCACAGGTGTGCCGCTTCCTGCGCAGGCGTTGGATCGTCTCTGGCACGAGTCGGGCGAGGGAGTGTCCGCGCGCGTCTGGACGCTCCCCGCCGCCGTGGTCCGGCTCTATCGCGACAGGTGGTCGCTGGAGCCCCTTCACGAGGGTGCTTCTGCCGCGGCGAGTGGGAGCGACCGTGCGCTGGAACCGGCAGCGGGGCTGCCGATGCAGGTCCCCTTGGCGGCGCAGGGCAGTGTGGACTTACCGCAGTGGGTGGCGCGGCTGACGGTCAGCACGCCGCGCGACGAGGGGGACAAGGCCCTCAGCGTGCCGCGCGAGCTGCTCGAGACCGTGGAGCTTCGGCCCCGGCAAGGCGGCGAGACGTTCCAGCTCGGCCCGGGCCGCCCCCCCCGCAGCTTGAAGAAGCAGTACCAGGCGGCGGGCGTGCCCGCCTGGGCGCGGCGGGCTCCGTTGGTCTATGCCGGCGATCTGCTGGTGTTCGTCCCCGGTCTCGGCGTGGACGCCCGGGCCGCGGCGTTGCCCGGTCCCCACCGGCTGTGCATCGCTTGGGAGCCCTTCGGGCAAGACTAGCGTGCCCGAGCGCCAGCCTCGCGTCAGCTGGATTGCTGCACTGCAAGGCTACAATTGCCGGTTCGCGACCGCGGCGCGAACCCCTTCGTCCACCCATCCGCGCACCCAACTCCCATGGCATTGATCGTTCACAAATACGGCGGCACGTCGATGGGCTCGACCGAGCGCATCCGCAACGTTGCCAAGCGGGTCGCCAAGTGGCACCGTGCCGGCCACCAGATGGTCGTGGTGCCCTCGGCCATGAGCGGCGAGACCAACCGGCTGCTGGCGTTGGCCAAAGAGCTGGCACCCGCCACGCACACCACCGAGTACGCCCGCGAGCTGGACATGATCGCCGCCACCGGCGAGCAGGTGTCCGTGGGCCTGCTGTCGATCGCCTTGCAGGCCGAGGGCCTGCAGGCGGTGAGCTATGCCGGCTGGCAGGTGCCGATCAAGACCGACTCCGCCTACACCAAGGCGCGCATCGAGAGCATCGACGACGCGCGGGTGCGCGCAGACCTGGCCGCGGGCAAGATCGTCATCATCACAGGCTTCCAGGGCGTGGATGCGCAGGGCAACATCACCACGCTGGGACGCGGCGGCTCCGACACTTCCGCGGTGGCCGTCGCCGCGGCGATGAAGGCCGACGAATGCCTCATCTACACCGACGTGGACGGGGTCTACACGACCGACCCGCGCATCGTGCCCGAGGCGCGCCGCTTGCACACGATCAGCTTCGAAGAGATGCTGGAGATGGCGAGCCTGGGCTCGAAGGTGCTGCAGATCCGCTCGGTCGAGTTCGCGGGCAAGTACCGCGTGCCGTTGCGCGTGCTGTCCAGCTTCACGCCCTGGGACATCCCGATCGAGGAAGAGGCCAAGTCGGGCACCCTGATCACCTTTGAGGAAGACGAGAAAATGGAAAAAGCCGTTGTGTCGGGCATCGCCTTCAACCGCGACGAAGCCAAGATCACCGTCATGGGCGTGCCGGACAAGCCCGGCATTGCGTACCAGATCCTCGGCGCCGTGGCGGATGCGAACATCGACGTGGACGTGATCCTGCAGAACGTCTCGCACGAGGGCAAGACCGACTTCTCGTTCACCGTCCACCGCAACGACTACGCCAAGACCATCGACCTGCTCAACAGCAAGGTGGTCCCGGCGCTCGGCGCCGAGAAGGTCGTGGGCGATCCCAAGATCTGCAAGGTCTCGATCGTCGGCATCGGCATGCGATCGCACGTGGGCGTGGCCGCCACGATGTTCCGTGCGTTGAGCGAAGAGGGCATCAACATCCAGATGATCACCACCAGCGAGATCAAGACGAGCGTGGTGATCGACGAGAAGTACATGGAGCTGGCGGTGCGCGCGCTGCACAAGGCCTTCGACCTCGACCAGGACGCCGCCTGAAGGTGACGCGCCGCGTCCAAGGGTGTGGATCTCGCATCTTCGGCCTGCTTGTACACGCCAAGCGTTCACGAACCGGTTTCGCAGTTGCGAGTTTCGCGGTTAGAATGTGCGACTCACGCCGATTTCCGGCTGGAGACGTGACCGAGAGGCCGAAGGTGCTCCCCTGCTAAGGGAGTATGGGGTCAAAAGCTCCATCGAGGGTTCGAATCCCTCCGTCTCCGCCAACCCTGGACGCGGCAATGACCGTGACAGACGGCCAGACCCTCTACAAAAGAGCCCCGACGAACGGGGCTTTTTTGTGCGCGTTTGACCGCTGCGCTGTTTGACACCCGGCAGCAAGAGGGGCAGACCGGCACGCGCGCTTTCCGGTACGCCCGGGCCTGTGGCCTCGAGCGCAACCCAGGGGCGGACCTCCCGGCTGGTCGATGCTACCGGCGCAGAAGGAAGCCTCGCTACGCCCTAGATTTGAAGGTTCAATAGGTTGTTTCGGGTGTTCACCCGAACGTAGGCGTCCGGGATGTCATCTTGACTGGTTCGTGCCGGCGCTCGTCCTTATATCTTTGCCCCCGGGGGGGCGCCCCACCCCCCACGGGGGTGTCGGGAGCGTTTGCCGTTCGTCAATGAGGTGGTCGTGTCCCGACGTACCGTGAACGCATTCCCCGGAATCAAGGAGCACGTATGTCGAACGAGACGCCCTTCATATGGCATGAGTTGGTCACTCCCGATCAGCCGACGAGCGGAAGCTTCTTTCGCGAGTTGTTCGGTTGGACCTCCAGGGAAGTAGACGCAGGGCCCTTCGGCGTCTACACGCTGTTCCAGAGCGATGGTCGGGATGTCGCAGGGATGATGAACCCGACGCCTGACACCTCGGGTTCCGGCTCCTATTGGCACTCCTACATTGCCGTGGACGATGTCGACGAATGTGCTCGACGTGCCCAGGCATTGGGTGGGAGGACGCTGGTAGCTCCGCATGACGTACCAGCGTTTGGTCGTGTGTGCGCCGTCGCCGATCCGACCGGTGCGGTTGCGCACCTGGTGCAGCCCCGGCCTGCTGAGGCGCGAGACTGAAGCCGTCTGGCGCCACCCCGCGCCACGGCCTCCCAGCTACAGACCGACGAAGGCCAAGCCGCGTACCAACGTCGCAAGTGGATCGCCGAGCCACCGAACGGCTGGATCAAGAAAGTGCCGGGATTGCGGCAGTTCAGCCTGCGCGGGCTGCACCGCGTGCGAGTCCAGCGGAAGCTCCTGTGCTTGGCGCTGAATCTGCGGCCCATGCCCGTGACCGCCGTGATGGCCGGGACTTGAGCGGCCCTGTCAGCACGACGGTGCCGGCCCAGGGCGGTGGGGCGCGCAGGCGCCGGACATCAAGGAGGAGGCGGCGGCCACCGGCCTGCGCCGGGGGACAGTCCGGCGACTGCGGGCCCCGCCGCCCTGGGCTCGCTCGACCTTTCATCGAGCCTCGAACACCGCTTCGGCCTTGTAGCCCGTGTCGGCCAGCGCCTGCTCGGGCGGCACGCCCAGGTGGTCCTTGACCGCCTGCAGCAGCTGGACAACTGGGCTGCTCGATGGCGCTGAGGGTCAACTCGGCGGCCGAAGCTTTGCTGTTCATTGGTGCTTGTGATCGCCGTGCGCGCCAGGCGCCGGTGCACCGTTTTCGGCTTGGGGCATTTCCACTTTGACCTCCACGGTCACCTCGCCTGCTTTCTCGAAGCGAAGCGTCATCGGCACGCTCTCGCCCAGCTTGAGAGGCGCTTTGAGGCCCATGAACATGATGTGCAGGCCACCGGGCTGCAGCTTCACGTTCTGGCCCGCCGGGATGTCGATGGCGCCCACCTCGCGCATCCGCATCACGTTGCCTTCCAGCGTCATCGTGTGCAGCTCGACGGACGCTGCGACCGGTGAAGCGGCGGAAAGCAGTTTGTCGGGGCTGGTGCCGCGATTCGTGAGGCTGAGGAAAGCGCCGCCGGCGCGCTGGCCGGGCACCGTCGGCCGTGCCCAAGGGTGGCCCACCTCGATGTCTCCGGCGCGGTAGCTGTGCGCCATCGAATGGGTCGCGAGCAGTGCGACCAGGACAACGGCGAGGGTGCGGAAGGGGCGGATGAACGAAGAATTCATGTCGTGGTGTGGAATTGGAAGACAAGGAACGCGGGGCACGACGCGCGAAGCGCGACGAGGGCTTCGCGCGACGGCCGGCTCGCAGCAGGCGATGAGGTGCACTGCACCGAAGGCGACGGCACGCCTCGCACGCGCGGGCGTAGCGACGCCGGTGGCATCAGGCCGCGGGCGGCCCTTGCTGGCGGCCGGCCATCCAGGCCCGCACCCGATCGAGAGTTTGCGTGGGGCAAGAGTGCAGCCGGTACTCGCCGGGCCCAGCCTGGGGTGCGGCCCGCGTGAGCGGTGCCGACGGAGGGGCGAGCACCAGCACCGAGAGCGGGCAGGGGTCACTCCAGGAGCCGGAGTCCGGCGCAGGGTCTTGCGAGTCGTCGTTGCCGGCGGCGGGAGCGATCAGGCGGACGCCATAGACGGTGCAGACCTCGACCAGCGGCTGTCCTTGCGCACGAGCCGCCGCTGCCGCGAGGACCGGCATGGCCGCCTGCCACACGAGCAGGCACGCCAGCCAAGTGGCCCAGCGGGCCAGGGTGGAACGCGCACGACGGATCACGCTTGCCATTGTGCCGAAAAGAACGCGCCGTCAAGAACTGCCGGAACCGCTGCAGCCTCACTCGGGGTACCGCCCGGAGTAGGCCTCCCGTTCGAGATGACGCGATCCGGATGAAGCGGTCCGGCAGGCCCTCGCGCCCTCTGTTCGTCGGGCATCGAAGATGCTCGGACCTGGTGCCCGCAGAGAGTCGCTGCGCCAGCGGATCGGCGCGCCGAGCCTCAGTGAGGGTTGCTGGTCCCGAAGCGCCTTGGCGCGGCGACTTGCGCTGCCGGCGGACGAACCGTTGCTGCTTGCGGGGTCGATCATGGGCCCTCATGCCCGTGCGCCGTCGCTGCCGTCTGCGGTCGGCGCGTTCCGGCTGGGCCGCGCGAGGGGCGGTATTGACCCAACCCGAGGAAGAGCACGGGTGGGGCCGCTAGACTGCCAGGGGTGGGTGCACAGCCGAGCGACATTCCCGTTATTGAAGACCGAAGCCGCCAACCATGACGATACACATCGAGCCCTTCTTCGATTCGCGCACCTCGACGTGGAGTTACGTGGTGCACACCAATGATGCGCCGCAGGCGGTCGTGATCGACCCCGTGCTCGATTTCGATTCCAAATCGGGGCGGGTGTGGACGGAGTCGGTGGAGCGGCTGAGCGGCTATCTGCAGTCGAAGGGGCTGCGGCTGGAATGGGTGCTCGAAACCCATGCGCACGCGGATCACCTTTCTGCGGCGCATTGGCTGCGCGAACGGTTTGGTGCACGGGTCGGCATCGGCGCGGAGATTTGCCGGGTGCAGAAGGTATTCGCGGGCATCTTCAACCTGGGGCCCGGCTTTGCCACTGACGGGCGCCCATTCGACGCCTTGTTCCACGACGGCCAGGTGCTGGAAGCAGGACCGCTGCGCATCGAAGTGCTGCATGTGCCCGGTCATACTCCTGCCGATGTGGCCTACCGGGTGGAGGACGCGGTATTCGTCGGCGATACGCTGTTCATGCCGGACGTCGGCACGGCGCGCGCGGATTTTCCCGGGGGTGACGCCCACATGCTGTACCGCTCCATCAGGCGCCTGTTGAGCTTGCCCGGAGAAACCCGCTTGTTTCTGTGCCACGACTACCCGCCGGGCGAGCGCGCGCCTTGCGGCGTCACGACCGTGGCGGCCCAACGTGCGCACAACATCCATGTGCGCGACGGTATCGGCGAGGACGAGTTCGTGGCGATGCGCTCGGCCCGGGATGCCACCCTGGAGATGCCGGCGTTGCTGCTGCCTTCGATCCAAGTGAACATTCGCGCGGGGGAGTTGCCCGAGCGGGAGCCGAACGGCCGCCGCTACCTCAAGTTGCCACTGAATGCCTTCGGCGCACCGGGGTGGGACGGCTGAGAGCGCTGCGGGATGCGAAAACCCCGCGACGGCGGGGTTTGAGGGGGGCAAGGCAGAGACAGGCGCGGACTCAGACGGCGAGATCCTCGAGCTTCTTGCCCGAGGCGAGGGCCTGTTCGACCCACTTGGGTTGACGGCCGCGGCCCGTCCAGGTTTCACCGGTGGCGGGGTTGCGGTACTTGGGGGGCACCTTGCTTCCTTTGGTGGACGCGGGCTTGGCCGGGGCCTTGCCGCCGAGGTCGGCAAGCGTGATGCCGTATTGCGCCATCAGAGACTTGATCTTCGCGATCGCGTCGGCCAATTCCTGTTTGCGGGCCGCTTCGATTTGCTTTTCGAGTTCGGCCTTCTGGGCGAGGAGTTCCTGGTAGGTGGGCATATGCGCTCGAATAGGGGTTGGGATTCGGGGATAAACGCGCGCCGATAATATCCCAGCCATTCGCGCGACGGCAACCCGCGCGCGACCCTTGTGGCGAAACGCGGGTAAGTCCGAACAGACCTTCAGCCGCAGCCCTGAAAAATGAACGCCGGCCCGCGGCCGGCGTTGCGATTCACAAATCGTCGGATGATTTGCGGCTGATTACTTGAAGCCGACCCGGTCGAGGATTTGCTGGACCTTGGCCTGGTTGGCGCCGACCACCGAGATCGGGATCAGTTCGGTCTTGAATTCTCCCAGGCTCTCCAGCGCCGGATTGGGCGCCTTGACCGTCCTCACGACGGGGTATTCGTTGTTACCGTTGGCGAAGTACACCTGGGCCTGGTCGCTGGCGAGATATTCCAGGAACTTGACCGCCGCTTCGCGATTCTTGGCGTGCCGCGCGACCGCGCCGCCCGCGATATTGACGTGGGTGCCCCAGCTCTGCTGGTTGGGGAAGACGACGGCGACCTTCTCCATCACCTCTCGATCCTCGGGCTTGTTCGAGCGCATCAGCCGGGCGACGTAATAGCTGTTGGAGATGGCGACGCCGCATTCCCCGCTGGCCACGGCCTTGATCTGGTCGGTGTCACCGCCCTTCGGTTCACGCGCCATGTTGGCCACGACGCCGCGGGCCCAGGCTTCGGTCTTCTCGGGGCCGAGGTGCTCCATCAGCGAACCGATGAGGGAGAGGTTGTACGGGTGGGAACCCGAGCGGGTGCAGACCTTGCCCTTGTTCTTCGGGTCGGCCAGTTCCTCGTAGGTGTCGACGTCGTCGCGCTTGATCTTGGCTTTGTTGTAGACGATGACGCGCGCGCGTGTCGAGAGACCGAACCACTGGGAGCCCTGGCCCTTGTCGTCGCCGCGCAGGGTGGCCGGGATGCGGTCTTCCAGCAGCTTGGACTTGACCGGCTGGAAGAGGCCGTCCTGCTCGGCGCGCCAGAGCCGCGCGGCATCGACGAGCAACACGACATCGGCCGGGCTCGCTGCGCCCTCGCTCTTGAGGCGAGCGAGGATGCCCGCGTCGTCGGCGTCCACGCGGTTGATCTTGATGCCGGTGGCCTTGGTGAAGTTGTCGTACAGGGCTTCGTCGGTTTGATAGTGGCGGGCCGAATAGAGGTTGAGGACCTTGTTGTCTTGGGCCGCCACAGGGGCCGCGGCGAGGACGGCGGCCACGATGGTCAACGGGGCAACGATACGTTGGAACATGCAGACTCCTCGATAAAGGCGAGGAGATTGTAGCCGCGAACAAGAATGATTCTCAAAAGCATGACGTTCTGTGCGGGGAATGCGAACGCCGGCTTTGCGTCAGATCAGTACGGCCAGGGGCATGCAATTCGCGGCGACGAGGGGCCGCACCCTGGTATTGGGCGGAAGGGCTGTTGCCCGCGGCAGATGCGGGCGCCGAGAGGGCGCACCAGCGGGCGCCAAGTGGGGGACCCTTCGGGGCGCCAAGGGGGGGCCTGCGGGCGCCAAGGGGGCGGACTGTGCGGGCGCCGAGGGGGCGGACTCGCTGCGAGGGTCGAGTCCGGTACCGACGTGGGGTCAGTTGGACGGCGGCACGTAACCGGCGGGTTGGTCGGCCCCTTCGCCGAAGAAGAAGCGCTCCATCTGGCGAGCAAGGTACTGACGGGCGCGGGCATCGGCGAGGTTCAGGCGGTTCTCGTTGACCAGCATGGTCTGGTGGCGCAGCCAGGTCTGCCAGGCCTCCTTGCTGACGTTCTCGTAGATGCGCTTGCCCAGTTCGCCGGGATACGGCGGGAAGTCGAGCCCCTCGGCTTCCTTTTTGAGGTAGACACATTGGACGGTGCGGGGCATGGGGAACTCCTTGAGTCGTTTCGTCGTCGTCGCCTTCAGACCAGGCGTTTGACCAGAACCTGGGACCGGCGGTCCCAGTTGTACTTGCGCTTGCGGGCCTCGGGCAGCCAGTCGGGATCCACGGGCTGAAAACCCCGCCGGATGAACCAGTGCATGGTCCGCGTCGTGAGCACGAAGATGCTCTCGAGGCCCATCGCCTTGGCGCGTTGCTCGATGCGCTTGAGAATGCGCTCGCCGTCGCCCTGGCCTTGCACCTCGGGCGAGACGGTGAGCGCGGCCATCTCTCCGGTTCGCGCTTCGGGGTAGGGGTAGAGCGCCGCGCAGCCGAAGATCACGCCATCGTGCTCGATCACGGTGTAGTAGCCGATGTCGCGCTCGATCTCGGTGCGAGAACGTTTGACGAGTGTGCCGTCGCGCTCGAACGGCTCGATGAGTTGGAGGATGCCGCCCACGTCATCGGCCGTCGCTTCGCGCAGGCTTTCGAGCTTCTCATCGACGATCATCGTGCCGATGCCATCGTGGGTGTAGATCTCCATCAGCAGCGCGCCGTCCACCGCGAAGGGCAGGATGTGCGAGCGCTCCACACCGGCGCGGCAAGCCTTGACGCAGTGCTGCAGGTAGAACGCGGTGTCCGTGGGCTGCGTGGGATTGGGCAGCGAAGCCAGCAGCCGCTCGGCGTCGGCCAGCGCCAGTTCGGTGTCGATGGGGCTTTCCGGGTCGTCCAGCTTCTCGCGGATGCCGGGCACTTCGGTCAGGAAGACGAGCTTGTCCGCCTGCAAGGCGATCGCCGTGCTGGTGGCGACGTCTTCCATCGAGAGATTGAACGCCTCGCCGGTGGGGGAAAAGCCGAAGGGCGACAGCAGCACGATGGCACCGGTGTCGAGGGCCCGCCGGATGGCTGCGGCGTCCACCTTGCGCACGATGCCGCTGTGCATGAAGTCCACGCCGTCCACGACGCCCACGGGGCGGGCGGTGAGGAAGTTGCCCGAGATGATGCGCACGGCGGCGTTGGCCATCGGGGTGTTGGGCAGCCCCTGCGAGAACGACGCCTCGATCTCGAAGCGCAGTTGGCCGGCGGCCTCCTGTGCGCAGTCGAGGGCGACGGCGTCGGTGATGCGCATGCCGTGGCTGAAGCGCGAGGTCTGGCCCTTGGCGGCGAGCTGTTCGTTGATCTGCGGCCGGAAGCCGTAGACGAACACGATGTGGATGCCCATCGCGTGCAGGATGGACAGATCCTGCACGAAGGCGTTCAGTCGGCCCGCGGCAATGCCTTCGCCCGACATCGCGACCACGAAGGTCTTGCCGCGGTAGGCGTGGATGTACGGAGCCACCGCGCGGAACCACGGCACGAAGGTGTGGGGAAAGACCAGACTCATGGGGATGCGGAGGAAGGGAGGCGAGCCTGCCCCGGGGGGCTTTGAAATAATGCGGGATTTTGCACGATAGGCACCGATGAACGAGCGCGTGCGGCCTTCGCGGCCGCCCCGGCGGCCTGGTGCGGCGCAGGCCCATCCCGTCCCCCCCATCACCTTCCCCGAGTCGCTGCCGGTGTCGGCCAAGCGAGAGGAGATCGCACGGGCGATTGCCGAACACCAGGTGGTCATCGTCTGCGGCGAGACGGGCTCGGGCAAGACCACCCAGCTGCCGAAGATCGCGCTGGCGATGGGGCGGGGGCTGGGCGCGGGCGGTGCGGGCCTCATCGGCCACACGCAGCCCCGGCGCATCGCTGCCGCGAGCGTGGCCAAGCGCATCGCGCAGGAGCTGGGCACGCCTGTGGGCGAGCATGTGGGCTACAAGGTGCGCTTCCAGGACCGGCTCTCGCCGGGCGCCTCGGTCAAGCTGATGACCGACGGCATCTTGCTCGCGGAAACGCAGACCGATCCGCTGCTGCGAGCCTACGACACGCTCATCATCGACGAGGCTCACGAGCGCAGCCTGAACATCGACTTCCTGCTCGGCTACATCAAGCAGATCCTGCCGCGGCGCCCGGACTTGAAGGTGATCGTGACCTCGGCCACGATCGACGCCGAGCGGTTTGCCGAGCACTTCGCGAGCCGGCGCGGGCCGGCGCCGGTGATCATGGTGTCAGGGCGGCTCTATCCGGTCGAGCTGCGCTGGCGGCCGTTCGAGTGGGACGCTGCGGCCCGCCCCGCGGGGCAGGCGCCCGGCGCCTCGGCCAAGGCCGGCCGCTCGGACGACTACGACCTGAACGACGCCATCGCCGACGCCGTGGACGAGCTCTGGCGCGAAGGTCCGGGAGACGTCCTGGTGTTCCTGCCCGGCGAGCGTGAGATCCGCGAGGCCGCGGAGCATCTGCGCAAGCACCATCCGCCGGGGGTGGAGATCCTGCCGCTGTTCGCGCGCCTCAGCCAACAGGAGCAGGACCGGGTGTTCGAGCCGGGTGCCGCGCCGCGCATCGTGCTGGCGACGAACGTGGCCGAGACCTCGCTGACCGTGCCCGGCATCCGGTACGTGGTGGACTCGGGCCTCGCACGCGTCAAGCGCTACAGCTACCGCAACAAGGTCGAGCAGCTGCAGGTCGAGCCGATCAGCCAGGCGGCGGCCAACCAGCGTGCCGGCCGCTGCGGGCGCGTGGCCAACGGCATCTGCATCCGGCTCTACGACGAGCAGGACTTCGCCTCCCGGCCCCGCTTCACCGATCCGGAGATCCTGCGCTCGTCGCTGGCGGGCGTGATCCTGCGCATGAAATCGCTCGGCCTGGGCGCGGTGGAGGACTTCCCCTTCCTCGAGCCGCCGCCCCGGCGTGCCATTGCCGATGGCTACCAACTGCTCGCCGAGCTCAATGCGGTGGACGAGAACAACGAGCTCACGCCGATCGGGCGGGAACTCGCGAAGTTGCCGCTGGACCCGAGGGTGGGCCGCATGATCCTGGAGGCACGCGAGCGCCAGTCGCTCGCAGAGGTTCTCATCATCGCGGCGGCCCTGTCGGGCCAGGACGTGCGCGACCGGCCGATGGAGCAGGCCCAGGCCGCCGACGAGAAGCACCGCAAATTCGACGACGAGAAGTCGGAGTTCATGGGCTACCTCAAGCTGTGGAAGTGGCTGGAGGAGTCGCGCGGCGGGGCCCCGCGAGGGGCGGACGTCGCGCCCGGCGCCCGTGAGCAAGCCCCGAAGCTCTCGAACCGCAAGTACGAACAACTGCTGCGCGAGCATTTCATCTCGCCGCGCCGGGTGCGGG